>NZ_OZ243890.1:2897640-3270280 GCF_965213555.1 Acuticoccus sp. | reverse complement strand
TCTCGTTGTTCCGTCGTGAGGTGCAGGCGGTGTTCCAGGACCCCTACGCCTCGCTGAACCCGCGGCTGCGCGTACGCTCCATCATCGCCGAGCCGATCCTCGCCCACGAGCGGCCCGGGCGGCGCGAGATCGACCGCCGGGTGGACGAGGCGCTCGCCATCGTCGGCTTGCCGGACGGGGCGGGCCGCTTCTACCCGCACGAGTTCTCCGGCGGGCAGCGCCAGCGCATCGCCATCGCCCGCGCGCTCGCCGTGAAGCCCAAGGCCCTCGTGTTGGACGAGCCGACCTCCGCGCTCGACGTTTCGATCCGCGCGCAGATCCTGAACCTGTTGTCGGACATCCAAGACGAGTTCGGCCTCGCCTACCTCATCATCGCTCACGACCTCGCGCTGGTGGAGCACTTCTCGCACACCACAGGCGTGATGTACCTCGGCACCTTGGTGGAGGAAGGGCCGACGGCGGAGGTCTTCGCCGCCCCGAGCCATCCGTACACGCAGGCGCTTCTCGCCTCCGCGCCACGGCCCGACCCGGACCATGTGCCGGCGACGGACGTCATCCTCGGGGAGATCGGCAGCGCCATGAACCCGCCGCCCGGGTGCCGCTTCCACCCGCGCTGCCCGCACGCCTTCGCGCCATGCGACGCGGTTGATCCGGAGCCGACTGCCACCGGCGCGAGCTCCTGGGCGCGGTGCCACCTCCTCACCCGGCGCACTCCCGCCCGAGCGTCGGAGCTCGGGACGGTGGCGTCGTGACCCCGCTCGCGGGGCTCGCCGTCGAGGAGCGGGGCGACGGCGTCGGCGTGCGTTTCGCCGGCCACATGCTGGTTGAGCTCGGGGCCACGGTCACTCGGCCGGACGGTCCCGGCCCCGCTGACATCGGATACGGCGACACGGCCGGCGAGGCGTACGCCGCGTGGCTCGATCGCGGCAAGGGGACCGGCACGGCCGACGCGCCCGATCTCGTCCTCACCGAAACGGCGGACACCGCCAACGGTGCCCTCGTCGCGCGGCTTACCTGGTTCGACCCGTCCGGCCCCGCCGCCCTGTGGAGCGGGACGGATGCCATCGTCAACGCGCTCGCCGGGCTCGTCTACCCGTTCGGCCCGGTCGACAGGCCCGCGCTGCCGCAGGGGGAAGCGCCGCAGATCATCGCCGGCGCGACGCTCCTCATACCGGCGCTGGCGAGCCTTTTCGCCCGGCGTGCCGGAAGCGGCGCGACCGACGTTGCTGCCAGCGTCCACGAAGCGGCCCTGTGCTGGACCGAGGGGGCGTCCGTCGCGTTCGTGAAGGGTGGTCCCGCGTCCCGCCGCCGGGGCGTCAACCGGTACCCTCCCACCTATCCCGCCACCTGCTGGCCCACGGCGGACGGGTGGCTGGGCGCCACCGCACTGACGCCGGCACAGTGGCGCGGGCTGTGCACCCTCGTCGGCCTGCCGGAGATGGGTGCAGACCCCACGTACGCCACGTCCGAGCAGCGCATCGACCGGGCGGACGACATCGACGCGGCGATGGTGCCGCGACTGGCCACACGATCGGCGGCGGCGTGGGCGGCCGACGGACAGGCGAAGCGCGTGCCCCTGACCGTGACGCCCCACCCCGGAGAGACGTCCGAGCAGCCACACTGGCAGGCCCGCAAGTCGTTCGTGCCCCTCGACGGCATGATGGCCCCGCGGGCCCCGTGGCGCATCACGCCGGGGGCGCCGAGCAGGCCGCGGACGCTGTCGCCCACCCCCGACCAGCCGCTGGCAGGGCTTCGGGTCGTGGACTTCTCCATGGGCTGGTCCGGTCCGCTCGCGACGCGCCACCTCGCCGACCTTGGGGCGGACGTCGTCAAGGTGGAGTCGCATGCCCATCCCGATTGGTGGCGTGGCTGGAACGATGTCGCGGACGCCGACCCGCCTCCGCAGGAGCTGCGTCCCGCCTTCATCGCCATGAACCGCAACAAGCGCGGCGTGCTGCTCGACCTCACGGCCCCGGAAGACCTCGCCATCGCGCGCGGACTAGTGGCCCAGGCGGACGTGGTGGTCGACAACTTCGTCCCCGGTACGCTCGCCCGCCACGGCCTCGGACCGGACGACATGCAGGCGCTGTCCCCCGGCTGTGTCACCATCCAGATGGGCGCGTTCGGCGCCTTCGGCCCACGGGCGGGCGACCGAGGCTACGGCTCGACGGTGGAGCAGGCGTCAGGCCTCGCCTTCGTAAACGGCGGAGTGGATTGGCCGCCCTGCCTCCAGCACGTGGCATTCGGCGATGCCGCGGCAGGGCTGTTCGCCGCAGTCTCCGTCCTTGCCTGCTTTTGGGCCCAACCCGTACGGGGCGCGTCCATCGACCTCGCGCAGGTGGAGGTCCTGTTCCAGATCGCCGCCTCCGCCTGCCTCGCCGAGCAGGTGACGGGGGCGCCCGTCCCGCGGCACCCGACGCGCGGTCCGCGCACGTCTCCCACCGGCGTCTTCGCTGCCAAGGCCGCGGACACCTGGGTCGTTGTCGAAGTCACCAACGATGCTGCCTGGGCCGCGTTGTGCGCCACGCTTGACCGGGCGGGCTGGGCACGCCTCGACCTCGCCGACCGCCGCGCTCGGGAGGACGAGATCGAGGGCGCCATCGCGGACTGGACGCGCGAGCGCATGGCGGAGGACGCCGCTGCCACGCTGCAGGCTGCCGGGGTCGCCGCCGCTCCGGTGGTGCCGCCGCACAGCCTTGTGGAGGATCCGCGCCTCACCGGTGCCGACTTCTGGCACTGGCGTGAGCGGCGCCATGTGGGACGGCACCTCCTCGGCGCGGCGCCGTACCGGCTCGACGGGGTGCGTCCCCCGATCCGCACCGTCGCCCCGCTGATGGGCGAACACGACGACGCCATCATCGGACCGATGCGCCACGGCGCAGCGCCCGCGCAATAGGGTGAGACGCATGATCGAGACCATCGACCGGCACGTCACCGAGGCGGACTACGTCGCGGACGTCCGCGCGCTGCAGCAGAAGGTGTGGCCGACGAACGTGCCGCGTGAGCCGCGCTACCCGTTCGGCGAGGTTGCGATAACCAGCTACCTGCGGCGCTGGGCCCGCGAGAGGCCGGATGCGACCGCCTACATCTTCTACGGCCGCGAGATCACCTTTGCCGAACTGGACGACATGAGCGACCGCGTGGCGGCGTTGTTGCAGCGCGACGGGGCTGGGCCGGGCGACCGCGTGGCGGTCTACCTTGGCAACTGCCCGCAGTTCGTGGCGATCTTCTTCGGCATCCTGCGCGCGGGCGCGGTGCACGTGCCGGTCAATCCGATGTTCAAGGAGCATGAGCTGGCGTACGAGCTCAACGACAGCGGCGCGACGATCATCATCGCCGACCATGCGCTGATGCCGATGGTGCGCGCCGTCGAGGGCGAGACCGCACTCGGAGCTGTCTACGGCACGGCCATCGCCGCGCTCGTCCCGCAGGCGCCGTCCTTCCCGGTGCCCGCGGCCATCGAGTCGAGCGCGCGCACCTCGGACGCAACGGACCTTCTCGCCGCCCTCTCCGAGGTGGGCGAGCCTGCGCCGGTGGAGCTCGAGCTCGATGCGGTCGCGGCGCTGAACTACACGGGCGGCACCACCGGCATGCCGAAGGGCTGCGTCCACACCCAGCGGGACATGATCTACACCTGCGCCACCACCGTGGGCGTTGGGCTGACGCTGGGTCCGGGTGACGTCCTGATCAACTTTCACCCGCTGTTCTGGATCGCGGGTGAGGACCTCGGTCTCCTGTTTCCGGTCTTTTCCGGCGCCACCTGCATCCTCCTCGCCCGTTGGGACGCGGTGGGCTTCATGGCCGCGGTGGACCGCTACAGGGCGAACCGGGTCGTGATGCTCGTGGACAACGCGGTCGAGGTCATGGACCACGTCCGCAGCGAAGCGTTCGACCTCTCCTCCATCGAGACGACCCGCGTGTCATCGTTCGTGAAGAAGCTGAACCTGGAGTACCGCAACCGCTGGCGGACGCTCACCGGGTCGACGATGGTCGAGGCCTCGTACGGGATGACCGAGACGCACACCTGCGACACGTTCACCACCGGCTTCCAAGCCGAGGACTACGACCTCACGCTGCAGCCGATCTTCGTGGGTCTTCCCGTCCCCGGCACGGACATCAAGATCTGCGACTTCGAGACCGGCGCGCTGCAGCGTCTCGGCGAAGAGGGCGAGCTGTGCATTCGCTCGCCGTCCAACCTCAAGTCCTACTGGAACAAGCCCGACGCGACCACGGAAGCGATCCGGGACGGCTGGCTCCACACCGGCGACATCGGCGTCATTGACGAGTCGGGGCTCGTCCACTTTCTCGGCCGCCGCAAGGAGATGCTCAAGGTGAAGGGAATGTCCGTCTTCCCGGCAGAGATCGAGGCCCTGCTCGGCCGCCATCCGGTGATCCTAGGCTCTGGCGTCATCGGCCGCGAGGACGCTGACCGCGGTCAGGTGCCGGTGGCGTTCGTCGTCGTGGACCCGGCGAAGCGGGACGAGGTCACGGCTGAAGCGCTCGACGCCTGGTGTCGCGAAGCGATGGCCGTCTACAAGCGGCCGGAGATCCGCATCGTCGACGCGCTGCCGATGACCGCCACCGGCAAGGTCAAGAAGCACGAGCTGACAGCGTTCCTTTGATGAGGGCTCTCCTGATCGCGAACCGTGGCGAGATCGCGGTGCGCATCGCCGCGGCCGCTAGGGACCTCGGGATTCGCACCGTCGCCATCCACACGGAGGACGACGCGGCGAGCCTCCACGTCCGCCGTGCGGATGCGGCCGTCACCCTCCCAGGCATCGGGGCAGCCGGGTACCTCGACATCGCTGCGGTGATTGCTGCTGCGCAGCAGGCGGAGTGCGACGCCGTCCACCCCGGCTACGGCTTCCTCTCCGAGCGGGCGGACTTCGCGCGAGCCTGCGCGGACGCCGGCCTCACATTCGTCGGCCCGACGCCGGAACAGATCGACCTCTTCGGCGACAAGGCCCGCGCGCGAGCCGCTGCCGCCGCGGCGGACGTGCCCGTGAGCCCCGGCGTCGATCGCATCGTGACGCCGGACGAGGCGCGCGCGTTCTTCGCCACGCTGGCTCCGGGTGGCGCCATGATGATCAAGGCCCTCGCGGGTGGCGGCGGGCGTGGCACAAGGGCGGTCTTCGCGCCGGAGGCCATCGCCGAGGCGTTCGAGCGCTGCGCCTCCGAGGCGAAGACCGCGTTCGGCTCCGGGGCGCTTTACGCGGAGGCTTTCATCCCCCGCGCGCGGCACATCGAGGTTCAGATCGTCGGTGACGGCGAGGGCGCCGTCGCCCAATTCGGCGAGCGCGAGTGCAGCGCCCAGCGTCGCTACCAGAAGGTTGTCGAGGTCGCTCCCGCTCCCGCCCTCGACGACGCGCTGCGGCAGGAGATCATTGGAGCGGCGGTCCGCCTTGCCTCCAGCGTGTCCTACCGGAACCTTGGGACGTTCGAGTTCCTGGTCGACGCCGCACACGCGGGCAACGCGCCGTTCGTCTTCATCGAGGCGAACGCGCGCCTGCAGGTGGAACATACCGTCACCGAGGCGGTGACCGGCATCGACCTCGTGGCGACGCAACTGCAGATCGCGGACGGCGCCTCGCTCGAGGCGCTCGGGCTCAGCGATCCCGAAGTCGCCAAGCCCAAGGGCGTCGCCATCCAGGCTCGCGTCAACATGGAGACCATCGGGCCGGATGGCTCGGTCCAGCCCAGCGCTGGGACCATCACCGCGTACGAGCCGCCGAGCGGACCCGGCATCCGTGTCGACGGTTTCGGGTACGCTGGCTACCGCACCAGTGCGCTCTACGACAGCCTTCTTGCCAAGGTGATCGCGCACACCCCGCGTGCCGACCACGCCGCCGCCGCCGCCCGCACCGCCAGGGCGCTAGGCGAGTTCCGGCTGGAGGGGGTGCGGACCAACATCGGCTTCCTGCGCCGCATCCTAAACCATCCGCACTTCGTGGACGGGAAGATCCACACCCGATGGATCGATGAAGAGATCGCCACCCTGGCGCCCGCCGCGAACGAGCCGAAGAGCAGCGCGGCGGAGGAAGGCTTCGCGGGTGCGCGCGTCGACAACCGCGATCCGCTCGCCCTCTTCCGGCACGACGCCGAGGTGAAGGCCCTTGCGGAGGTTGAGGCGCAGGCGCCGGAGGGCACCGTCGGCCTTTCCTCGCCCATCCAAGGCACCATCGTTTCCATCGACGTCGCCGAGGGTGACGGGCTCGTAGCGGGGCAGCAGGTCGCCGTCGTCGAGGCCATGAAGATGGAGCACGTCATTCGCGCCGACCGCTCAGGCATCGTCCGCGAGGTCACCATGAACGCCGGCGACGTCGTGCGCGAAGGCTGGCCCATCGTCCTTCTCGAGGAGGCCGAGCTTGCCGCGTCCGGCGACGCTGCCGTCGCCGATGAGATCGACCTCGATCACATCCGCCCTGACCTTCAGGAAGTCCTCGACCGCCACGCCTTCGTGCTCGACGAGAACCGGCAGGAGGCCGTCGCCAAGCGACATGCGAAGGGCTTCAGGACACTGCGCGAGAACATCGCCCATCTCGTCGACGAGGGCTCGCTCAACGAGTACTGGCCGCTGGTGGTCGCCCACCGTCACCAGAAGCACGACATGGAGATGCTGCGGCGCACCACCCCGGCGGACGGCGTGGTGGCCGGCACGTGCTCGATCAACGGCGATGTGTTCCCCGACGAGCGGTCCCGGGCGATGGTCGTCGGCTACGACTACACGGTGCTCGCCGGCACGCAGGGGCGGCGCAACCACTACAAGCAGGACCGGATGTTCGAGCTGGCGCACCGGTCCCGCCTACCGCTGGTCCTCTTCTCCGAAGGCGGCGGCGGCCGCCCGGGCGACGACGACACCGGCCCGCGCGTCGCCTTCGACACCAGCACCTTCACCAGCTTCTCGAAGCTCTCCGGCCTTGTCCCACTCGTGGGGGTCAACAACGGGCGCTGCTTCGCCGGCAACACTGCGCTGCTCGCGTGCTGCGACGTCATCATCGCCACCAAGGCGTCCACCATCGCAATGGGCGGCCCAGCGATGATCGAGGGCGGCGGCCTCGGCGTCTACACGCCCGAGGAGGTCGGGCCGATGTCCTTCCAGGTGCCCAACGGTGTCGTCGACATCCTCGTGGACGACGAGGAGGAGGCCGTCGTCACCGCGAAGCGGTACCTGTCGTACTTTCAGGGCGTGCTGCCGACGTGGGAGACGAGCGATCAGCGCGGCCTGCGCCACGTCGTCCCGGAGAAGCGCACGCGGCTCTACGACATGCGCGAGGTGGTCCGTACCCTTGCCGACAAGGACAGCGTGCTCGAAGTCCGCGAGAAGTTCGCCATCGGCATCATCACCTGCTTCGCGCGGATCGAGGGGCGCCCTGTCGGGGTGATCGCCAACAACCCGCACCACCTCGCAGGCGCGATCGACTCGGACGGGGCGGACAAGGGGGCGCGGTTCCTGCAGTTGTGCGACGCGTTTGACATCCCGGTGGTCAGCCTCATCGACTGCCCGGGCATCATGGTCGGTCCCGACCACGAGCGCACAGCGCTGGTGCGCCATGCAACGCGCATGTTCAACACGGGCGCCAACATGACGACGCCACTCTTCAGCGTGATCGTGCGCAAGGCCTACGGCCTCGGCGTGCAGGCGATGTGCGGTGCGGGTGCCCTCGTCGGTTTCTGCACCATCGCTTGGCCGACCGCGGAGTTCGCAGGCATGAACATCGAAGGCGCAGTGAAGCTCGGCTACCGCCACGAGCTCGCCGCCATCGACAACCTGGAGGAGCGGCGCGCCGAGTTCGACCGGCGTGTCACCGGGGCCTACGAGACCGCCAGGGCTGTGAACGCCGGCGTCGGCGGTGGCCTCGACGACGTGATCGACCCTGCCGACACGAGACGGTGGATCGCGAACAGCCTACGCCGCCTTCCCCCAATACCGGAACGGACCGGCAAGAAGCATCCCTACATCGACACTTGGTAAGCGGCAGAAGGGGGTTTCACCACCCCAAGCTTCGGTCGTCAGCGCAGGCGCAGGTTCATCTCCGCAGGCCTGTCCCAGGTCCAAGTGTCTCCTGAGCGGTAGAGCTCACAGAAGTGGCCAGGGATGAGCCTATCGCCCAAGGTGAGGAGGTGGCGGATCGTCTCAGTGGCACGCTCGGGCGTATCGAAGGCATCGTTCACGCGCTGGGCGAAAACCTCTTTTGGGAACTTCACCGCATCCTGCGCCACCACGGTCTTGCCGCCCTCCGTGTCCAGGACGAGCGCGACGCAGCCCGGCGTGTGGCCCGGCGCCGGCAGGTAGCGCACGCCAGGCGCAAGCTCCCCGGCCCCTTCCAGGAAGTGCGTACGGTACTTGTCCACCTGCTCACGCACCATGAAGGGCACGAACGGATCGTCCGGGTGCGGATCGGCGGCGTAGTCGTACTCCGCGCGGCTCACGAACACCTCTGTGGAGGTAGGGAACTTGTGCAGGTTGAGGACGTGGTCACAGTGCAGATGGGACAGGAAGATCCGCGTCACGTCCGCAGGCTTCATGCCGCGCTCGGCGAGCGCGCGCTCCAGACCCTGCCAATTCACGCTGTGGCCGACGTCCACCAGGATGGGCCCGGTGTCGGTGTGGATCAGCGTGAGGTTCGTGAGGCCGATGTAGCCGACGTCGAGCATGACGCTCGAGCCTTCCACGAGGATGTCGTAGCTCACGGCCATCGCGTGTCTCCAAGTTGGGTGGATGCCCCGTTCAGCGCATCATGAGGTCGGGTAGCCACAGGACGAGCTCCGGGAAGGCGACGATGAGCGCCGTCGCGCCGAGCAGCGTGATGAAGAAGGGCAACGCCGCCACCGAGATGAACAAGATGTCGCGCCCGGAAATCTGTTGGATGACGAACAGGTTGAACCCGATGGGCGGGGTGATCAGCGCCATCTCGATGATGATGACGAGATAGATGCCGAACCAGATCAAGTCGAAACCCATCTGAGAGACCACGGGCACGAAGATCGCTGCCGACAACACCATGATGGAGATGCCTTCAAGGACGCAGCCGAGGAGAAGGTAGATCGCCGTCAGCACCGCCATGAAGACGTAAGGATTGAGCTCGAGGCCGGCGATGGCTGTGGCAAGGGTGAGGGGGATGCCGGTGTAGTTGAACATTACCGTGAGCACGGTCGCTCCGCCGACGATGAAGCCGATCATGCAAGTGGTCCGCGCTGCCCCCATAAGGCTTTCGGTGAAGGTCTTGATGGTGAGCGATCGGCCCGCCAGCGACAGGACGAGGGCGCCGAGCACGCCGACGGCGGCCGATTCTGTGGGAGTGGCCCATCCGGCGTAGATCGAGCCGATGACCGCCACCATCAGCCCTAGGACCGGCAGCAGCAGGAGGAGCGCCTTGCCCTTCTGGCGCCAGGTGTAGGTGTCCTCCTCCTCAGGCATGTCGGGGCGCAGCTTCGACCAGACGGCGGTGAGGATCATGAAGGCGGTCAAGATGATTGCAGCGGGGACGAGGCCTGCGATGAACAGGCGCGCGATGGAGACTTCCGCACCGACGCCGTAGACGATGAGGGGCACCGAAGGCGGGATGAGGAAGCCGAGGGTGGCGGCCCCGGCGAGCGTGGCGCACGACAGGCGGTCGGGATAGCCGCGCTCGCGCAGTTCGGGCAGCGCGATCTTGCCGATGGTGGCCGCGGTGACCGCGGAGGAGCCCGACACGGCGGCAAAGATGCCCGAGCCCACGTTGTTGACGTGGAGCAGCCCGCCCGGCAGGCGGTTCACCCAGGGGGTGAGGCCGCGGAACATGTCGTCGGACAGGCGCGTGCGGTACAAGATCTCGCCCATCCAGATGAAGAGCGGCAGCGCGGCCAGGGTCCAGATGGTGGTGGCGCCCCAGATGGCGGTGGAGACCACCGGGCCGATGGGTGCGCTCGACAGGAAGTAGAGCCCGACGATGCCGACGATGATGAGGGTGATCGCGACCCCCACACCGAGCCCCAAAAGGAGAAACAGGAGGGCGCACAGGCCGAGGGCCTGAACGATTTCCATCAGCGGTCTCCGGACCGCTTGTGGGGCGGCGCTTGTGTCGTCACGAGCCCGATGGGGAGTGCGGCGCGTAGGTGATGATGGTGCGCGTGAAAAGCATCCTGACGAGCTCTTCCAGGAAGCGCACGGCGAGGAGCACGATCCCCACCGTCATCGCGCTCTGCGGGATCCAGATGGGGATGCCGACGAGACCGGCGGAGCGGTCGCCGAAGTCCCACGAGTCGTAGGCCAGGATCGCGAGGCGCCACGCGATGTAGAAGGCCACCGCGGCGCCTGTCACGCGGAAGGCGACCTCCAGCACGTAGCGCAGGCGCTCCGCCAACTTGTCGAGCACGAGGGTGATGCGGATCTGCTCGCCCGCACGCATGGTGGCGGGCATCGCCAGGAAGATGGTGGCCCCGAGAAGAAAGCCCGCGATCTCCGGCACCGCGGGCACGAGGACACCGGCGAGCCGCCCGCCCACCTGAAGGAGGACGAGCACCGTGGTGAGGAAGACGCATACCCCCGCCAGCACCAGGCCGGCGGTGTATACGGCGTTGAGCAAGCGCACCATGAGCCGGCCGGCGAACTACTCGGCCGTGCGCTCGCGAAACTCCGACACGATCGCCTCGCCGGTGGGGCCGACGGCCTCGATCCAGTCCTCGATGATGACCTTGGTGGCTTCCTGCGCGGCGGCGACGAAGGCGGGATGGCCGCTCACCACCGCCATGCCGTTGTCCTCAAGAGTCTTCATCTCCGAAACGTGGGCATCCTCGCTCATTTGAAGGCCGCGCTCGGCCGCGCGCGCGGCGGCGTCCGTGACCACGTGTTGGAGGTCCTCGGGCAGGCGCTCGAAGGAGCGGATGTTCATGACGATCTGGTCGTAGCCGAACCAGGCCTGCACGTCGTTGAAGACATCTACATAGTCCCATGCCGACGCGCTGGCCCCGAAGGCGGAGGACGTGATCATGGAATCGATCATGCCGGTGGAGAAGGCCTGCGGGACCTCTCCGCCCCCCACCAGCACCGGCTCGGCGCCCATCTGCTCGGCCATGCGCGCGCCGATGGGATTGTAGACGCGGAACTTCAGCCCCTCCATGTCGGTGGCGGCCTTCAGCTCCTTGTTGGCGTAGAATGCCTGGGGCGGCCAGGGCACGGTGTAGAGCGGCATGATGCGGTCCTGGCGCAGCCGCTCGGTGATGGCCGGCAGCGCGATGTCCCACAGGGTCATCGCCTCCTCAAAGCTCTTGGCGAGGTAGGGCAGCGCCTCGACGTTATAAAGTTCTTCCTGGTTGGCGAACTGGGTGAGCTGGAGTTCAGCCATGTCCACCTGGCCCGTGCGCACCGCCTGCATGGCCTCCGAATGGTTGAATAGCGACTGGGCGGGATAAAAGCTGATCTTGATGCGCCCGTCGGAGGAGGTCTCAATGTCCTCGATGAATTGGCGGATGTTTTGGACGTGGAACAGCGCGTCGGGATAGGGGCCGGCGAAGGTGAGTTCGATCTCCTGCGCCTGCGACGAGCTCGGCGCGCCGGCAAGGGCGAGGGCGCCCATCGACGCGATGGCGCCGTGTCGCACGCGTGCCAACGGGGCGTGCCAGGACCGGATCGTGTCGCAGCGCTGCAGATCGCCGTTCGTGACGGGCGTTGTCATCACGCAATTCCTCCCTTGGGCGGCCCGTGCGGCCGTCTGTCTTGGGCACAGGCTAGCCGGTTTTCACCCTGGACGGAAAGCGTGGGGGGCAGATGGGCACCGGTCACAGCCGGTCGCCGGGGCGCTCCCCGATCGCAAGAGGGAGCCCCGGTGCGCCGCGTTTGTCGCATCGCATCAGAACTCAAACATGCCAGCTCGGAGACCAGTTAAGGTCGGGTACCGGGTACCCAATGCCGGGCCTTCGGTCCGCAGTACGCGCCGACGTGCCGGACCGTCTTCATTGGTTTCGACGACCCTAGCGGACCCCTCCGGCTTCCTGGAAGAGCGCCTCCACCTCGACCGGGATGTCGGCGTAGAGCTCCGCGACACCGATCGCTGAGCGGACGTGCCGCCCGTTCTCGCCGAAGATCTCGACCATGAGGTCCGAGAAACCGTGAAGGACCTCGGAAGGGCGGTTGAAGCCTGGCGCGCAATTGATGAAGCCGACGACGCGCACGACGCGAGTGACACGGTCGAGCGAGCCCAGGTAGTGCCGCAGTGTTGATAGGCAGCAAAGGCCCGTCAGCCGGGCCGCGGCGTAACCCTCCTCGATCGTGAGGTCCCGGCCGAGCTTGCCCGACACCAAGGGCACGTTCTTGCGGCCAAGCGGCCCGTGACCGCTCATGTAGATGTGACCGCCCGAGCGCAGCGCCCGTACCCTGTTCGCCTCGTCGTCAAAAGGTGGCGGGAGCTTTTCCTTCAAGGCGGCAAGGCGGGCTTCAGGGGACGTCATGGACCTGAGCTCCGGGTTGGCGCGGAAACGACAGGATGACATGCTCGCGCAAGCGCGCAAACGCGCATCCCCACGATAGTCGAAGTTGGGCCGTTCATGGTCGGTGCCTTGTGGCAGCGTGCGTTATCGGGTGCAGTCTCTTCGACGCACTTTAATCGAACAGCGATGCGCTGGAACTCGTCGCCGACGAAAGGGGACGGATGGGATGAGCGGGGATGCAAGGAAGGGCGAGCGGGGCTCGTCGCCGTTTCCGCACTTGTTCGCGCCCATCGACCTCGGCCCGGGTCGCTCGAAGAACCGCGTCATGCGGGTCGCCACAACCTCGAACCTTGCCGAGCGTAGCCGCGCTAGAGGGCGCATGCGCGCCTTCTATCGCCGCGTCGCGATGGGCGGGGCTGGCGTCATCGTGAGCGAGGCGGTGCGGCTCCATCCCGCGGACGCGGTTGTGCCGAGCGCCATCCCACTCTTCGACCCTGGCGTCATCCCCGGGATGCGAAAGATCTCCAGCGCGATCCACGACGCTGGCGCGCTCTTCATCGTCCAGCTCAACCATGGTGGCCGCCAGCATCTCGGTCGTCGCGTCGGCACCTTGCTCGCACCGTCGGACCTCCCGTGCCCGCGCAGCGGTGGCACACCTCACGCGATGACGACCCGCGAAGTCGAGGAGATGGTCGAGTTCTTCATCAGCGCCGCCATCAACGCACGCGATGCGCACGCGGACGGCGTGGAGATCCACGGCGCGCAGGGCCACCTCATCGGCCAGTTTGTCTCGCCGTACAGCAACCGTCGCGAGGACCGATATGGCGGCTCGTTCGAAAACCGCATGCGCTTTCCGCTCGAGATCCTCCGTGGCGTACGCCAACGCCTCGGCCCATCGAGCATCGTCGGCTACAGGTTAGGCGTTGAGGAGTTCACGAAGGGCGGCCTTACGATCGACGACACCTGTGAGGTTGCCGCACTTCTCGTCGATGAAGGACTCGTCGACTACATTTCCCTCAGTCAGGGAAACTTCAACACCATCGAGACGCATCTCCCGGACCGCCACTATCCACAGCTCGTCTATCGCGACATCCAAAGGCGCATCAAGGCGGCGGTCGGCGACATGATCGTCATCCAGAGCACGCGCATCCAGACGCCGGGTCAGGCCGAGGAGGTGATCGCATCTGGCGACGGCGACATGGTGGGCCTTTGTCGCGCGCTGATCGTCGACCCCGACTGGCCGGTGAAGGCGCAGTCCGGGCGCGCCGGTGAGATCCGCAGATGCATCGCATGCAACCAGTGCTGGGACTGGATCTCGGGCGGGGAGCCGATCGCCTGTGCGACGAACCCGACGACCGGCCGAGAGCATCTCTTCCGCCACACCATGCGTGTGGACCCCGGCACCGTCGTTGTCGTCGGCGGCGGTCCGGCGGGCCTCGAAGCGGCGCGCGTCAGCGCGGAGCGCGGCTACAGGACCGTACTCTTCGAGCGTGAGGACACGCTCGGTGGCAAGTTCGTACACGCGCCACTCTTCCCTTCGAGCGGCGAGCTCGCTCACGTGATCGACTGGCTCGTGCCGGCGGCCCGTCGCACCGGTGTCGACGTGCGCCTTGGGGTCGCTGCGGACGTCGATGCGGTCCTGGCCGAACAGCCCCACGCCGCGATCGTAGCGGCAGGGGCCACACCCTTCGCACCGGAGGTGCCGTCGGACGGCACCGTGCCCGTCCTCGCGCCCGTGCGACCGAAGGACATCGCCGCCATCCCCGAGGGAGGCAGCTGCATACTCATGATGGACGAGGACGGATACTTCTGGAGCGCGACCGTCGCCGAGGCTGCGCTCGACGTGGCGAAGAGGAGCGGACGCAAGCTCGTCATCGCGACACGGTTCTTCGAGGTCCTCCGCGAGCTGCCCATGGTCTCGCGTATCGCAGCGCTCCGCCTCCTCGACGCAGGCGGCACGTCGCTCATGACTTCGATGTCGGTCGATCGGATCGAGAACGGTGCCGTCGTCCTCAGCCATTATCTGTCCGGGCGAGAGGTAGTCCTACCGGACGTCACCGCCGTGTTCTGGGTCGGCCGGCAATCCGCCCGGGGCGAGCTGTTCGGCGCGCTGAAGGCTGCTGGGCTCGACCGGACGTGCATCGTGGGCGACGCCTTCGCGCCGCGCCGGCTGCCGGTTGCACTCCTCGAGGGGCACGCCGTCGCGCGACAGATCTGACACACCCATCGACCGCAGCACCCGACAAAGGAGGGAGCCCTGTGAGCCTTAAAAAGCGCTCGATCGACGCAAAGACTGCGCGCGTCGTCATCGACGCCTGCGTTGCCCGATCGAAGGAGCTCGACAAGAAGATGAGCATTGCCATCACCGACGAGGCGGGACACCTGCGCGCCTTCAACGCGATGGATGGGGCGGCCCACCTGTCGATCGAGCTTGCGCAGAACAAGGCGTGGACGGCCTCTTCGTTCGGGATCCCGACGCACGCCTGGTGGGACTTCGTGAAGAACGACCCACCGCTGCTCAACGGCATCGTGCATCATCCGCGCCTCGTCATCTTCGGCGGTGGCTACCCTCTCGTGGAGAAGGGAGAAATGATCGGTGCGCTCGGCGTCAGCGGAGGGCATTATTCCGACGACATGGAAGTGGCGCGCGCGGGGCTTGCGGTGCTTGAGACCCTCGACTGAAGCGATCGTCCTGACGGCGGTCCCTATGGGGGCGTCGAGTCCTGCGGGGACGGCCTGAGCCGTCGAGCCAGTGCAATGGCGAGCACCGCGACGGTGATCGCAAAGATGCCGATCGCGACCGGATGGGTGAGAAGGTCACTCCGCTCGCGGGTGATGCTGGCGAGGATCACGAGGTTCTGTTCGAGAAGGCCGCCAAGTATCAAACCAAGAACCACCGGTAGGATCGGGATCGAGACTGCCGAGAGCGCGAAGGCGAACAGCGTTGCGCCGAACATTACCCAGACGTTGAACAACGAGTTGCCGAGAGCGTAGGTCCCGAAGATAGAAAAGAAGCATACGAGCGCTCCAAGCACGCCCTTCGGCACGCGTAGCGCGACGGCGAAGTAGCGCGCGCCATAGAGCCCGAGCAGGATGATGAAGATGTTCACGAAGATGAAGCCGGTGAAGAAGGCGTAGATGATCGTCGGCTGCTCCATGAACAGCAGCGGTCCTGGCCGCAGACCGTGCAGGATCAGCGCGCCCGCGAAGACAGCGGCGGCGCCGGAGCCAGGGATGCCGAGGGCAAGGAGCGGGATGAGCGATCCGCCGACGTTGGCGTTCATCGAGCATTCCGCAGCGGCGAGGCCCTGACGAGAGCCCTCGCCGAACGCCTCGCCGCCACGGGCGAAGCGCCGCTCCACAGCATGCGCGATGAGCGGCGTGGTCTCAGGTCCGATCGCCGGCAGGATGCCGAGAAACGTGCCGATCACCGAGGAGCGGACGAGCGTCCACACGCGCTTGCCGAGCGTTCGCGCAACCACCGAGATGTGGCTCGCATCGGAGAAGACGACCGCAGGACGGCGCATGTCGAGGATGGCTTCCTTCGCGAGCAACAGCCCCTGCGTCATGCAGAAGAAGCCAATGAGGAGCGCGACGAGGTCGAGCCCACCGAACAGTTGGAAGGCGCCGTAGGTGAACCGGGCTTCTCCCGTGACGGGATCGAGCCCGACCGTCGCGAGCGCGAGCCCGATCGCACAGCCCGCCGCGTTCGCCAAGAGCGGCGTCGGCAACATTACGGAGACGACGACAAGGCTGAAGGTGACGAGGGCAACGAACTCGGCAGGCCCGAACTCGAGCGCGATGCGTGCGAGCGGAGCAGTGGCGAGAAGCATGACCACGGCCGAGAAGAGCCCACCGATGCCGGATGCGACGGCCGCGATCCCGAGCGCCTCGGGCGCCTCGCCGCGTCGCGCCATCGCATGCCCCTCCCAGGCGGTGACGATGGATGCTGGCGTGCCGGGCGTGTTGAGCAGTATCGCTGAGATCGATCCGCCAAAGATCGCGCCCGCATAGACGCCCGACAGCATGATCATGCCTTCCTGGGGCGCCATCAGGAAGGTCACGGGTAGAAGGAGCGCGATGCCGAGCGTGGCGGTGAGCCCGGGGATCGCACCGAACACGATCCCAAGCACGACACCGGAGATGGCAGCGAAGATCCCGGATGGCGACAGGACGAGGAGCGCGCCTTCGATCATGCGTCAACTTCTCAGACGGAACAGCAGACGCTCAAGATACGCCTCAGGGACCGCCTCGGGCACCGCAACATAGAGCACCGTCTTCACCGCTACGGTGAGGAGAACGGCAAACAGGATCGAGCCGAATGCGATCTTCCCCAGCCCCTTCACGCCTGCGAGCGACACGCTGGCGAACACCGCGGCGGCCGTCGCGGCGATGAAGCCGACCGACGACACCAAAGCCACCCACGCGAGCCACACGGCGACGACAAGCGCGAAGCGTAGGTGTTTTGCTGCACCGCCGCGCGACAACAGCACGAGTTCAACGGCCGTTGCGAGCGAGCGGCGACGCGCAACAAGGGAGACCAACGTCGCCATGAGGAGCGCGGCGAGCGTGCAAAGGACCAAGAGCGGGTAGGGACTGCTCGTGCCGGCGAGCGCGAGCGCCTCGGGAGCCAGCGAGAGCGCAGCGGCGTTGAGCGCCACGAGAAGCGCGATCTGAAGCGGGTACACCATGTGTCTGGGGATCGTAGCTGCAGTGGAGGGTCCGGCGGGGGGCACCGCCGGATGATGCGTGGTGCCCGCCTAGTTCGCGAGGCGGCCGGCCTCGCGCAGGAGCTCTTCCATCTGGTTGTGGATCTTCTCGTACGCCTCGGTCGTGCCCTCGATGCCACGTGGCTCGAGGGCGAGGCCGATCTCCGCATAGTCCTCGATGGTCTGCTCGTTCTCGAGCACCTCGACGAAGGCGGCTGCGAGGTAGGCCTTGACGTCGTCGGGAACACCGGCCGGAAGCGCCATGATGCGAGCCGCGCCCCAGGTGTCGCCCGCGACGTTGAGCCCGGCCTGCGAAAGCGGTGGCGTGTCCGGAAGCCCGGCGTAGGGCTTGTTGTCGGTGACCGCGAGCACGTCGAGCTCCCCCGATCGGATGAACTGCTCAGCCTCGGCAAAGAAGGCCGCGTAAAGGTCGATGTCGCCGGAGACGACCGCGTTCGTGGCCGGCTTGCCGCCCTGGTAGGGAACCTTGGTGAACTCGATCCCCTGATCGCGCTCGAGCCATTCGAAGAAGTACTCGATCATCGAGCCTGGGACGACGCCGACCTTGATGTCGCCAGGGCTTGCTCTTGCAGCCTCGATCAGCCCCTCGATGCCGCCCTCGGCAACGTCGGTGCCCGACTTCGCGATGAGTGTGAGCGGCTCGTAGTTCAGGAAGACGAGCGGTTCGAGGTCAGCTGCTTCGTAGGCGCCGCCGCGCACGAGCGCGTCGTTGAAGAAGAAGGAGGGCGCGATGACGGCGACGGTGTAGCCATCCGGCCTCGCCTGTTTGGCGAGGTACGTGTGGCCGACGAGGCCGCCACCGCCGACGCGGTTCTCCACGCGGTATCGGTGGCCGGTGACGGTCTCGGCATTCTTGGCGAACGTTCGCGCGGTCACATCCATTCCACCGCCTGCGGGATAGACGACGACGAGGTTGATCGGCCGCTCCGGATAGCCTTCCGGCTTGTCCTGCGCTTGCGCGAGGCCGATCGCGAAGGCCACGCCGACGAGCGCCGCGATCCCGGTCGCTGCCGACCGATGTCCGGTTCTCCAAATGCCCATGAAACCGTTCCTCCTCCTGTTGTTGGTCTTATCGGCCCGCCATCGACCCACCCACCCGGCAAAGGCGAGAGGTCGTCACGAGGACAGCGGAGCGCCTCATCCGGCGACGACAGAGGAAGTCGGCGCGATGGGACCCAGTGTGTCAACCCGTCGCTCGCGGCGAGGGCTTCGATCACGTGGGCGGTTTGGAGGGACGCTGCGCTTGAACGGTCTTGCCGACCGGTTCGACGGATGGGGGAGCCTTCGTCTTCATCATCGACGTCGAACCAGAGGAGCGCTGAAACGTCGAAGTCCGGCCGCAGCTGGCGGACCGCCCTCGGCGGCCCCTCATCGGTCCGTCGGTCGTGTGGTCGCAGCAACGTCCGGCGGACGGAGGTAGGGCGGCACGACCGCGCCCCGATCGCGTTTGCGACCCTCTTGGCCGCGCCCTACGGGTCGCTGAGTTGCCTCAACCCAAGCATGGCGACCCTGGGGGCAGCGCATCGTTCAAGATGGCATCGCGGTGCGCCTTGGGACGACTTCAAGGCCGCCGGTCGGCAACCAAACCGAGCGAGCTAATCCCTTGCGGCTTGGCGAGGACGTTGCGGCGCCGGCGAAGCGGGTCGCACTGGCGACGGTGAGCGCATGGATGTCCGCGTCGCGGTCGCTGCAGCGCCGTGCGCGTCCTGCAGCGGGAAGTGGCATGCAACGTGATGGCCCGCCGCGTGGGCAACGAGCAGCGGCACCTCCTCGACGCACCTCGGTTGTGCCTTGAAGCATCGGGTGCGGAACGCGCACCCCGACGGGGGATCGAGCGCGCTCGGCAGGTCGCCGTGCAGCACGATGCGCCGGCGCGAGCGCTCGCGCACCGGATCTGGGACCGGCACTGCCGAGAGGAGTGCAGCCGTGCAGGGGTGCCGCGGCGCGGCGAACAGCGCCTCGGTCACGCCGAGCTCGACGATGCGGCCAAGGTACATCACCGCCACGCGGTCGGACACGTGACGCACCACGGCGAGGTCGTGCGCGATGAAGACGTAGGTCAGGCGCTGCGACGTCTTGAGCGAGGCGAGCAGGTTGATGACGCCGGCCTGGATCGAGGACGTCCAGCGCAGAGACCGGCTTGTCCAGCACGACGAGCTCCGGCGCCACGGCAAGCGCACGAGCGATGCCGACCCGCTGGGGTTGACCGCCGGAGAGCTCGTGCGGGAAGGCGCCGGCGTAACCCCTCGTCGAGCTGGACCAACCTGAGAAGCTCGGCGATCCGCTCGCGACGCCTCCGGGCTGGCATCCCAGCGAGCCGCAAGGGCTCGTCGAGGAGCTGTGACCCGCGCATGCGCGGGTCCCCTCGGTGCCGGGGAAGCCCGTCGGCACGGGCGCGGCGATGAGGTCCGCCGCGCCGCCCAGGGTGAACTCCAGCACCCCCTCATAGTCGATGGCGAGCGCGATCGCCTCGCGCACCCTGGGCGTGAGTTCGACCTCGAGCCCCTCCGCGCCGGGCGAGAGCGCGACGTAGATGAAGTTGAACGAGGGGACGAGCTCGGTGGTGACCCCCTCCGCTGCGACGCGCTCTGCGGTGTCGGGGTCGACCTGCATGGCGATGTCGGCGGCGCCCGACTGCAGCATCTGCTGCGAGACCGCGTCCTGTGCCTCGCGCATCACCGCCGTGGCGATCGCGGGGGGCTCGCGCCAGTAGTTCGGGTTGGCGGTGAGGCGCAGCTCGTCGTCCGGCGCGTAGCGATCGGGCACGTAGGCGCCGCTGCCGGCCGAGGTCTTTAGGAAGAAGGGCTCGGCGGTGTCGCCGCCCTCGGCGGTCGCGCTCGCGCCGGCCGCCTCGGCGACCTCTGCGTTGATGATCGCCATGTAGGGGGCGGAGACCTTGCCGAGGAACTCCGGGTCCGGCGCCGACAGGCGGACCACGACGGTCCTTGCGTCGGGCGCCTCCACCGCCTCGATGCCCTCGGCGAGGAAGGAGGCGCCGGCGTTGAGCGTCTTCAGCCGCATCAAACTGAAGGCCACGTCCCCGGCCTCCACCGGCGAGCCGTCGCTGAACACCGCGTCGGGGTGAGTTTGATGGTGTAGGTCAGCCCGTCGTCCGAGATCGTCCAGTCGGTGGCAAGGCGCGGCTCGATGGTCTCGTTGTCATCGCCGACGCGCACCAGCTGGTCGTAGGCGGCGGTGAGGTAGATCTGGCACGTGTCGCACCACGAGCGGCTCGGGTCGAGCATGTTGAAGTCGGTGTCGCGGGCGATGACGACGGTGTCGTCCTGCGCCGCTGCGCCGCTCGCGAGGGCCGTCGCGCCCATGAACCCGGCGACCAGCGCGGCCCGCACAGCATCGATGCCAGCCCTAGCGATGGTGGCTCGTGTCATGACAGCCCTGCCTTCGTGATTGTTGGCGTCGGCGTCGAGCCGGGCGCTCGATCCGAAGCTTGCCGAGCCCAGCGTCGCCTGACTTGTCATTGCACGAAGATCTGTTGATGCGACATGCGGCCGCCTCGCGGACCGGCTTCGAGGTACGGTCGGGCCATGCGTGAGGTGAACGCCTTCCGGTACAGCGTCGCGGTCGTGTTGAACTGACGGCGGAAGGCGCGGGCGAAGGTCGCCGCGGAGGAGAAGCCGGTGGCTGCGACGATCTCGGTGATCGACATGTCGGCGTACATCAGCATGTGCCGTGCGGCGTTGAGCCGGATGGCGAGGTAGCGCGCCGACAGCGTCTCGCCGAAGTGCTCGCGCGCAAGCGCCTGGAGCTGGCGCAGGGACAGGCCCACGGCCTCGGCGAGCGCCGGGACGGCCAGCGGCTCCTCCACGGTGGCCTCCATCAGCTCGCTGACGCGGCGCAGCCGACGATCGCGGATCGTCGGATCCCAGCTTAAGGGGTTCGCCTGGCGCGTGTCGGCCGGCCGCACCGCACCGTGCAGGAGGTCGGCGGCGACGAAGCGGGCGACCTTGGCGCCGTGGTCGCGCTCGACGAGGGCGAGGAACAGGTCGTGCCCCGCCAAGTGGCCGCCGCAGCTGAGCCGCTGCCGGTCGATGACATAGACGTCGTCGCACACGGCGACGTCGGGAAAGCGGTCGACCACCGACTGGAGGACCTCCCAATGCATCGTCGCTCGTGAGCGTCGAGGAGTCCCGCCTCTCGCGAGGAAGACGACGCCGAAGTCGATGCCGCACGGCAGCGCGCCGCGGCGCGCATGGCGGCGCAGGAAGCGTTGCAGCGGTCGCTTGTAGTCCTCCGCCTGATCGTAGGCCGATACGGTGACCACCATGTCGAATGCGGCGTCGTCCTCGAAGGTGGATGCCGGCATCACCGCGATGCCGATGCCGCTGACCACGGGCTCGGTGGACGGCCCGACGAGCGAGATCTCGTAGGCCGGACACCGGAAGAAGCGGTTGACCGAGCGCAGCGGCTCGATGGCGGTGAGCGCGGACGAAAGCGACATGTGCGGCGACAGGCACAGGGCGATGCGATTGGGCGCCGGAGGGCGTTGAGGCGCGTCGCCGTGCGCGATGGGAGCTTCCATGGTACGCCCCCGTCCAAGGGGCCTCGTCCGTCGCCGTCACCCGAGGCAGCCGCACGCTGCGGCAACGGCGCCGCGCCTGAGGTCAAGCTAGCCCGGCTGCGGCGGGGCCCACAATCCATGAAAGGCGTCGCGGACGGCACGCGCGAACGCCGCCGGGAGGCCGCCAATGCTGACACGTGCGCCGCACTCGGCGACCGGCGACGCGGCGTTGCGCGAGCGCGCCCGAAGGGTGATCCCCGGCGGCATGTGGGGGCACATGAATGCCGCCTTCCTCCCGGCCGGCTACCCGCAGTTCTACAACCAAGCCGCTGGCACCCGGCTCACCGACGCGGACGGGCGCACCACCATCGACTTCATGTGCGCCTTCGGTCCGATGATCACCGGCTACGGCGATCGCGAGGTCGAGGAGGCCGCCGCCGCGCAGGCTGCCGACGTGCGCATCGCGAACGGGCCAGCGCCGATCATGGTGGATCTCGCCGAGCTCATGGTCGACATGCTGCCGGCCGCGGATTGGGTGATGTTTTCCAAGAACGGCACGGACGCCACCACCGCATGCGTCTCCATCGCGCGTGCGGCGACCGGGCGGCGCAAGGTGCTCGTCGCCGAGGGCGCCTACCATGGGGCGGCGCCATGGTGCACGCCGTGGCCGGGCGGCGTGCTCGCCGAGGACCGGGCGCACCTGTCGCACTACGCCTACAACGACGTTGCCTCCCTCGCCGCCGCGGTCGACGCGGCAGGCGACGACCTCGCCGCCATCATGGCCTCCGCCTTCAAGCACGACTCGCGCGTCGACCAGGAGCTGCCGACGCGCGAGTTCGCCACCGAGGCGCGTCGCCTGGCGGACCGCGCCGGTGGCGCGCTGATCCTCGACGACGTGCGCGCCGGCTTCCGCCTCGACCTCGCAGGGAGCTGGAACGCGCTCGGCGTCGACCCGGACCTGTCGGCCTGGAGCAAGGCGATGGGCAACGGCCACGCCATCGCCGCCGTCACCGGCAAGGACGCCCTCGCCGATGCCGCCAGCAAGGTGTTCGTCACCGGCTCGTTCTGGTGCGAGCCGAGCGCGATGGCGGCGTCCAAGGCGACGCTGGCCAAGCTGCGCAGGTCGGACGCCGTCGCCCACATGGCGCGCCTCGGCGTGCGGTTGCGCGAAGGGATCGCGGCCCAGGCCGCCGCTGCCGGCGTGGCGGTGCGGCAGACCGGCCCGGCGCAGATGCCGCTGATCCTGTTCGACGACGATCCGGACCTTGCCAAGGGCAACCTCTTCGCGCTGACCGCGCTGCAGCGCGGTGCGTTCCTGCACCCCTGGCACAACATGTTCCTGTCCCTCGCCCACACCGACGAGGACGTCGACGCCGCGCTCCAGGCGACCGACGCCGCCATGCAAGCCGTCGCCGCCTCGCTGTAGGGAGCGGCGATCGGGCGGCGGCTGAGGTTTACTCCTACTGAAAGTCGAGGTCGGTGAGGTCGACGCGTCGAACCTGTCGGCGAACCGCACGAGGACGTCGACGCCGTCGTCCCCGTCGCGCGCCACGATGCGGCTGCCGGCGAACGTGAGGTCCTCGAACGCAAGGTCTTCGGCCAGCGCGAACGTGTCCTCGCCTTGGATGAAGTCGGGCACGAGGAGCCGACCCTCGCCGCGCAGGAGCACCACGGTGTCGCGGCCGGAGCCCGTCGAGACCACGTCGTTGCCGCCACCCCCGATGATGACGTCGCGGCCGAGGCCGCCGTTCAGCCGGTCGTCCCCCTCGCCGCCGTCGAGCGTGTCGTTCCGATCGCCGCCGAACAACAGGCCGTCGCCCCCGCCGCCGAGGAGGAGGTCGGCCTGCCCCTCCCCCCGCAGCGTGTCGTCGCCGGTTCCGCCGCGCAGGGTGTCAGCGCCGTTGCCTCCGAGGCCACGGTCGTTCCCACCCTGCCCGCGCACCGTGTCGGCGCCGTTGCGACCGAGGACGAGGTCGTCGCCCGCGCCGGCGAACAGCAGGTCGTCGCCACCGCCGCCGGCCAGCGCGTCGTCGCCGGACGACCCGAGGACGGTGTCGAGGCCCTTGCCGGCCGAGACGCCGTCGCCACCGCCGTTGCCCGTGTCTGGTCGTCGCCGACGCCGCCCGAGAGCGTGTCGTCGCCATCCGAGCCGGCAATGACGTCGTCGCCTGCGCCGCCCGCCACGTCGCCGCGGCCGCTATCGGCGGCCAGCGTGTCGTTGCCTGGTGTGCCGACCATCCGCACCGGGCCGCCGATGGCGAGGCGGGCCACCAAGGGCTCGTGGTCCGAGACGCCGTCGACGAAGTCCACGTTGAGGTGGACGATGTCGATCTCCGCGTCATCGGCCAGCGCGTCCGACACGAGGATGTGGTCGAGGACCTCAGAGTTGCCGTCGAAGATGAACGTGTAGCGCTCGCCCTCGTCCACGTCGTTCACGAGGTTGGTCAGCACCTCGCCGCCGAACCGCCCGGCAAGGTCCTCAGCGATCTCGTCGGCGAACTCGAAGGTGTTGAGGTCGGCGACGACCGCGACGTCGGCGTCCTCGTCCGCGGCAAGGATGGCATCAACCACCGCGTTGACCGCGAGGACCTGCTGCTGGCGCTCCTCCTCGCCCGCCTGGAAGAAGGGCTGCTTGGCACCGAAGATCGGCTCGGAGCCGATCCTCGAGGAGAATTGGTTGTTGAGGACGAACAGCGTCTCGCCGCGGAACGTGAACCGACCGAGGAGCGGATCGCGTGTGCCATCGAACGCGTCCGGGTTGGCCGCGCCGAGCACCTGGAGGAGGTCGCTTTCCAGGGTGGTCGCCTTCTCAAGGACGACGCGCTTAGGGTTGTAGAGGAACGCGTTGCGGATGTTGCCGCCGGGCACGCCGCCGTTCTCGTCGAACTCATCGACGGCGGCAGAGACGAAATCGTAAGCCGGGCCCCCGGCATCAACGACTGCGTCGGCGAGCGCCTGCAGCGTCGCGTCGGCCGACAGGACGCCGTCGTCGATGAGGACGTCGCCGTCGGCCTCGTCGTTGCTGCCGTCGCCGTTGGCGTCGACGAAGCTGCCGCTCTCCTCGGCCGAGCCGTTGTCGTCCTGGATCTCCCGTAGCGCGACGATGTCCGGCGCGCCGAGGCCCGTCGCGATCTGCGCGCCGAGCCTTGCGATCTGGGCTGCGTCGTTCGCGCCCGCGCTCACGTTGAGGACGTTGTAGCTCGCGAGGGTGAGTTCGTCCTCCGTGCCGGTGAGGGGCGTGATCTCGCGCACCAAGGGCGACCGCGGGGCGATCGTCGCCCCTGTCAGAAGAACCTCGAAGTTGCCGAAGGAGTAGGAGACGACGCCCGACACGTCGGCAAGGTCGGCGCCAACCTCCACCGACAGCGGCAAGGGTGTGAGGCCGCGGTCATTCTCGAGCTGGATGCGCTCCGTCCGGCGCATCGGGAGCGAACTCGAAACCAAAGTGTTGCAGCGCCGTTGGGTCGTCGAACGCGCCTTCCGCTGATTGACGTGGTAGCGCCGTCTCGTTCGCGACTACGAACATCGGTCCATATCTTTGGCGCTACGCTCCACGTCGCAGTTGGTAACCTGATCTTCCGCCGCACCACCCGCTGATGGCAGTCTTTCAAACGGCCTCTCAAGGCTGAGCTAGCAGCGCCTACATCATAACTGGTATGCAGCACCGTCTGACCATTCGCCGTGATCCATAGCTGGGATTGGGATAATTTTTTCAACGCCGAGCTCCACTGGCTCGGACGAAGGCCGGGGACGGACCATGTCAAAGACGCCAACCAGCGATGAGAAGCTCGTTTTGCTGGAGGCTACGCTCCACACGGCCGCCAGCTTGGCTGAGGAGCTGGACAAGGCCGCGCTTGCACAAACGCTACTCAAGCTGCGGGACGACGTGCGCGCAGAACGGGGCAGAAAAATTTGAACTAAGGTTGCGACAAGCCTGTACGATCTACTTTCGGCAAAGCCCGAGCAAAACCCAGTACTTGCAATTTAGGGATTAGGGATGTAGACACCGCCACGCCGCGGGAAGTCCTCATTTCCGCCACATTTCGGGGGCAGGCAGGGTTGGCTATGGATTGCATTAATCGGCTCGGGGTTCTGGAAGCAGAACTGCGGTACGCGCTGGCCGACTACGGCCCCAGCGTCGCTAATGAAGTGATCGCCAGAATTCTAGGCGTCCTTCTTTCCGGTGCTGCGGAAGCATCCGTTCGGCAACCAGACGGTGAGAACCAGCTGGTCGCAATCGATCTTCCCGCCATCCTGGAACTTCCGCTAATTGCTGTGATCGAAGCGGTCTTCGCTCGCCCTGCCTTTCTTGACGCGACACCGAGCCTATCCGGGTAGCCGCTAGCGCGAACGATGCGCAACATTGGCTGTGTGACCGCGCCGCCCTCGAACAGGGGGAGGTCACGGTGCCAAGGGCGTCGCTGCGCGCCTACAGGACGACGCTCGTCTCGCTCACGTCGCCGGACAAGACCCCTTTAAGTCGTGCCATGGGTTGTCCCGCCTGTGCCGCGAGCCAGTGTGCTGAAGCCCGCATCCGAACGAGCGCATTCCTGCGCCGCTTATGGAACTTGCATGACATCCCTTTAACGGCAACGGTGCGTTCTGGCCCGTTGCCGTCGGCGCGTCGCGCACGCCGATCCAGCGCCTTGGGGGCGGCACAACCGGTCCGATTGACCGCATTGGCCGAACCGGCCACACACGGACACCCCCTGCCCGCGAGCCGACGATGCGCCTCTCCCGCACCTTCCTGCCCCTCCTCAAGGAGACGCCCAAGGAGGCGGAGATCGTCTCCCACCGGCTGATGCTGCGTGCCGGGATGATCCGCCAGCAGTCGGCTGGTATCTATTCCTGGCTGCCCCTGGGGCTGCGCGTGCTGTCGCGGATCGAGGCGATCGTGCGCGAGGAGCAGAGCCGGTCGGGCGCGCAGGAGATCCTGATGCCGACCATCCAGCCGGCGGACCTGTGGCGCGAGTCGGGCCGCTACGATGCGTACGGTCAGGAGATGCTGCGCATCACCGACCGCCACGAACGCGACATGCTGTACGGGCCGACCAACGAGGAGATGGTAACCGACATCTTCCGCACCCACGTGCGCTCGTACCGGTCGCTGCCGTTGAACCTCTACCACATCCAATGGAAGTTCCGCGACGAGGTGCGGCCGCGCTTCGGCGTCATGCGCGGGCGCGAGTTCCTGATGAAGGACGCCTACTCCTTCGACGTCGACCAGGAGGCGGCGCGCCGCGCCTACCAGCGCATGTTCGTCGCCTACCTGCGCACGTTCGCGCGCATGGGGCTCACGGCGATCCCCATGAAGGCAGAGACCGGCCCCATCGGTGGCGACCTCTCCCACGAGTTCGTCATCCTCGCCTCCACCGGCGAGAGCGCGGTCTACTGTCACGCGGACCTCCTCGAGAAGCCGATCCCGCCGGAGGACGTGGACTTCACGGGGGACCTCACGCCCATCGTCGAGGACTGGACCTCGCTCTACGCGGCCACCGACGACATGCACGACGCCCATGCCTTCGCGGCGATCCCCGAGGACAAGCGGCTTGAGGCGCGCGGCATCGAGATCGGCCACATCTTCTACTTCGGCACCAAGTACTCAGCGCCCATGGGAGCGGTCGTCACCGGGCCGGATGGCACCGAGGCGCCGGTGCACATGGGCTCGTACGGCATCGGCGTCTCGCGGCTCGTCGGCGCGGTCATCGAGGCGTCCCACGACGAGGCCGGCATCATCTGGCCGGACGCCGTCGCCCCCTACGACGTGGCGCTGATCAACCTGAAGCCCGGCGACGCGGCGACCGACGCGATGGCCGAACGCGTCGAGCGTGCGCTGATCGCCTCCGGTCGCGCCGTCCTCGTCGAGGACACCGACCAGCGGCCGGGCGCGAAGTTCGCCGCGATGGACCTCATCGGCCTGCCCTGGCAGGTCATCGTCGGCCCGCGCGGCGCGGCGGACGGCACCGTCGAGGTCAAGCGTCGCGCCACCGGGGCGCGGGAGACGATGCCCGAGGGAGCCGTGGCCGATCACCTCGCCGTGCCGCGGGCCGCAAGGGTCGCCGCGTGACCCCCTTCGGCGCGCTCGAGTGGCAGATCGCGCGGCGCTACCTCAGGGCGCGTCGCCGCGAGCGGTCGATCTCGGTGGTGTCGACCCTGTCCATCACCGGCATCGTGCTCGGCGTCGCCGCGCTCATCATCGTCATGAGCGTGATGAACGGCTTCCGCGTCGAGCTGTTCGACCGCATCCTCGGCGTCTCCGGCCACGTGGTCGTGCAGGCCGCCGACGGCATGCCGGGCTATGACGACCTCGCCGATCGCCTCGAGGGCGTCGAGCGCGTCGAGCGCGCCGTGCCCTACGTCCTGGGCCAGGCGTTCGCCTCGGGCGCGGCGGGCTCGTCCGGGATCCTGCTGCGCGGCATCTCGCCGGAGGACTTCGACCGCACCGAGATCATCGACGACCACATCGTCGCCGGGTCCGCCGACGACTTCGGCGAGGATCGCGGGCTCGTCGTCGGAGCGGGTCTCGCGCGGGCGCTCGGCGTCACGATCGGTGACGCGGTCACGGTGATGACCCAGGACGGGCCCGTCACCCCGTTTGGGGTCACACCGCAGGTCGACAACTACCCGGTGGCGGCGATCTTCGACGTCGGCATGTCGCAGCTCGACTCGACCATGGCGTACCTGCCCATCGCCGACGCGCAGCTCTTCCTCAACATGGAGGGGCGAGCGACCGGCATCGAGGTGTTCGCCGACAGCCCCGACGACATGGATGCGCTGAAGGAGGAGATCGCCGCGACCTCGGACGTGCCGCTCTACCTGTCCGACTGGCGTCAGCACAACCGCGCCTACTACACCGCGCTGACGGTGGAGCGGAACGTCATGTTCATCATCCTGACACTCATTGTTCTCGTGGCGTCGATGAACGTCATCTCGTCGATGACGATGCTGGTGAACGAGAAGACGCCGGACATCGCCATCATGCGGACCATCGGCGCGACGCGAGGCACGGTGCTGCGCGTCTTCCTGATGGTGGGCCTCACCATCGGCGTCGGCGGCACGCTGATCGGCCTCGCGCTCGGCACGCTCATCGCGGTCAACATCGACGCCATCCGCCGCGGGATCACCGGGCTGTTCGACGTCGAGCTGTTCCCGCCCGAGCTCTACTACCTGACGCAGATCCCGTCCGACCTCTCCTCCACGCAGACCCTCATGGTCGTCGTCATCTCGTTGGTGCTGGCGCTCATCGCGACCATCCCGCCGGCCTGGAAGGCGGCGGCTACCGACCCCGTGGTGGCGCTGAAGTCCGAATGAGCGCGGCCCCCCTCGCCCTGTCGGGCATCGTGCGCACGTTCAACGACGGGGCGGACGAGGTGCGTGTCCTCACCGGCGCCGACCTGTCGCTCGCAGCGGGGGAGCTCGTCGCCCTCGTCGCCCCATCGGGCGCCGGCAAGTCGACGCTGCTGCAGATCGCGGGGCTCCTGGAGCGGCCGAACGCCGGCAAGGTGCTCCTCGACGGAACCGATGCCACGGGCCTGCCGGAGAAGGAGCGCACGCTGCTTCGCCGCGAGCGGATCGGCTTCATCTACCAGTTCCATCACCTGCTCGGCGACTTCACGGCGCGCGAGAACGTCGCGCTGCCGATCCGCCTCACCGGCGCGCGGCCCGCCGAGGCGGCGGCGCGGGCGGACGAGCTCCTCGACCGCCTCGGCCTCGCCGGGCGGCGCACGCACCGGCCGGGCGAGCTGTCGGGCGGCGAGCGTCAGCGCGTCGCCATCGCCCGCGCAGTCGCGAACCGCCCTCGCGTCGTCCTCGCTGATGAGCCCACGGGCAACCTCGACGAGGCGACGGCCGCCACCGTGCGCGACGCGTTCGTCGCGCTGAGCCGGGACACAGGGCTCGCCGCGCTCGTCGCCACCCACAACCTCGCGCTGGCCCGCCAGCTCGACCGCACGGTGACGCTCAGCGAGGGCCGCGTGGTTCCCCACGCCGGCTGAACGCCGCGCTCGGTTCACCGCCGCTTGATGTTCGCGGAACATTCCAATACCGTCCGGACTAGAACAAGGGAGGTACAGGCATGTTCGGTGAATCCTGGTCCGATACACTCGATGGGTGGCACCTCACGGCGAGAGCGCTGCGCTCGACGATCATGACGCGGGCCTGCGACGGCGCTCGACGCTGGGGCCGGCCTCCGGTCGGGCCGGTCCTTAGGGACTGCGGCGCCTTCGCCTCGTGCGCGGCGTTCGTGTGCGCGCTCTGCCTGTGGATGGGGGCGTTCCAGAGCACCGTCTAGACGCAAGCGCCGCGTAGGATGTTGGTGGACCGACCACGAAGGGGCAGGCGATGTTCGTCCACCTGAGGGTGCATTCGGCGTACTCGCTGCTGGAGGGTGCGCTGCACCTCAAGCGCATCGTCGCCCTCGCCTCGGCCGACCGCCAGCCCGCCGTCGCGGTGACGGACACCGCCAACCTGTTCGGCGCGCTGGAGTTCTCCGAGGCCGCCTGCGCTGCTGGGGTGCAGCCCATCGTGGGCTGCACCGTCCCCGTCCGGCTCGCCGAACGCATCCAGAACGGCCGACGCGTCGCTCCCGTCGCGCGGCTGCCGCTGATCGCGGCGAGCGAGGCCGGCTTCGCGAACCTCGTCCGCCTCGTCAGCGACGCCTACCTCTCATCGGACGGGGAGCGCGTCGCGGTGGCGCTCGCCGACCTCGCGGGGCGGACCGACGACGTCCTCGCGTTGTCGGGTTGGCTCGACGGGCCCGTGGGGCTGACCCATGCGACGGGCGATGCGGACGCTGCCGCGGCGATCTTTGCCGAGCTCCGCGCCACCTTCGGCGACCGGCTCTACTGCGAGGTGCAGCGCCACGACGCCCCCGGCGAGGCGGCCTACGAGGCGTTCGCCGTGGACCTTGCCTACGGCGCTGGCGTCCCGCTCGTCGCCACCAACGAGGTGTACTTCGCAGGCCGCTCCGACGCGGAGGCGCACGACGCGCTGATCGCCATCGCCGACGGCCGCCGCCTCGCCGACGACGACCGGCGCCGCCTGACGCCCGAGCATCACTTCAAGTCCCAGGCCGACATGGAGGCGCTGTTCGCCGACCTGCCGGAGGCGGTCGCCTCCACCGTCGAGGTGGCCATGCGGTGCGCCTTTCGGCCCACCAAGCGGCAACCCATGCTGCCGCGCTTCCTCGCCACCGAGCGCGGCGCGGCGCCGGTGGACGATGCGCAGGAGGCCGCGGCGGAGGCCGAGCGGCTCGCCACGATGGCCCGCGACGGACTGGAGCGACGCCTGGCGACCCGCGGCCTCGCCCCGGGCGTGGAGCGGCACGTGTACGAGGCGCGGCTCGCTCACGAGCTCTCCACCATCGGCTCCATGGGGTTCGCGGGCTACTTCCTCATCGTCGCCGACTTCATCCAATGGGCGAAGGGGCGAAGCATCGCGGTGGGCCCGGGGCGCGGCTCGGGCGCGGGCTCGCTGGTCGCCTACGCGCTCACCATCACCGACCTCGATCCGCTGCGCTTCGACCTCCTGTTCGAGCGCTTCCTCAACCCCGAGCGCGTGTCGATGCCGGACTTCGACATCGACTTCTGCCAGGAGAAGCGCGACAGGGTGATCGCCTACGTGCAGGAGCGCTACGGCGCCGACCGCGTCGCTCAGATCATCACCTTCGGGACGCTGCAGGCCCGCGCCGTGGTGCGCGACGTCGGCCGCGTCCTCGACATGCCCTACGGCAAGGTCGACCAGCTCGCCAAGCTCGTGCCGTCCAACCCGGCCAACCCCGTGACCCTCGGTCAGGCGCTGGAGGGCGAGCCTCGCCTGCAGGAGGCCCGCGCCGCCGACGGAGAGGTCGACCGCCTGCTGTCGATGGCGCTCAAGCTGGAGGGGCTCTACCGCCACGCCTCGACCCACGCGGCGGGCATCGTCATCGGCGATCGTGCACTGAAGGAGATCGTCCCGCTCTACCGCGACCCGCGCTCGGAGGTGCCGGTCACCCAGTACAACATGAAGTGGGTGGAGAGCGCCGGGCTCGTCAAGTTCGACTTCCTCGGCCTCAAGACGCTCACCACCATCGAACGCGCGCTCGCCCTCATCGACGAGCCCATCGACCTCGACACGCTGCCCCTCGACGACCCCGCCGCCTACGCCCTGCTGGCGCGGGGTGAGACCGCCGGCGTGTTCCAGCTGGAATCGGCGGGCATGCGCAAGGCGCTGGTCGGCATGCGACCGGACCGGTTCGAGGACATCATCGCCATCGTCGCGCTCTACCGACCGGGGCCGATGGACAACATTCCGTCCTACAACCGGCGCAAGCAGGGGCTCGAGGCGCCGGACTCCCTGCATCCCAAGCTCGAGCCGATCCTCAAGGAGACCTACGGCATCATCATCTACCAGGAGCAGGTGATGCAGATCGCGCAGGTGCTTTCGGGCTACTCGCTCGGCGAGGCCGACCTGCTGCGCCGGGCGATGGGCAAGAAGATCGCCGCGGAGATGGCGGTGCAGCGCGATCGCTTCGTGAGCGGAGCGGTGGAGCGGGGTACCAGCAAGGCGGACGCGAACCGCATCTTCGACCTCGTGGCGAAGTTCGCCAACTACGGGTTCAACAAGTCCCACGCCGCGGCCTACGCGCTGATCGCCTACCACACGGCGTACTTGAAGGCGAACTTCCCCAAGGAGTTCCTCGCCGCCTCGATGACGCTCGACATGGGCAACACCGACAAGCTGGCGGACTTCCGCGCCGAGGCCCAGCGCATGGGCATCACCGTGCGTCCCCCGTCGATCACCCGTTCCAAGGCAGAGTTCTCTGTGGACGGAGAGGCGATCCTCTACGGCCTCGCCGCCGTGAAGGGCGTCGGCAAGCCGCTCGTCGCCCACATCGAGGCGGAGCGCGCCCGGTCGCCTTACGAGGGGCTCACCGACTTCGCAGGGCGGCTCGATCCGAAGGCCGCGCCCAAGCGCGCGCTGGAGGCGCTCGTCGCGGCCGGCGCCTTCGACGAGTGGGTGGTGGATCGCGGCAGCCTGTGCGCCGGCCTCGACCAGGTGCTCGGCGTCGCGAACCGCGTGTCGAGCGGCGAGGCCGTCGGGCAGAACGACTTCTTCGGCTCGGCGGCGCCGTCCGACATCCGCCTGCCCACCGGCGTCGTATGGACCCCGGCGGAGCGGCTCCGTCGCGAGCTCGAGGCGGTCGGCTTCTACCTCTCCGCCCACCCGCTCGACGACCATGCCGAGGCGCTCGCAGCGGCGGGCGTGCCGCAATGGCGAACCTTCCTCGGCGCGGTGCGGCGCGGCGAGGGCGCGCGCCTTGCTGGCGTCGTCGTCGGCAAGCAGGAGCGGCGGACACGCAGCGGCAACCGCATCGCCATCGTGCAGCTCTCCGACCCGTCCGGGCAGTACGAGGCGGTTGCCTTCGCCGATCTCTTGGAGGCGCGGCGCGATCTCCTCGAGCCCGGCTCGTGTGTCCTGTTGGCGGTGCACGCGCAGGAGCAGGAGGACGGACTGTCGGTCCGGATCAACCATGTCGAGCCCCTCGACAGGCTGTCCGCCCGGACGTCGAGCACGCTGACGGTGTTCGTGGACGACGCCTGCGCCGTCCCCTCCATCGACCGGCTCGTCGGCGAGGGCGGCACCTGCACGGTGCGCCTCGTCGCCATGCTGCAACGTGGCGAGCGCGAGGTGGAGGTGCGGCTGGCCGAGCCGCGAGCCGTCTCACGCTCGGTGGCGAGCGCGATCAAGGCGATGCCGGGCGTCGTCGATGTCGCCTACGGATGAGGCGGTGGGAGGTGGGGTCGTCCCATGCTAGCGATCCTCCATCGCACGAGGGAGGTGCCGCATGGTCGAGGTGCGGGAGGACGAGGCGGCGGTGGCCCTTCCGGAGCGCGTCGACGCCGGGGTCTACTTCATCGGGGTGATCCGCACGCCGTGGACCTCGCGGGCGGACTGCCCGAAGCAGGGCGATCCGGTGAACGGTCCCGTTTGCCGCATCGAGCTCGACGGGCGCTGGGCGGAAGCGCTGACCGGCATCGAGCCGCCGTGCGGCCTCCTCGCGCTCTACTACATGCACGAGGCGCGGCGTGACCTCGTCCTGCAGCGGCCGCGCGGAGCACGCGCATCGCTCGGCACGTTCGCCCTGCGCTCGCCGGTGCGGCCGAACCCCATCGCACTCGCCAAGGTCCACGTCCTCGCTCGCGAGGGCACGACGCTGCACGTACGCGGGCTCGACTGCCTGGACGGAACCCCGCTGCTCGACCTCAAGCCGGAGCGCTGCCCCAACGCCGCGCCTCGACCCTGAGCCCCAACGTCATGGCATCGCAGTGACTGCGAGCATGGCCTGCGCGGTCGCAAGGTCCTGCGGGGTGTTGATGTTGAAGAACGCACCGGGCTCGTCGAACAGCACGACGCTCGCCCCTTGCGCGTCGGTCCAATCGGTGACGCGGCGCGTCCCCCGAGCCAGGGCGGCGCGCAGTTCGGCACGCAGCGCGGTGCGGTGGATGCCGATGGTCGGATGGCGCACGATGGCGTCGCCCTGAACCGTTGCGGCAAGGGTGATGTCCGATTGGCGCTCGGAGTGCGCCTGCACGAGCCGAGCGACGAGGTCGGTGGGGAGGAACGGCGTGTCCGCGGCGACCGTCAGCACGCGGTCGGCGCCCCGCTCCGCCGCCCACTCCATTGCGGCGAGGATGCCTGCGAGCGGCCCAGGCCGCCCCTCGACGGGATCGGCGAGGACGGGCAGCCCGAACACGGCGAAGCGCTTGGGATCGCCGTTGGCGTTGATCGCCAGCCCCGCGACCTGAGGCGGGAGGCGGTGGATGACGTGCTCCAGCACCGGGCGGCCACCGAGCGCAAGGAGGCCCTTGTCCCCTCCCCCCATGCGCCGTGCGAGGCCACCGGCGAGGATGACCGCCGGCACGCTCACGCGGCGCCAGCCGCCTCGCGCAACGCCGTGATGTTCGCCCCGTAGGTCGACGGCGCGTCCGGCGAACCGCCGGAGAACACCGCCGAGCCCGCGACGAGGACGTCGGCCCCCGCCGCCACCATCTGCGGCGCAGTCGCCACCGTGGCGCCCCCGTCGCATTGGAGGCGCACGTCGCGGTCGCCGATCATCGTCCTAAGCGCCGCGATCTTCGGCAGCATCGAGGCGAGGAACGCCTGTCCGCCGAAGCCGGGGTTCACCGTCATGACGTTGACCACCTCGATGAGGTCGAGGACGTGCGCCACCGCCTCGACCGGCGTCGCAGGGTTGAGCGCGACGCCCGCCTTGCAGCCGGCGGCGCGGATCGCCTGCAGCGTCCGGTGGAGGTGCGGACCGGCCTCGACGTGCGCCTGGATGATGTCCGCCCCCGCGTCCGCGAATGCGGCGACGTAGGGGTCGACCGGGGCGATCATCAGGTGGACGTCGAGGACCACGGACACGTGCGGCCGGATCGCGCGCACGAGCTGCGGTCCGAACGTGATGTTGGGGACGAAGTGCCCGTCCATGACGTCGACGTGCACCCAGTCCGCGCCGGCCGCCACGACGGCCTCGCACTCCGCCCCGAAGGCCGCGAAGTCGGCGGACAGGATCGATGGTGCGATGCGGACGGGCACCCTCGCCTTATGGGTTGCCGGGCCGCGCGGACGCAAGCCGCCTTGACGGGACCGGCACGTCTGCCGCACCCGTGGCTCCGGTAACTTGGTGCGGGGGACGGATGGGCGTTCGCGTCGCGGTCGACATCGGCGGCACGTTCACCGACGTCGCGCTCGATCAGGGCGACGGCAGGGTGCACGGCGCCAAGGTCCTGACGACGCACACAGCGCCCGAGGACGGCGCGCTCGCGGCGGTGGCGACGGTGCTGGCCGAGCGCGGGCTGTCGCCCGGAGACGTCGGCCTCGTCCTGCACGGCACGACGCTCGCGACCAACGCCCTCATCCAGCGGACCGGAGCGCTGACCGCACTCGTGACCACCGAGGGTTTTCGCGACACGCTCGCCATCGGCTACGAGGACCGCTACGACCAGTACGACCTCGCCATCGAGAAGACGCCGCCCCTGGTGCCGCGAGAGCTGCGGCTCACCGTGCCCGAGCGCGTGGCGGTGGACGGCGCGGTGCTCGTCCCGCTGGACGAGGCGTCGGTCCTTGCGCTGGTCCCGACGCTGCGTGCCGCGAGCGTCGCGTCGGTCGCGGTGATGTTCCTGCACTCCTACGCGTTCCCGGCGCACGAGGCGCGCGTCGGCAGGCTCCTCGCGGAGGCGATGCCGGAGGTCGCCGTCAGCCTGTCGAGCGAGGTCTCGCCGGAGACGCGGGAGTACGAGCGGGCCACCACCACGGTGGTCAATGCCTACGTCCAGCCGCTGATGGCGGGCTACCTCGAGCGCCTGGAGCGCGGTCTTGCAGCGTCGGGGATCACGGCGCCGCTGCTCCTGATGACGTCCGGCGGCGGGCTCACCACCGTCGACGCGGCGCGACGCCATCCCGTGCGGCTCATCGAGTCGGGACCCGCGGGCGGGGCGATCCTTGCCGCCGAGGTCGCCCGGGCGTGCGGCGAGCCGGCCGTGCTCGGCTTCGACATGGGCGGGACGACGGCGAAGATCTGCCTCATCGACGACGGCGCCCCCGCCACCGGCCGCGTGTTCGAGGTCGATCGGCGCGCGCGCTTCCGTAAGGGCTCGGGCCTGCCGATCCGCATCCCGGTGATCGAGATGATCGAGATCGGCGCCGGCGGAGGCTCCATCGCTCGCGTCGATGGCCTCGGGTCGATCGCCGTCGGCCCGCAGAGCGCAGGGTCGGAGCCCGGACCCGTCGCCTACGGCCGCGGAGGCACGGCGCCGACGGTGACGGACGCGGACCTCGTGCTCGGGCGGCTCGACGCCGACGACTTCGCCGGCGGCTGGCTGACGCTCGACGCAGGCGCCGCGCGCGAAGCCCTCCAGCAGCTCGGCGCGCCCGTAAGCCTCGACATCACGACAACGGCGGTCGCGGTGTCGGAGGTCGTCGACGAGACGATGGCGAACGCGGCGCGGGTCCACGCGGCCGAGCACGGAGCCGACGTCGCCGCGCGAACGCTGGTGGCGTTCGGCGGCGCGGCGCCGGTGCATGCGGCGCGGCTCGCGGGCAAGCTCGGCATCGAGCGGATCATCGTTCCGGCGCACGCGGGCGTCGGCTCCGCCGTCGGCTTCCTCGCCGCGCCGGTCGCCTTCGAGGTGGTGCGCAGCCTCCCCCGGCGCCTCGACGCCCTGGACGCTGCCGAGGTCGACGCGCTCTACGCCGAGCTCGACGCGCTCGCCCGGCCCATCGTCACCGGAGCCGCCTTCGGCGCACCGCTGAGCGTCAGCCGGACCGCCACGTGCCGCTACGTCGGCCAGGGTCACGAGGTCGCCGTCGCCGTCCCCGAGCCGCTGACCGCGGACGCGCTGCGCGCGGCCTTCGAGGGCGTCTACGCCACGCAGTTCGCCCGGACCATCGGCGGCGCCGCCGTCGAGGCGCTCGCCTGGTCGCTCGCGCTGAGCGCCCCCGCTCCGTCGCTCGCGACGACCCCACCGGGGGCCTGCGAGGGCGCGGGGCGCCGACCGCGCTCGCTCTACCTGCCGCAGACGGACGGGATCGCGGAGGCGCGCGTGGTCGATCGCGCCACGCTCGGCGTCGGTGCGAGGGTGCCCGGTCCCGCGCTCGTGGTGGAGGCGGCAACCACCACCGTCGTCACCGACGGTTTCTGCGTGGAGGCGCTCGCCAACGGCCACCTCCTCCTCACCCGCGACCTGGACGCCTCGCCATGAGCGCCGACGCCATCCGCCACAAGGTGATGTGGGACCGGCTCCTCGCCGTCGTGGAGGAGCAGGCCCAGACGCTCCTGCGCACCGCGTTCTCCACCATCGTGCGCGAGGCGGGCGACCTGTCGGCCGGGGTGTTCGACCTCGACGGCCGGATGCTCGCCCAGGCCGTCACCGGCACGCCGGGGCACGTCAACTCCATGGCCGAGAGCGTCCGCCACTTCATCGAGCGCTTCCCGGTCGTCACGATGGCCGAGGGGGACCACTACGTCACCAACGACCCCTGGCGCGGCACGGGGCACCTCAACGACTTTGTGGTGACGTCCCCCGCGTTCCACAAGGGCAAGCTGGTGGCGCTGTTCTCTTGCACCAGCCACCTCATCGACGTCGGCGGCATCGGCTTCGGCCCTGACGGCACGGACGTCCTCATGGAGGGGCTGTCGGTGCCGTTCCTGAAGCTCGTGGATCGCGGCGCGCTCAACGAGACGCTGATGGCGATGGTCCGCGCCAACTCCCGTCTGCCGGTGGAGAGCGAGGGGGACGTCCACTCGCTCATCGCCTGCAACGAGGTGGGCGCAAGGCGGCTGTCGCAGATGATGGACGAGCACCGGCTCGACGGGCTAGAGGCGCTCGCCGACCACATCGTCTCGACCTCGCGGCGCGCGGTGCTGGAGCGCATTACGAGGCTCCCCCGCGGCACAACAAAGTCGCAGATGACGGTGGACGGGCTCGACGAGCCCATCACCCTCGCCGCCGCGCTCACCGTCGGCGAGGATGGGGTGCGCGTCGACTTCGCGGGCACCTCGCCGGCCGTGGGCCGCGGCATCAACGTGCCGCTCGCCTACACGCGCGCCTACACCGCGTTCGGCCTCGCCTGCGCCATCGCGCCGGACGTGCCGAACAACGCGGGCTCGCTGTCGGGCTGGGTCATCGACGCGCCGCGTGGATCGATCCTCAACGCGCCTCGCGGCGCACCGGTGTCCTCGCGCCACGTCATCGGCCAGATGCTGCCGGACGTGGTGTTCGGAGCGCTCGCCCCGCTCATCCCGCACGTGGTGCCGGCGGAGGGGACGTCGTGCCTGTGGAACATCACGCTCCGCGGCGGCACCGGCACGCCCGACGCCTTCGCCGTGACGATCACGACCAACGGCGGGACGGGCGCGCGGCCGGACAAGGCGGGGCTCTCGGCCACCGCCTTCCCGTCCGGCGTCAGGGGCTCGCCGGTTGAGGTCATGGAGGCGGCGGCGCCGCTGGTGTTCTGGCGCCGTGAGCTGCGCGAGGGTTCGGGCGGCACGGGACGTCACCGGGGCGGTGACGGGCAGGTGATCGAGATCGCGCACCGTGACGGCGCGCCGATGGAGCTCCTCGCCGCCTTCGACCGCATCCGCTTCCCGCCGCGGGGACGGGCCGGCGGCAGCGACGGCGCGCCCGGCCGGCTCGCCACCTCCGAGGGTCGCACGCTCGCCGGCAAGGGCACGCAGCCGATCGCGCCCGGTGAGCGGCTGATCGTCGAGACCCCCGGCGGCGGGGGGCACGGCGAGCCCGGCTGATCGTCCCCTACTCGGCCGCCTGTCCAGCGACACGCGCCTCGCGTCGTCCCATGGCGAGCTGGATCGCGACGACGATCGCGATGAGGCCGGCGCCCACCGCGTCCGTCACGATCCCCGGCTTGATAAGGACGAGCGCCGCGGTGATGAGGAGGAGCCGCTCGACGACGCCCGCCCTGCGCAGGAAGTAGCCCGTCATGCCACCGGCGAGGCAGACGACCCCGACGAGCGCGGTGATGAGCGTCGTCGTGATCCGCGGCCAGGTTCCGATCAAGAGGATCGACGGACCGAATACGAACATGAACGGGATGATGTAGCCCGTCGCCCCGAGCTTCAGCGCCGCGTAGCCCGTGTCCCAAAGCCCGCCGCGCGAGATGCCGTTGGCCGCGTAGACCGCGAGCGCGACCGGCGGCGTGATCGCCGACAGGATCGCGTAGTAGAACACGAACATGTGCGCAGCCTCGAGGACCACGCCGAGCTTGACGAGGGCGGGGACGAGCAGCGCCACCTGAACGATGTAGGCCGGCGTCGTGGGCATCCCCATGCCGAGGATGATGCCGGCGATCATCGTGAGGACCAGCGCGAGGACGAGCGAGTCCTGGGAAACCAAGATCACGAGCTGGGTGAACTCGGTGCCGAGGTTGGTGAGCGTGATGGTGCCCACGACGATGCCGGCGCACGCGCAGGCGAGTGCCACCGCCACCGTGTTCTTGGCGCCCGAGATCAGCCCATCGGCGACGACCGCGAGGTCGACCTCGCTGCGCGTCGTGGAGCGCAGCAGCGCCGCCGGCACCACCGACACGATCCCCGCGAGCGCCGATAGGGGCGCCGAGTAGCCCGCGAGGAGGACGGCGATGATGATGACGAGCGGCAGGAAGAGGTGCCCGCGCTCGATGAGCGTCTTGCGCAGGCTGGGGAGCTCGGAGCGCGGCAGCCCCTTCATGCCGGTGCGCTTGGCCTCGAAGTGCACCGCCATGAAGAGCGCCACGTAGTAGAGCAGCGCCGGGAACAGCGCGAACGCGGCCACCTGGAGGTAGGAAACGCCGAGGAACTCGGCCATGACGAAGGCGGCGGCGCCCATGATCGGCGGCATGATCTGCCCGCCCGTGGAGGCCACCGCCTCAACCGCACCGGCGAAGCCACGGCGGTAGCCGATGCGCTGCATCATCGGGATGGTGAACACGCCCGTCGTCATCACGTTGGCGACCGCGCTGCCGGACACCGAGCCGAACAGGCCGCTCGTCACGCACGCCACCTTCGCGGGGCCGCCGGCGGCGTGGCCGGTGAGGCTCATGGCGAAGTCCATGAACAGGCGGCCCGCGCCGGAGCGCTCTACGAGCGCGCCGAAGATGATGAAGAGGACGATGTAGGTGGCCGAGACGGCGAGCGGGATGCCGAAGATCCCCTCCGTCGTCATGTAGAGCTGGTCGAGGACGATCTCGACGCCGAAGCCCTTCCAGACCAGGGCGTAGACGAGGAACACCGCCGCGGTGGCCGGCAGCGCCCAGCCGACGGCGCGTCGCGTCGCCTCGAGGATGAGGACGATGGCGAGGATGCCGAACACGAAGTCCGGGGTGACCAGCGGATCGACGTAGTAGATGCGGTTGGTGATGTAGCCGTAGACGGCGATGGGGTAGAGCGCCGCGCCGAGCGCCGCCGCCAACAGGACGAGGTCGACGATGCCCGGCGCGCCGGTCTTCTCGTCGCGCGTGCCGCGCAGCGGCAGCATGAGGAACGCCAGCGCCAGCACGAAGGCGAGGTGAACCGCGCGGAACACAAGCGCGTCGGGCGGCCCGACGAACGCGACGTAGAGGTGATAGAGCGCCATCGACAGCGCGACCGCGGAGACCGTGGTCGAACCCCAGGAGTTGCGCAGCGTCGAGATCAGGGCCATGGCAACATCACGCGGTCGGTGATGGCCCGCGCAGGCGACGCCGCGCAGGCCGGCCTATGGGGTGGCTCGCCGGACGGCGTCGGCGTCAGCTCGCGCCCTGCTCGTCGTAGAAGCGCTGGGCACCCGGATGCATCGGAACGCCAATGTCCGTTGCCATCTCCTCCGGCGTCAGCCCCTCCACGGCATTGGCGATCACCGCGAGGTCGGGGATGTTCTCGGCGATGTTCTTGATGACGTTGTAAATGAGCTCCTCGTCCGCCGAGCAGGTGGTGATGAGGTGGGTGGAGAAGCCGATGGTCGTCACGTCCTCGTCCTGCCCGGGGTAGCTGCCGGCGGGGATCGTGCGCTCCTTGTAGCCCGAGTTGAGCTCCTGCATCTTGGCGAGGATCTCGCCCTCCACCGGCACCATCTTGATGTCGCGCGCGGAGGCGAGGTCCATGATGGCGCCCGCGGGCACCGTCGTCACCAGCGTGAAGAACTGCGCGTTGCCGTCCTTCATGAGCGACACAGCATCCGTGTAGGAGCCCTGGTTGACGCGGCTGAGGTCGTCGTAGGTCAGTCCGTTCACCTGGAGGAGGTGCTCGGTGATCGCCTCGCCGGTGTTGCCCTCGGGTTGGATCGCCGCGGCCTTGCCCGCGAGGTCGGCGGACGACTGGATCCCCGAGTCGGCGAGGGCGACGAACTGGAAGAACTGCGGGTACAGCGTCCCCATGTTGCAGATGTCGTCCGCCTTTGCGTCGAACGGCGGGTTGCCGGCGATGGCGTCCACGGTGGAGACCGAGTTCGCAAGGCTCATGTCGGCGCGGCCGGCCATGATCGCCTTCACGTTGGCGATGCCCGCGCCCGGCAGGACCTGGACCGACGTGCCGTCGATGTTGGACTCGACGATGTTCTGGATCGCGCCGCCGAGCGGGTACCAGGAGCCGCCCTGCGGCCCGGTCATGAAGCGGAGCTGCTGCGCCTCGGCCGCGCCCGCGACGAGCACGGCACCGGTTGCGGCTGCCGCGAAGAGTACGTTCCTCATCAGTTCCTCCCAACATGCGACGCTTGAACGAGTCGCTTGTCGAACGTCTTAGCGGTTGCCGCGCGCGGAGCAAGCCCGCCGTGCGAACCAGCGAGCGTGGTCAGGCCGCGCCCACTCGCTATAAGCGTCGTGATCAGCGAAGGGGACCTTATGACGATCGAGCTTTACACGTGGGGCACGCCGAACGGGAAGAAGGCCTCCATCATGCTGGAGGAGTGCGGCCTCGACTACTCCGTCCACCCCATCGACATCACCAAGGACGAGCAGTTCGGCGCCGAGTTCCTCGCCGTCGCGCCGAACAACAAGATCCCCGGGATCCGCGACACGGACACCGGCCTCACGCTGATGGAGTCCGGCGCGATCCTGCTCTACCTCGCGGACAAGGCGGGCAAGCTGATGCCGACGGACGGGGAGGAGCGCTGGCGCGCCACCGAGTGGCTGATGTGGCAGATGGGCGGCTTCGGCCCGATGCTCGGCCAGGCGCACCACTTCCACCGCTTCAACAAGGGCAAGGCGGACTACGCCGAGGAGCGCTTCCTCAAGGAGACGCAGCGGCTCTACGGCGTGCTCGACAAGCGCCTGGAGGGGCGCGAGGCCATCGCCGGCTCCTACTCCGTCGCCGACGTCGCGACGTGGCCGTGGGCGGCGCGGTTCGAGTGGCATGGGGTCGACCTCGACCAGTTCCCGAACGTCAAGCGCTGGTACCTCGCGATCGCCGAGCGCCCGGCCGTGCAGCGCGGCTACTCCGTGCCGTCTGCCCAGGACATCCCGATGCCGTGAGGAGGCGTCACGCGCGACGGCGTTCCGGGACCACGCGCTCGGCGAGGCGGTTCATCCGCGAGCACGCCTCGGCGAGCGCCTCGTCGGGCACGGTGAGGCTGATGCGCAGGAACGTGCGCGCGCCCTCACCGAAGGAGCCGCCAGGCATCACCGCGACGCCCTCGTCGAGCAGCCGCCAGGCGAAGCCCTCGCCGTCGAGCCCCGTCGCGGCAACGTCGACGAGGATGAACATGCCGCCGTCCGGAATGAGCGGGACGAGCGGCGATGCGATGCTCTCCGCCACGAGGCCGGCCCTGCGGCGGTAGGCCAGCCGCATCCGCTCCGCCGTCGCGGACGCCGCGCCGAGCGCGTGCGCCGTCGCGTCGGCGATGAACGGCGGCGTGCCGAACAGCATGGTCTCGGAGATGGGCAACAGCCGCTGGCAGAACTCCTGCGGCCCCACCGCCCAGCCCGAGCGCAGCCCCGGCGCGGCATGGGATTTGGAGATCGACGACACCGCGACGGTGCGCTCGGCGAGCGCCGGATCGTCGAAGGGCGAGGCGAAGGCGCCGTCGAAGGTCAGCTCCTCGTAGACCTCGTCCGACACGATCCACAGGTCGTGGCGCCGGCACACCTCGCCGATGGCGGCGATCTCGTCCCGCGTCAGCGTCGCGCCCGTCGGGTTGTGCGGCGAGTTGAGCAGGAGGACGCGGCACTGCGGCGTCACGGCTGCTTCGAGATCCTCGGCGCGCATGTGGAAACGGTCCGCGGCGCGCAGCGGCACCGGGCGTACCCGCGCCCCCGTCGCACGGACGACGCCCTCGTAGGTGGCGTACATGGGATCGCCCACGAGCACCTCGTCGCCGTGGTCGGCGAGCGCCGTCATCGAGGCGTAGAGCGCGGCCTGGGTGCCGGGGAAGGCTAGAACGTTCGCCGCGGCGACGGACCGGCCCGAACGCCTCGCGTAGCGCTCGGCGATCACCGCGGCGAGCGCCGGGTCGGCCCGTCCGCTGCCGTAGCGCGTGCGCCCGGCACGGAGCGCGTGCATCATCACCTCGAGGAGCGCGGGCTCGGGCGCGACGTCAGGCTCGCCGATGGTGAGCTCGATGATGCGGTTCCCGGCTGCAGCCCGACGCCGCGCCTCGACGTGGACGGCCCACTTGCCGGAGCCAAGACCCGCCATGCGGTCGGTGATGGAGGCATAACGCATCGAGTGTCCTCGTTGTCGCGGCGGCACCGACGGGATCGGGCGGGACGGTTGTCGCCGCCGTTGGGCCGTGCTTGGTCCGTCGCGTCAACCGGAGCGGATGCATGTTCTACGAAGACGGCGATGGTATCCCCGCAGGGAGCGGCCTGCGCTACGACCCGTTCAAGGCGATCATCGCGCCGCGACCCATCGGCTGGATCGGGACCTTGAGCGCGAACGGGGTGCCCAACCTCGGTCCGTACTCGTTCTTCAACGCCCTGTCGTCGCGGCCGAACATCGTCGCCTTCTCGAGCCAGAGCCTAAAGCACTCGGCGGCGAACGCGCGGCGGACGGGCGAGTTCACCTTCAGCCTCGCCACCGAAGCCTTGAAGCACGAGATGAACACCTCCTCAGCGACGCTCGACGAGGACGTGAACGAGTTCGAGCGCGCCGGGCTCGAGGCCGGAGCCTCGCGCCTCATCGCCGCGCCGTTCGTGAAGGCGAGCCCCGCGGCGCTCGAGTGCCGGGTCATCTCCGCCGAGGCTTTGGTGGACCTCGCCGGGCGCGAGCTCGACTGGTTCCTCGTCGTCGGCCAGGTCGTCGCCGTCCACCTCGACGACGACTACGTGGTGGACGGCCGCTTCGACGCGCAGCGGGCGCAGGCCATCGCCCGCTGCGGCTACAACAACTATGCCACGGCCGACACGCTGTGGGAGCTCGGTCGGCCGGACAACCCAATGCCGGTGTGAGCGGCTCCGAGCTGCACCGTCGTGGTCATCCCTGGCCGGGAACGCACTCCGGAACATCGCGGGACGGACGGCCCATGGCATCGAACGCCGCGGCCTCCATGCCGAGCCGCTGATCGATGTTGTCGACCTTCTTCACCATCTCGGTCGTGAGCTCGCCGTTCTCTCCCTCGACCACCTCGAACACGAAGTTGGAGCCGATGGCCTGACGGTTCTCATCGAGCGTGATCAGCCCGTTGGGGGCGTCGAGCTCGATGTCGGAGAGGCAGGCACGGAACTCGGACTGATCCTGCGACAGCTCGCCCCCGATCTCGTTGAGGCACTGGAGCGCGGCGTTGGTCGAGTTGTAGTAGGCCGTTGCGACCAGCGACGGCGAGTTGAACCGCTCCTCCGGCGGGAACGCGTCCTGGTAGGCCTTGATGTAAGCTTGCCAGTCCTCATCCTCCCAGTCGTCGGCCTGCGGGCCGGAGCCCGGCGTCCCGACGAGCGCCTGCTTGGCGCGGCCCTTGGAGTTCAGCACGGTGCCATCCACCATGATGGTGCCGCCGATGAGGTTCGCGTCGCCGCCGGCCTGCTGGTACTGGTTGAGGAAGTTCACCGCGTCGCCGCCGCCCAGCCCGAGGTAGATGGCGTCGACGTCGTCCGGCAGCGCGGCGATCACGCTGGCGAAGTCTTTGGTTCCAAGCGGCACCCAGAAGCGCTCGACGATCTCGCCGCCCGCCTCGCAGAACTCCTTCGCGAAGCCGAGGAAGTTGGTGTAGGCGAACGAGTAGTCCTCAGCGACCGAGGCGACGTACTTCCAGTCCTTCTCGTTGACCACGTACTCACCGAGCCCGACGCCCCACTGCGCACCGTCCATGTTGTAGCGGAAGAAGTTCTCCGCAGGATCGACGTAGGTCGCCTCCTGCGCACCGGACGATCCGTTGATGAAGGTGACGTCGGGGTACTCCTTGGCGAGGTCGCGCAGCGCGATCCCCTCAGAGCCCGACAGTGGGCCGATGATGAAGTCCACCTGGTCCTGCTCGACGAGCTTGCGCGCGGCGCGCACCGCGGAGTCCGGCGATGCGTCCGTGGACGCCGTCACGACCTCGATGGGCCGCCCGCCTGCCTCGTTGTTGGCCTCCATCAGCGCGAGGCGAAAACCGCGCTGCCCATCCTCGCCAAGGATGGTGTAGGTGCCTTCGAGCGTCGCCATAAAGCCGATCTTGATGGGCTCGCCATCCTGCGCGTGCGCCGCGCCGACGGCCGCCCCGAAGGCGAGCATCGCCGTGGCGGCGGCGGTGTTCGTAAGGTTGGTCATGCGTCTCCTGGCCCCTTGCGTGTTGCGAACGTTGGCCGGGCCGTCGCACGGCCGGCGCGTCAGTGTGACGTTTCGACCTGCGATGGGCCATCCCTTCCGTCTGAAATCTTCCTCCGGCACGGCACGTTGAGCCGCACTCAGGCCTGCGCGAGCATCGTCCACGTCTCGGTCAGCGCGTCGCCGCGTCGGTGAAGGAAGGCGCGCAGCTCCACCCTGGCTTGAGGCTCTGCCGAGAGGTCGAAGATCGCCCGCCAGCGGTTCGTGCCAACGACCGCGTGCACGGACGGCTGGAAGAGCGCCCCGTCTCGAGCTTCGACGGACAGCTCGACGCCGTCCTCGATCCCGGCGAGCGCGCCGCCCTCGAAGTCGATGACGTACTTGGTGCGGTCGGATGGCGCCGGCTGTCCCGGGATGCCGCCGTCACCGCGCCGCGTGGCGACCGCGCGGCCCAGCGAGCTCGGTGCGGGGTCGCGCTCCTGCCAATCGATGGCGTAGTCGTAGGCGAGGGTTGCACCGGCCGCGGGCTGCAGCTTGGGCGTCCAGAAGGCGACGATGTTGTCGAACGTCTCGTCCTGCGTCGGGATCTCGAAGAGCTGCACGGCGCCCTCGCCCCAGTAGCTCCGCGGCGTGATCCAGGCGCTCGGGCGGCGGTGGTAGAACACTCCGTCGTCCTGGTAGCTCGAGAAGTCGCGGTCCCGCTGGATGAGGCCGAAGCCCCGCGGCCCATCGTCGAGGAAGCTTGTCAACACCGGCTCGTCCGGGTTGCGCAGCGGACGCCAGATGCGCTCGCCGACGCCGGTGTGCATGGCGAGGCCGTCGCTGTCGTGGACCTCGGGTCGCCAGTCGGACGCCTCAGGGCGGTTGGTCTCGGAGAACCAGAACATCGAGGTGAGCGGCGCCACGCCAAGGCGCTCGACCCCCTCGCGGAAGTAAAGACGTGCGGCGACCTCGCACCGCTGCGGACCCTGCGGCAGGAGTGACGCCCCAATCCGGTAGGCACCCTCCACGCTCGGCGAGGTGAGGCGCGCGTAGACGACGACGTCCTCGCCCTCCCGCTCGCCCGGCCCGACGATAAACTCCGAGAAGCGTGGGAACTCCTCCGGCCAGGGAAGCGCGGTGTCGACGGCAAGCCCACGGGCCGAGAGCCCGTACTGCCCGTCCGGCCCGTCGCAGCGGAAGTAGGACGCTCCGAGGAAGGAGAGCCAGTCCGGCCCGTTCCCCCGCCGCATGAGGCGCAGCCCCGCGAAGCCGGCGTCCTGCCCCAGCAGCCGGGCCGGGCTGTCCACGGGCATCGCGAAGAGCGATGGACTGTAGGGCAACCCTTGGGCAACGCCGCCCTCGATGACGTGGACGCGGACCGGCTCGCGCGCGTACCTTCCGAGGTGGAAGAGCTGCATGGGCGTCGCACCGATCAGCGGCGCCGCCTCCGGCCGGAAGCGGATCTTCCAGTGCGCGTCGTAGTCGATCCGGTCGAGGACCGCTGGGGCGACGAGCGGTGCCGGTCGGTGGGGCTCGCGCGCGGCCGCCTGGGCCTTGGCCATCAGTCCGTCGAAGTCGAAGGGACGGACCGGGCTGCCGTTCGGACCCTCAGCTGCCAGGAGGGGAAGGCGTCCGATGGGCACCCCGGCGGCGACGAGGGCAGCAAGCATGCTGCGGCGGCTGATCATCGTGGGGCCCTTCGCTTGGTTCGCATTCGCGGGACGAAGCAAAGCGGGACGGCGGAACGATGGTCCTGTGTGGAGGTTTGCCGGCAGCGGGGTGACGGTTTGGTGAACCCTGAGGGACGGCGACGCGGGGGCCGACCCCGGTCCCATCCTGGAGGACCATCCTCATCGGATCGGGGACAGCTGTCCTAATGGGCAGGTGTTGTCATGCCATTTGAAGCGTGCCTTGCATGGGCGGGCGCCGGGGGCCCACCTTCACGCGAGCGCTGCAAGGACCGCGGCAGTGGTGGTGACGGCGGACACGTTCTGCAGGGCGTAGTCCACCGAGGCGCGGTGCCAGTCGGCGTTCATCGTCGAGCACGCGTCCTCCGGCACCACCATCAGGTAGCCCTTGTCGGCACCGGTGCGCGCGGTGTGCTCCACGCTCATGTTGGTCCACGCGCCGCACGAGATCAGCGTGTCGCGGGCCTCCGCGCGCAGGATCGTCTCGAGGCGCGTGCCCTCCCACGCGCTCATGCGCATCTTCTCCACCACGTGGTCGCCGGCGGCGGGCTCGAGGCCCGGTACGGGGGCCGCGCCCCAGGTGCCGCGGACCAGGGCGCGCTCGTCCACAACGCCCTCGAACAGCGGTGCGTTCAACGTTAGGCCCGGTGCGCCGGGCTCGACGATGAACCAGACGTGGATCACGGGGACGCCGCGGGCGCGGCAGCGCTCGGCGAGGAGGCGGGCGTTGTCGATGGCGCCCTGCTCGCGGCAGTGCGCGGGCGCGCCGGAGGCGGCGAACGCGCCCCCCTCCATCACCACGTCGTTCTGCATGTCCTGGATGATGAGGGCGCAGCGCGATGAATCGAGGTCGAGGCCGTCGCCCGCCCGCGCTGACGCCGTCGCTGCCGCGGAGGATGTGGCGCCGCGACCGTGCGCCGACGCCGCGGCGGACGCCGACGCGCCGCCCGCGTTCGCAGCGCCGTCCGCCTTGGGACGAGCGCGCATGAAGGGTTCGTTGCGCGGACCGACCTTCACGGGCAGCGAGTAAAGCGAGGTGGAGGCGCACACGAACAGCGTGCGCCAGTCCTCGCCGCCCCAGGCGAAGTTGGCGGCGAGCTCGGGGATCGCGACCCTGCCGAGGGGACGGCCGTCCGGCGCGTAGACCCACAGGCCGCCGGGCGCGGTGACCCACACGTTGCCGAGGTGGTCGCACTTCATCCCGTCCGGAACGCCCGGCTGCGTCTGGTCCTTGATGCCGCTCGCGAAGACGCGGCCGTCAGTGGGCCGCCCGTCGCGCATCGCGAAGACGCGGATGTTCGCCTGCTCGGTGTCGTTGACGTAGAGCCGCGACTCGTCGGGCGAGAAGCACAGCCCGTTGGGCATCGCGAACAGGTACCGGTCGGCGACGAGCTCGGGCTCGGCCATCCCGGGACGTACGCGGTAGACGCCCTGGAAGCCGAGCTCGCGCGGCCGCTCGACGCCGAACACCGGCATTCGGCCGTACCAGGGGTCGGTGAACCAGATCCATCCGTCGGAGGACACGACGACGTCGTTGGGGCTGTTGAGCTCGCGCCCCTCGAAGTGGCTGGCGAGGACCTCGCGCGTGCCGTCCGGGCGGATGCGCACCAGCGACGAGGTGGCGTGCTCGCACACGATGAGGTCGAGGTCGGCGTCGTAGGTGAGGCCGTTGCCCTTGTTGGTCGGACGGGCGACCTCGCGCACGCCGTGCCGGTCCCAGCGGCGGCGCACGTCGGCTGGCATGTCGGAGAAGGTGAGCCAGCCGTCGGGGTGCCACACGGGACCCTCGGTGAAGGCGAACCCGCTGCCGAGCTGGCGCACGGGGGCGTGCTCGTCCACGAGGGAGCGGAACGCGGGGTCGAGCGCGGCGTGGACCATCAGGCGGGGAACCACTCGCGCCGCGGCACCGTCTGGGTGATCGGACCGGGCACGGCGAGGTCGAGGCGGCCGACGACGCGGGCGTGCTCGATCCTCGCAGGCTTGTCGTGGATAGGCAGCAGGAAGCGCGAGCCGGCGAGGAGCTTCTTGATCGCCGCCTTCTCCTCGCGCTTGGAGACGGAATGGTTGCCGGTGACGCGCGGCTCGTGGTCGTTCACCTCGTTGAGCGGCGTCACCACCTGGTCGTTGAAGTCGTAGATCACGTCACCGCAGATCGTAGCGCGCCCCTCGGCCGTCTCCACGTGGATGTTCATGGAGCCCTCGGTGTGGGCGCCGGCCCAGTCGAGGGTGACGCCCGGGATGAGCTCAACCTCCCCGGTGAGGTCCGTGTCCTCGAAGCGCAGGGCGCCCGGCGTGTGCAGCCGCTCGATGAGGTGCTGGATATCGGGCTTGGGGTACTGCGGGTGCATGAGGCCGGACACGGAGTGTTCGAGCTCGCGGCGGTTGAGCACCACGGTGGTCGACATGGGGAAGCGGTCGTCCTTGCCTGCGTGGTCGATGTGGAGGTGCGTGTGGCACACGTAGCGCACGTCGCCGGGCTTCACGCCGTGGCGCGCGAGCTGGTTCTCGATCTGGTTCTCGTGGAAGGAGAGCCCGCGCATGCCGAGCGTCTCCATGATGGCGTTGTCGCGGTAGCCGGTGTCGACGACGATGGGGTAACGGCCGCCGGTGATCAGGAACCCGTAGGTGTAGACTCGGCGGGTGCGGCCGCAGTCGCGCCCGAGCACCAGGAAGGACGATTCGAGCTCGATGTCTCCGTAGTCGAGCAGCTTGATCTCGAGCGCCATGGTCCCCTCCGTCGCCTCGCCCTCGGGCTCGCGCCGGCGCGGCCCTCGGCAGGGCGGTCGCCGGCTGGGCGCGCGACCCAGGCCAGCGCAAGACTAGCGAGGCACCGGGACGGACGGCATGGCGGAGGGTCTGAAAAACTCGCGAGTGCCATGCTCGACGGAAGGGCGGCTGGATCGCGCGCATTAATCACGTCCTCAGCGCCGTGGTGTGCACACTTGGAGCGGGAGGGCCCAGTCAGGCCCAATCGTCGCCGCCGCGAGCGAGGCGCCGCGAGGAAGCGCATGTTCAGAGCTGCCGCGACAGCCACCAAGTCGTGCCCGACGGATCGCGGACGCCTCCGCGGCGGTCGCCGTCGCCCTTCTCGGTCATCGGCTGCACCTCCTCCGCGCCGGCGTCGACGGCGCGGAGGAAGGCCGCGTCGGGATCGGCGAGGTAGAGGTGCAGATGCCCCCCCGGCCCGCCCGGCATTCCGCCCAGCATCACCACCGAGTCCTCGATCCGGAACTCGGCGTGCAGGATGCGGCCGGCGCCGTCGGGGATCACCCTCAGCGGCTCGGCGCCAAACGCCGACGCGGCGAAGTCGAGCAGCGCCTGCGGGTCCGGGACCAGCAGGTAGGGAGAGACCGTAGGATAGCCCTCGGGCTTGTGCGCCATGCGGGGGAGGCTACCACGTCCACTGAAGAGCGCGAGGACGCTCGGGCCGGTCGCCGCGCCCAGCCGCGCGCCGCTTCCTCGAGCGCTCGTGCTTCCGACTGCGTTAGCGTCTCTTCAGCTCCGCCAAGAGGACGCCCGATCACTCGGCCAGCCGATAGACCCTTTGCGCCGTCCGCCGCAGGACGTCGTCGCGCTCCTGCTCGCTGAACGGCTCGAGCGCACCGAGGACTGAGTTCAGCAGGCTCGCATAGTCGGTCCAGATCTTCTCGATCGGGAAGTTGGAGCCGTAGAGGCAGCGCTCGGCGCCGAACAGGGCGAGCGCCTCGCTCGTCGTCCAGGCCACGTGCTCGGGCGCCAGGCGGCGCACGAAGGTGCCGAACCCAGAGACCTTGCACACGACGTTGGGTCGCGCGGCGAGGCGGCCGATCGCCTCGCGCCACTCCTCGCGTCCCTCGTCCGTGAGATCCTCCGGCATGCCAGCGTGCTGGAGCACGAACGTGACCTCGGGGCACGCCTCGACGAGGGCCAGCGCAGCGTCCGCCTGCTGCGAGAAGACCTGGAGCTCGAACACCCAGCCATGGTCGGCGAGCCGCGCCACGTTCTGCCGGACCGCCTCCGACCCGACGACGTCCGGCCCGCCAGCGAAGCGGTAGAGCGGGTTGTGGTGCCAATGCATCTGGTGGCGCACGCCGCGCATCAGCGGGTAGGCGGCGAGCCGGTCGAGGTCGCCCCGAGCATCCTCCTGGCCCATGTCCACGTAGCCGACGATGGCGTGCGGCCAACCCGAGCGCTCGGCGACGCGGCTGACCCAGGCGACCTCGTCGGCGAACCAGTTGGGCGCCCAGTTGGCCTGCACATAGACCGAACGGGCAACGCCGGTGCCGTCGATGTCGGCGAGGTACTCGTCGATGAGGTAGTCGCGCTTGATCTCGTCGTAGGGGCCGAAGATGCGCGGCACGGTGGGACCGAGGAGCCAGGGCAGGTCGGCGCGGCGCCAAATGTGATGGTGGGCGTCGACGATCTCCATGGGCTCCCTCGGCTTTGGCGCTAGCGACCCACCGTCCCGAGGCCTTGCGGACGCAGGCGCACGGACGGGATGGTAGGCCGCTCCACCCTGCCTTAGCGCGGATCGGTGCGCAGCGGCGAGCCGGCGTTCGCCGCAAGGTGCCGTGCGAAGGACAGCACCTCATCCGCCACCGCCGCGGGTGAGGAGCCGTCGCCCAGGCGCGTCAGCATGGGCTGGATGGCGGCGAGCGCCTCCGTCTGCGGCGCATAGCGGGGATCGGCAGCGAGCGGCGACAGCCACAGGATCGCGTGGGCGAGACGCGACAGCCGGGTGACGGCGCCGATCAGCGCCGCCGGGTCGCCGCGCTCCAGGCCGTCCGACAGGATGATGACCACGGCAGAGCGGGCGAAGCCGGCATACCGCGGCACGGCGAGGAAGGAGGCGAGCGCGTCGCCGAGCCGCGTGCCGCCGTCCCAGTCAGGCACCGCGGCCGACGCGGCGTCGAGGGCGGCCACCGCCGAGCGCCGGGCGAGCGGGCGCGTCACCCTTGTGAGCCGGGTGCCGACGGTGAACGCCTCGACGCGCTCGGCGGTGCGCACCAGCGTATGGGCGAAGCGCAGCGCCCCGTCGGTGTGCGCCGCCATCGAGCCCGACACGTCGAGGAGGAGGAGGATGCGGCGCTGCCGCGTCCGTCGGGCGAGCCGCGGCAGGCGCATCACCTCGCCGTCGCGCCGCACCGCCTCCTTCAGCGCCCGGCGCATGTCGAGCCGCTCGCCGGCGCGGCTCGCCCCGAGCCGGCGGGAGCGACGTCGCGGCAGCCGCGCGGCGGCGGCGCGGCGGAAGCGCCGCATGGCCTCGGCCTCGCCGGCCGGCGCGAAGGTGCGCCCGGCGAGCGCCTCGGCCGCGGTCGCTTCCTCGCCGGAGCGCGTCTCCTCGTCGGGTGGCAACCACTCGGCCTCGCCCTCCCCCGGCTCGGCGACCTCGACCTCATCGTCGTCCGAGGCCGCCGGCGCGGCGAGCGTGTGGCCGAGGAAGTGGGCGCGGAACAGCGCGTCGAACGCCGCACGCCGCTCCGGCGCCGGCCCGAACGTCGCGAGCGCCGCGGCGTAGACGTCGGCCATGCGTCGCGGGCCGAGCAGCCCCACGGCTGCGACGAAGGTTTGGGTCTGCTCTTGCGCTGCGAGGAAGTCGTTGGCGCGCAGACGCGTCGCAAAGGTGACGAACGGGCGGACGGCGCGTGGCAACGGCTCGGGCATTCGATCGCACGCCGGCGAGCGCGTCAGGTGCTGCGCGCTCGGCCGGACATCGCAGCGTCGAGGCTGAGCGGGCCGGGGCCGGCGAACACGAGGTAGAGGAACACGAAGCAGTAGAGGATCGATGCGTCGCCGCCGTTCTCCACCGGGAACGGGCTGCGCGGCGCGTGCGCCAGCCAGTACGCGAACGCCATCTGTCCCGACAGGATGAAGGCCACCGGCCGGGTGAACAGGCCGACGAGGAGCAGCGACCCGCCGACGAGCTCGAGCACGCCAGCGATCCAGGATAGCGTGAACGCTTCCGGGGACGTGTCGGTCGGCGGGAAGCCGAGGAGCTTCTGCGATCCGTGGGCGAAGAAGATCAGCGCCGCGACGATGCGCAGGACGCTGAGCATGACCGGCGCGTAGGCGGCGAGCCGTCCGCCAGCGGTGCCGGTCGTGGCCGATGGGGTCGTGCTCACGGCATAGTCTCCAGCGTTCTGCCCCGGTCAGGCGGCGGCGTCGGTGAGGATCGCGTCGAGCCGCGGCGCCACGTAGGCAAGGTCGTCGGCGTCCTTCAGCGCGACGCCGATGGCGCGACGGAAGGCGGCAGGCCACGCCTCGCCCTGGCGCGCGAGGAGCGTCGCCGCCTCGGCCCACTCCACGGTCTCGGCGATGCCGGGGACCTTGGCGAGGGGCTCGGCGCGGAGCTGCGCGACCGCCGCCACCACGCGCTCGGCCGTGGTGCGGGCCACGGAGGACGCGCGCATCATCACGATGTCGGCCTCGCGGCGAGCGTCGGGGTAATCGATCCAGTGGTAGACGCAGCGCCGCCGCAGCGCTTCGTGTAGCTCGCGGGTGCGGTTCGACGTCAGGATGACGACGGGGTGCTCGTCAGCCCGCACCGTGCCGCGCTCGGGGATGGATATCGAGAAGTCGGACAGGAACTCCAGGAGGAACGCCTCGAACTCGTGGTCGGCGCGGTCCACCTCGTCGATGAGGAGGACGGTGCCGCGCGGGTCGCGCAGCGCCTCCAGCATGGGCCGTGCGATGAGGTAGTCGTCGGCGTAGATGTTGACGTAGGCCTCGCCCGCCTGGCGGATCGCGAGCATCTGGCGCGGGTAGTTCCACTCGTAGAGCGCGGTGGCGGCGTCGATCCCCTCGTAGCACTGCAGGCGCAGGAGCTCGCGGCCGAGGATGGAGGCGATGGCCTTCGCTGCCTCGGTCTTGCCGACGCCTGGCGCACCCTCGAGGAGCAGCGGCTTGCCCAGCGCGAGGGCGAGGTAGGCGGCCGTGGCGAGGTCGTCGCCGGCGAGGTACTGCGCGTCGCGCAGCGCCTCGGCGAGGCGGTCGGGGCCGTCGATGCCGGCGATGGTGGGACGGATGGGCACGTAAGCGCTCGCGGTTGCGGCCGGAGCGCCAAAAGCCCTCTCGGAGGGGAATGCTCGCGCCGAGGGCCCCGCGCGTCAAGGCACGCTTCGCTCTTCGGCCTTGACCCGAGGCGCCCTCGGCACGGTCCTGAGGGTGTCGGCTCCGCCGGAATGTCGCTTCGAGGGAAGACCGGCCTCCGGCGGGTCTTCCACCGGAATGATTGAAGGGGTCGAACGCCGGTGCGCGGCGGATCGGATCGACGTCCCCTGCGAGGCTGGACGTCTGCGCGCCCCTGCTACGAGCGAGCGGCGGCGGCGCGGCGGCTGGGGCGGACGCCGCCGTTGTCGCGCAGGCCGCGCAGCACCTTCTCCGGGGTGATGGGGAGGTCGGTGATGCGTACGCCGACTGCGTCGAACACGGCGTTGGCGACGGCCGGCAGCACCGGGTTGGCGCACATCTCGCCCGGTCCCTTGCCGCCGAAGGGGCCATCGGGCGCCGGACGCTCCAGGACGGCGACGTTGTGCGGGGCGATGTCGCCGGGCCCGGGCATGAGGTAGTGGTTGAAGTCGACGGGACCCTCGCGGCGGTCGGGGTAGTACGGCTCGGTGGTCTCGTAGAGCGCATGACTCATGCCCATCCAGGCGCCGCCGACCAGCTGCTGCTCGACGAGCTTGGGGTTGAGCGCGCGGCCGAGCTCGTAGGCGGAGTTCATCTGCGTCACGGCGACCTCGCCGGTCTCATCGTCCACCTCGACGTCGACGATCATCGCGGCGTGGGCGTAGCACGAGACCGGGGTCATCTCGCCGGTCTGGGCATCCACCTCCGACAGCGGGATGAGGAAGATGCCCCGGCCCGACACCGTGCGGCCCTGCTTGAACTGGGCCGACTGGCTCGCCTGGGCCACCGTGATGGAGCGCGATGGCGCGCCCCTGACGTGGATGTTGCCGCGCCCGTCCGTCACGAGATCGGTGGCGTTGACCTCGAGCTCCTCCGCGGCGGCCTCGAGGAGGACGGCGCGGGCCTCCTTGGCCGCGGCGATCACCGCGTTGCCGACGCGGTGGGTGCCACGCGACGCGAACGAGCCCATGCAGTGCGGGCCGGTGTCGGAGTCGGCGGTGTCCACGTAGACGTCCTCGATGGGGACGCCGAGCGTCTCGGCCGCGATCTGCCGCGTCACCGACTTCATGCCCTGGCCGAGGTCGATGGACGACAGCGCCACCATGAACTTGCCGTCGGGGTTGGAGTGGACGAGGGCCTGGGACGGGTCGCCGCCGAGGTTCATGCCGATGGGGTAGTTGATGCACGCGAAGCCGCGGCCGCGATGGAGGGTCATGGGTGGGCTCCAGGGCTTGCCGCGAGCGGCCGGTTCCTCACGCGCCTGCGCTCGCGATGGACCGTGTAGAGGCCGGCAGCGAGGATGATCGCCATGCCAAGGAAGGTAAGCGCGTCCGGCCACTCGTGGAAGACGAGGTAGCCGAGCATCACCGCAGCGACGATCTCGACATACTGGAGGGGGGCGAGAAGGCTCGCCTCGCCGAACCTCATGGCGAAGACCATCATTGCCCCCCCGAGCGTGCCGAGGACGCCGAGGGCGACGATCAGGGGCACGAGGTCGGCGGCGGGGACGGACACCTCGAAGACGGAGATGTCGAGGAGCGTGCCTAGGACGAGGCCTATGGCGAGGATTCCTCCTGCGAAGGCTCCGGTGACGAGCTGGGTGCGGAACCCGTCGAGGGCGAGGCGGGCGGAGCGCAGCGTCGTCATCACGGCGGCGAACGCGGTGGCGGCGATGAGGGGGAGGATCGCGATCCACCCGAACTCCAGGAAGTTGGGCCTGATGACGATGAGGGCGCCTACGAGGCCGACGACGACGGCAGCGCCGCGGTGGAGCCCCACGCGTTCGCCGAGGAACAGCGCGCCGAACGCCGTGAGGATGAGGGGCGCGACGAAGAAGATCGCGACGGCGTTCGCGAGGGGCAGCACTTGAAGCCCCCAGAAGAAGACCAGCGTCGCAACGGACGTGAACGCCCCGGCGAGCGCAAGCTTGGGGAAGGCCTTGAGGACCAGGCGATCGACGAGGGGGCGCCGCGCCAGGGTGAGGGCGACCGCGAGGAGCCCCGTCTGAAGGGCAAAGCGCATGACGGCGATCTGTGCGGGCGACATGGACTGGCCGAGCCACTTGGCGACCGCGTCGAGGCAGGGCATCACGACGGCGGCGCCCACCATCAGCGCCATGCCGCGGAGGGTGTCGCGGTCAACCTCGGTTGAGCTGAGGGCGAAAGCCAAGCGGGTCACTCCTGAGCCGCGCCCCGCGAAGCGGTGCGTGCGCTTCACGATCTGCCACATCCGAGAGGGCGCGTCCCGTCCGCCATGGCGCGGTGCGCCTGCCTTGGGTTCCGGACCGTGCGAGCGGCGTCAACGGTCCCTCCCCTCCTCGGCCGCGGCGCGGTCCGAGGGGTGGTCGACGCCGTCGACCCAACTCCACTCCAGCGCGCGGATGTCGATGCCGTCGACGCAGGCGACGTTGACGCCGTACTCGTCGGGGTTCGAGCGTCGCCTGTGGTGGGTGTAGACGCCGCACGTGTTGCAGAAGTGATGCTGCGCGGTGTGCGTGTGGAAGGTGTAGGTGCGCAGCGTCTCGCCGGCCTCCACGGTGAGGTCACGCGACGGGACCGTCACCGCGATGGCGCTGCGGCGGCGGCACAGCGAGCAGTCGCACCGCCGCGCCGAGGCGAGGTCGAGGCGGGGGAAGGCGAGACGGACGGCGCCGCAGTGGCAGCGCGCGGTCACCATCGGGGCGGCGCCCCGAAGGGGTCGAGCGCGGCGAAGGTGAAGAGGTCCTCCTCCACGACCCTGCCCCAAGCGAGGCGGATGCGGCTCATGCCGCGCCGCCGCTCGGCCGTGCGGTCCGCAAGTGCGGCGTCGTCGGCGAACCGCGAGAGGTGGCGCGTCACGTCGCCGGCGCTGAGGTCGGCGAACGCGCGGCGCGTCCTTGCGCGGACGAAGGCGTGGTACATGGCGCTCCTCGCGCAGCCATCACCGGCGGCGGAGGCCGGAGATGGAGGAGAAGCGGGTGGGTCCGCGGCGCGGCTCGCGCGAGGGCGCGGGCCCTGGCGCGCCGGCCGGCTCGGGGGCGCGCTCGCGCGCGGCCTCGCGGGACGGCGCGGGGCTCGCCGGCCGGTGTTCGGGCAGCGGCGCGCGGGGCGGCTGGTGGGACGGACGCGGCCTCGGCGCGTCGCGGCCCGCCTCCACCGGCTGTCGTCCGCTCCCCCCACGGCCGTAGGAGCCGGACGCGGAGCCCTCCACGCGGCCGTGGTCGTCGGTGGCGGTGAAGTTCGGCAGCTGGCCGCGCTCGCCGCCGCCGCCGGTGAGCGATGACGCCGCCTCCGCCGACGCCGACAGGCGCCACCCCGCCTTCTGCGCCGCCACCTGACAGCACTCGATCAACGCGGTGTTGTGCGCCACGCGGCGGTGGGCCTTCATGTCGCCGTCCCGGTAGGCGTTCAGGATGCGCAGCTCGATGGGGTCGAGGCCCAGCGCGTCGGCGACGACGTCCATGTGGCTCTCCATGGCGAAGTCGACGCCCGTCACGCCGAAGCCGCGCATCGCCGTCGCCGGCGTCCGGTTGGTGTAGACGCAGTAGACGTCCGCCGCGACGTTGGGGATCGTGTAGGGCCCCGGCAGGTGGCCGACGCACTTGACGACGGCGTAGGACGACAGCCGCGTGTAGGCGCCGGCGTCGAAGTAACCGCGCAGGCGACGGGCGACGATGCGCCCGTCGTTCATCACGCCGTCGGTCACGTACCAGCGCTCGGCCCCGCGTGGGGCGCCCACCTGCATCTCCTCCTCGCGGTCGAACATCGCCTTGCAGGGCCGGCCGGTCAGCATGGCGCCGAGGATCGCCAGCGGCTCGTGGATGGAATCCACCTTGCCGCCGAAGCCGCCGCCCACCGTGCCGCCGATGAAGTGCAGCCGCGCCGACGACACGTCGAGGAGCTTGGCCGACACGCCGAGGGAGAAGAACAGACCCTGCGTGGAGGTGTAGCAGACCCAGCGGTCGTTGGTCTCTGGCGCGGCGATGGCGCCGCACGTCTCGATGGGGGCCTGCTCGATGGGGCTCATCTGGTAGCGCCCCTCGATCACCCGGTCGGCGCGCGCGAACGCGGCGTCGACGTCGCCGTAGCGCAACTTCTGGTGGTCGTAGCGGTCGTGGTAGACGAAGGCGTTGTTCGGGTAGGCCGGGTTCACCGACGGCGCGCCAGGCGCCAGCGCCTCCTCGGGGTCGAGGACGTGAGGGAGCGGGTCGTACTCGACGCGCACGGCGGCCACCGCCTCGCGCGCCTGCCGCTCGGTGTCGGCGACGACGGCGGCGACGGGCTCGCCGACGTAGCGCACCACGTCGCCGGAGATCATCGGCTCGTCGTCGAGCCCGAAGTCGAGCAGCGAGAGCAGCGTGTTGAGGTTGTTGGGCACGTCCTTGGCGAGGATGACGCGGCGCACGCCAGGCATGCGCTCGGCGGCCGCGGTGTCGATGCGCCTGATGCGTGCGTGGTGGTGGGGCGAGCGCACGCAGCGCATGTGGAGGAGGCCGTCGAACAGGTGGTCGTCGTAGTACGGCGAGCGGCCGGTGACGTGTCCCACCATGTCCTGCCGCTGGGTGGGCTGGCCGATGACGTTGAGGTCGTCGTCCCGCTCGTCGGCGAAGTACTCCTTGCGGAACTCGATGGGCATCAGCGGGCTCCTGCGCGCGAGGGGGCACCGTGCGCGGCGGTGAGGACGGCCTCGATGATGGCCTCGTAGCCGGTGCAGCGGCACAGGTTGCCCGAGATCGCCTCGACCACGTCCTCGCGCGACGGGCGTGGGTTGTGGCGCAGGAGCGCGGTGGCCGACATCAGCATGCCGCAGGTGCAGTAGCCGCACTGGGCGGCGAAGTGGTCCATGAAGGCCTGCTGCAGCGGCGCCGGGCGCTCGGCGGCGAGGCCGGCAACGGTCTCTACATGGCGGTCCGCGACGGTCTCGGCGAGGGTGAGGCAGGCGAGGCGTGGCGCGCCGTCGACCAGCACGGTGCAGGCGCCGCAAGTCCCCTGCCCGCAGCCGTACTTCGGCGTGAGGTCGCCGAGCGCGCGGCGCAGCACGTCGAGGAGGTTCTGGCCGCCGTCGACGAACACGGCGCGCTCGGTGCCGTTGTGGGTGAAGGCGACGGGGGTCTTGGCCACGGAACCTCTCAGCGCGCGGTGAGCAGCCGGGCGAGGTGCACGCCGGCTACCTCGCGACGATACCAGGCGGAGGCGAGCGCGTCGTCCCTCGGCTCGAGCCCGTCGGCGGCGACCCGGGCCGCCTCGGCGACGGCGGCGGGGTCGAGCGGGCGGCCGGCGAGCGCGCGCTCGGCGGCGGCGGCGCGCATGGGGTAGGGGCCCATGCCGTTGAACACGATCCGTGTCTCCCCCCGCCCGCCGCGGGGCACCAGCGCCGCGATCGACATCACCGAGACGCCCTTTGGCCTGACGCGCGAAACCTTGGTGAAGCGCAGCTCGCCGTCGGGGCGCGGGACGTGCACCGCGGCAACGAACCCCTCGCGCCGGCGCACGGGCTCCTCCACCGGCGTGCGGCGCCCGTCGGCACCCTCGACCGTCGCGCCCAGCGCGATGAGCGCGCCGGCAAGGTCGCCGTAGGGTGGCTCGGCGAACAGGTTGCCCGCGATCGTCGCCGCCGAGCGTACCTGGGGCCCGCCGACGACCCGCGCCACCGGGGCGAGGAAGGCAAGGTCCCGGTGCGCGACGATGTCCGCCATCGTGACGCCGCCGCCGATGACGAACGCGCCCCCCGTCGCGCGGACCTGCGTGTAGGCCGGGTCGGTCACGCGAATAAGGGTGTCGAAGCTCGTGTCGCCGTCGTTGACGGCGCGCATCACGATGGTGCCGCCGCCGATCACCCGCGCGGTGCGCGAGGCCGCGGCGCGAGCAGCCTGGGCGAGCGTCGCGCAGGTCGTGACGGTGACGGGCATTACGGTCTCCTCCCCGCGTGGGCAGCCCTCACCGTGGTGCCGGGCCGCTCCCTCGTGGGCCCAGTGTCCCGCGGCGCGCGGCTCGACTCAAGGCACGCTTCGCTCTTCGGCCTTGACCCGAGCCCCGCACCGCGGGGCGATGGAGGTGTCGGCTCCGCCGGAATGTCGCTTGTGAGAAGACTCGCCTCCGGCGGGTCTTCCACCGGAATGATGGGTGGCCCGGCGGAGGTGGTCGGCCTGCGCGTGCCGACGACCTCCGACAGCGCATCGCGCTCCAGGCGGTCGACGGAGTCCCGCTGTCCCTCGCCATAGGCGTCCCAGCCGAGGTTGCGGATCGCCGGAGCCTCCTGCGCGGACCGTCCGTCCCAGGACGGATCGTGGGACGCGACGCGCACGAGCTCGTCGCGTGGAACGGGCCACGCCCGGCTCACGCGCTCGCTCCTCGAAGGCGCTCGCGCAGGCCGTTCATCGCGGAGGTGTAGATGTCCTCGCGGACGAGGTGGGCGAGCTCGCGCTCGCGTCCCGCCGGGGTGTCGAAGCGCGACTGCCATTGCCAGAACGTCATGTCGCCGTCGGTGACGGGGAGAAGCCGCACGTGGGCGACGTAGTTGAACAGCGGGATCGGCGTGTCGAGCAAGCAGTAGCTCAGCGTCATGTCCGCATCCGACAGGGTGAGGAGCTGCTCGCGCAGCTCCGACCCGTCGGCGAGGTGGAAGCGCCGCACGCCGCTCACCCGATCGGTGGGCGCGCCGCGCTCCATGGCGCTGTCCGTGACCGCCGGGGTCCACGCGTCATGCCCGTTGAAGTCGCGCACCACCTCCCACACGGCCTCCGGCGGCGCGTCGATGACGGTGGAGACGAGGACCTTCACCGTGCCCGCACCATGCGAGGGGACTGCGGCGTCAGTCTGCCGACAGGTCGGCGATGAGCTGCTTCATCTGCGCGATCTCCTCGCGCTGGGTCGCGATGATCGCATCGGCGAGCTCGCGGACCCGCGGATCGGAGATGTTCGCCCGCTCGCTGGTCAGGATCGCGATGGAGTGGTGCGGGATCATCGCGCTCATGTAGGCGACGTCCTCGATGGTGGACTGGCTGCGCACGAGGTAGACGCCGGTCGCGATGATCGCTGCGCTCGCCACGTAGATCGCGACGTTCACCGCGACGCTGCGGTACATGTTCAGCATGAACGTGAGCATGATGATCGCCATCGCGCCTCCCATGTAGAGCGCCATGTACGTGCGCGTCTCGCTGTAGAACACGTGATCGAGGGCGTACGTGTTGAGGTACATGAGGACGAACATGGTGACGGTCGATGTCGCGATCATCGCCAGGAAGCGGGTGTAGTCCATCGGCTCCTCCCATCGGGATCGCTGGCTGCGCGCCGCTCGGCCGAAGGGATCGCGGCCGAGGCGGCGTGACGCCTGCCGCCGTAACCGATGACCTACGCAAAACGATCCATCCCATGCGAGCCGGGCGTCAACGGGCGAAGTGGCGCTTGAGGGCGTCGAAGCCGCCCTGGAAGACGTCGGTGCCGATGCCGGACACCAGCCCGTCGGCGTCGGCCTCGGCACACTCGAACTCCGCCGACCACTCGATGAAGGTGCGCTCGCCGTCGGTGATCGGCGTCACGCGCAGGGTAGCGACGTAGTCCGACAGGGGCATTGGGCCTTCCAGCATCGAGTAGGTGCAGAACATGTCGTAGTCCGACAGTCCGAGGAGCTGCTCGCGCAGCCGGTCGCCGTTCTGCAGGCGGAAGTCACGGATGCAGCCGACCCTGTCGGACGGCTCGCCGTTCTCGATGCGCGAGTCGCGGATGCGCGGGTGCCAGCGCGGCAGCGCGTTGAAGTCGCGCACCCGCGCCCAGACGTCGCCTGCGGGTGCGTTGAGCACGGATGAGACGTAGACCCGCGGCACTACGCCCCCTGCCCTGACCCGGACGGCGGCGATGGTGGGCGCTCCGATCCGCCCTCGCCGCGGCCCTCGCCCGAGCCGCCGGACCGGGAGCCGGCCTCGCGAGCGATGCGCTGCATGTCGCTCGCCTCGCGGATGAGGCCGGGCATCCTCGACAGGTTGCCGCCCTCGACGCCGATGTCGGCGAGGAGCGCGTCCACCAGCGGCGCCTGGACGCGATAACGCAGCGCCGAGTTGATCACCTCGTCGGTCGCGTTGCGCGGGCCATTGCCATGGCCGTTCCCGTTGCCCGCCCCGTCGAGCTGGACGATGCGGATGTCGGAGATCTTCTCCATGGGCTTGGCCGAGGCAGCGACGATGCCCTCGATGCGCTCCAGCATGCGCCGCTTGAACAGCGACGCGCGCGAGCCGTCCGTCAGCACGTTCTCCGCCTCGTTGATCAGGCGCTGCGCCTCCGCCTCCACGGCGCGGCGCACCTTCTCGGCGTCGGCGGCGAGGCGGGCCTCCTCGGCCTCCTTCTCTGCCATCAGGACGTCGATGGTCTTCCTCCGGTTCGCCTCCTCGGTCTGGCGGACGGTCACGACGTGCTCCTCCGCCTCCACGGCCCGGGCGCGCGCCTGGTCCGCCTCGATGCGCGCGGCGGCCTCCTCGAGGCTCTTGCCGTAGAGCGCGATCGCCTTCTCCATGGCCGCGAGCTCCACCTCGCGCTCGCGCGCGATCTCGCGACGGCGCCGCTCGGTCTGGTGGCCGATCCGCGCCTCGTCGAGCCCGCGCTCGGAGGCGATGCGGGCGCGCTCGATCTCCTCGCTCGACGCGATCTCCGCCTCGCGCAGCGCCTGGACGCGGGCGATCTCGAGCTGCTCGGTGGCGCGGCGCCGCTCCAGCTTGGCGGCGTCCAGCACGCGCTCGCGCTCCACGCCGGAGCGCTCGACGTCGCGCTCGGCCTCGATTTCGGCCCGCCGCACGCGCCCATCCGCCTCGGCGCGCTCGGCCTTCTTCGCGGCGAGCTCCACGACGCGCGCCTCGTCCGCCTCCTCGACGATGCGGCGCCGGTCGATGCCGGCCACCTCGCGCTCCTGCTGGGACGCGATGCGCTCCATCTCGAGGCCGAGCTCCATCTCGATGCGCCGCCGCTCGGTGGCGTCGCGGCGTCGCAGGTCCGCCGCCTCCACCGCGCTCTCGCGGCTGATCTCGCGCTCGCGGGCGTCCTGCTCGGCGGCGACGCGCTCGGCGGCGAGGATCTTGCCCTGGGCGATGCGCGCCGCCTCGCGCCGCTCGTCGGACTGCGTCTCGGCGATCGCAACCTCCTCGCGGGCGGTGATGCGGGCGCCGTCGAGGCGCCGGTCGGTCTCGATGCGTGCCGCCTCGACGGTCTGGCGCGCCGCAAGGTCCGCCTCGTCGACGGCGCGCCCCCGGGCGATCTCACGCTCCCGGACATCCTGCTCGGAGGCGATGCGCTCGGCGGCGAGCACCTTCTGGCGGGCGATGCGCGCCGCCTCGATGGCCTGACCGGCCGCGATGTCGGCGGCCTCGACGGCCTCGGTGCGGGCGATCTCGAGCTCGCGCACGTGACGGTCCGTTGCGATGCGCTCCTGCGCGGTCTGCGCGCTCTCGGCGATGCGACGCTGCTCGGTCGCCTCCCGGGACAGGATCTCGGCCTCCTCAAGGGCACGCGTGCGGTCGATCTCCCGCCGACGCGTCTCCTCCTCGGAGGCGATGCGCGTGCGCAGGGTCTCCTCGCGCGCGGCGATCTCAGCCGCCTCGAGCGCCTTCTGTCGGGCGATCTCGCGGGCGCGGGTCGCCTCGTCCGAGGCGATGCGCGCCTCGGCGACCGCGCGCTCGGTGTCGATGCGGGCGCGGTCGGTCGCCTCGCGGGCGGCGATCTCGGTCTCCTCGATGAGCCGGCGCCGGGCGATCTGGCGCGCCTCGACGTCCTGCTCGTTCTCGATGCGGCTCTGGCTGACCGTGCGCTCCTGCTCGATGCGCGCCGTCTCCACGTCGCGGCGGGAGGCGATCTCTGCGGCGTCGATGGCGCGCTGCCGGTCGATCTCGCGCTGGCGCACCTCGCGTTCGGACTGGATGCGCACCTCGGCGATGGACTGCTCGTTCGCGATCCTCGCGAGCTCGATCGCCTCGCGCGCGGTGATCGTCGCCCGCTCCGACTCGGTCTCGCGCTCGGCCCGCTCCCGGGCGATCTCGGCACGCTGCTGCGCGCGGCGGAACTCCACCTCGCGCTCCTGCTCGAGCCGCGCCTGCTCGGAGTCGCGCTCGATGTTGAGCGCCTCCTTCTCGGCCTCGAGGTTGCGCGCGCGAATTTGCGTCATCGAGCCCTGCTCGATGTCGTTGCGCAGCTTGCGCCGCTCCTCGATCTCGCGGATCAACGTGGTCAGGCCCTCCGCGTCGAAGCGGTTGGACGGGTTGAAGAACTCGAGCGCCGTCTGGTCGATGTCCTTGATGGCGACCGACTCCAGCTCCAGCCCGTTCGCCTCCAGCGCCTCCTGGGCGAGCTCCTTGACGCGGGCGACGTAGCGCGTGCGGTTTTCGTGCATGTCGCCCATGGGCATCTCGGCTGCCGCGCTGCGCAGCGCCGACTCGAACTTGCCGGCGAGCAGCGGGTGGAGCCGCTCGGCGTCCATGGTGCGCCGGCCGAGCGTCGAGGCAGCGCGGCTTACCGCAGCGCGCTCGGGGCGCACGCGCACGTAGAACTCCGCCTCCACGTCGACGCGCATGCGGTCGTGCGTGATGATCGCGTTCTCGCGGTTGCGGATCACCTCCAGCGGCAGGGTCGCCATGGCGACGGGGGTGGTGTCGTGGACGATGGGCCAGACGAACGCGCCGCCGTCGATCACCACCTTCTCGCCGAGGAAGCCGGTGCGCACGAACGCCGTCTCCTTGGTGGATCGGCGGTAGAGCCAGCTCATCACCCAGTAGACGACGAAGACGACGATGACGGCGGCGATGATCCAAAGGATCAGCTCACCGATGAATTCGCCTGTCATGGACGCACCTCCCCCTCCCACCGACACGGCCGCACGCCGGCACCGGACATTTGACGCGAGTTTTCGGCGCGTTGCGTTGCGGTGGGTCTGATTTTAGGCAAACGTGGTGGGCAGGGAGACGACGGAGGGGCCCGGGTGGACGCCAACTGGCTCTCAGTGCTGAATGTCGTCGGAACGTGCGGACTTGTTCTCTTAACGTTTTTCCTATGGCGTGCCACTGCCGAATTGGCATCGATAGGACGCAAGCGCCCAGAACTCATCGCAAACATTGAACCAAACCCGTGGTCAATCTTGGATGTTGATTTGGTTGTAGTGAACTTCGGCTCCGCTCCAGCGTATGATATATCAGTCAATAGTTATCCTTATCTTTCTACACATGGGAAAGAGCCATTGCACACGGAGATTATAGGCCTAAGTCTTTTACGTCCAAGTCAAACATTTAAAACATCGCTAGACCGTAGGGATAATCTATTCCAAAAATACCGACTAGTACTTGAATGGTACCATTCTCCATCACGGCTACGTCGAAATAGAGTTAGTTACATAATTGATCTGGAGAAGTACAAATTAAGTGGCCAACTGAACAATGGCGATCCATCTGTGTTTATGGCATTGCAGCTCAAGAGTATAAATGAAGCACTTCGCGCATTGCCAAAATCGCGGTGATGGGCACAAACTTGCGAGTGTACGCTATCGCCTGAAGCAAACGCGGGGTGCACCGAACAATTTAGTCATCACATATTGTAATCGCTCTGTGGACCCGGGACCAAGGCGACAATGCGGTAGGCGTCGCGGCGGCAGGGCGCTACCAACCGTCGATGGCTCTCACCAAGCACGCCGGCGGCTGGCGCACCGCCGTTTCGGTCTACGCGACGCGACGCCAGCTCGTGATCTTCCTCATGGGCTTTTCGTCGGGGCTGCCGCTGCTCCTCGGCTTCTCGACGCTGTCGTTCTGGCTGCGCGAGGAGGGGGTGAGCCTCACCGCCATCGGCGGGCTGCTCGCGGTCGGCACGCCGTACTCCCTTAAGTTCCTGTGGGCGCCGCTGCTCGACCACGTACGCCTGCCGGGGCTGTCGCGCTGGCTCGGGCTGCGCCGGGGCTGGCTCCTCGCCATCCAGCTCGCCCTGATCGCGTCGATCGTCGCCCTCGGCCAGGGCGACCCGGCCGCCTCGATGGGGACGGTGGCGCTGGCGGCGCTGGTGATGGCGTTCCTGTCGGCGAGCCAGGACATCGTCGTCGACGCCTACCGCATCGAGATCCTCGCCGACGAGGAGCAGGGCGCCGGCGCGGCGTCGACACAAGCGGGCTATCGCGTCGGGATGCTCGCCTCGGGTGCCGGCGCGCTCGCCCTCGCGGACGTCCTCTCATGGGGCGCGGTCTACGCCATCATGGCGGCGCTCGTGGGGGTCGGCATCGTCGCGACGCTGATCGCCGAGGAGCCGGTGAGCCGCCGTCCCACCCCGCCGCGTGGCGCGCTGCCGTGGCTGCGGCACGCGATGCTCGGGCCGCTGGCGGAGCTTGCCCGACGGCCGGGCATCGCCGCCATCCTCGCCTTCGTGCTGCTCTACAAGTACGGCGACGCGGTGGCGGGGGCGATGGCGAACCCGTTCTACGTGGACCTCGGCTTCACCGGGACCGAGATCGCCAGCGTCACCAAGGTCTTCGGCGTCGCGGCGACGATGGTGGGCGTGTTCGCCGGCGGGCTGCTGGTGGCGCGCTCCGGCATCATCGCAGGGCTTCTGGTGGGCGGCATCGCGCAGGCAGCGACCAACCTCACCTTCGCCTGGCTCGCCACCGTCGGCCACGACCTGTCGGCGCTCACGCTCGCGGTGGGGCTCGACAGCTTCGCCGGAGGGCTCGGCTCGGCGGCGTTCGTCGCCTACCTGTCGGCGCTGTGCAACGTCGCCTTCACCGCGACGCAGTACGCGCTGCTGACGTCCTTGATGGCGCTGGGGCGCACCGCGCTCGCCACGTCGTCGGGCTGGTTCGCCGAGGCGCTCGGCTGGCCCGGCTTCTTCGTGGCGACGACCGCGCTGGCCGTGCCGGCGCTGCTGCTTCTGCTGTGGGTAGGCCGCTCGAGCGGGCGCGGCGAGGCGGCCGACGACGCGGCTCGTCATGCGTCAAGGCACGACGTCGCGCCTAGCCGCGGGTCAGAGACTTGAACGCGCGGGTCTGCTCCGTGATGGCACGCTCGGTGGGCAGCCGCTCCATGGATGAGGCGCCGTAGAACCCGTGGCAGTGCCTGGTGTTGCGTAGCACGTAGGCGGCATCGTCGGGCTCGGCGACGGGGCCGCCGTGGACGAGGACGAGGACGTCGGGGTTCTTGGCGCGCGCGGCGCCGGCCCAGGCGTCGACCTTGGCGGGACAGTCCTCGAGGCGGAGCGCGGTGCCGGCGCCGATGGCCCCGCCGGTGGTGAGGCCGAGGTGGGCGACGATGATGTCGGCGCCGGCAAGGGCCATGGCCTCCGCGTCGGCCTTAGAGAAGACGTAAGGGGTCGTGAGGAGGTCCTTGCCGGCGGCGGCGCGAATCATGTCCACCTCGAGGCCGTAGCCCATGCCGGTCTCCTCAAGGTTCGCGCGGAACGTGCCGTCGATCAGCCCGACGGTGGGGAAGTTCTGCACGCCGGCGAACCCCGCGGCGACGACCTCGTCGAGGAAGCGGTCCATGACGCGGAAGGGGTCGGTGCCGTTGACCCCGGCGAGCACGGGGGTGTGCTTGACGAGCGGGAGCACCTCCCGCGCCATGTCCATGACGATGGCGTTGGCATCGCCGTAGGCGAGCATTCCGGCCAGCGACCCCCGCCCCGCCATGCGGAACCGCCCAGAGTTGTATATGACGATGAGGTCGATGCCGCCGGCCTCCTCGCACTTGGCGCTGAGCCCCGTGCCCGCGCCGCCGCCGACAATGGGCTCGCCCCGCGCCTTCATGTCCTGCAGCCGTGCGACGATCTCGGCACGCGAAGGGGAGTTGGCGGGACGATCCATCAGCTTGGCGCGGGTCCGCCTGCCTGTAGCGGAGGGTGCTCGGACTGGGGCGAGCGCTCGGGAGCCATCCTCACGATCCAATCGACAAATGCTGCCATCAACGCGCGCACCGCCTTGCGCGTCGGGTCGTCGGTCAGCCTCGCGTCACCGTCGAACTTGGTCGAGGCGTACGTGCAAAACACTTCGGGCCCCGGCATCGTGAGCGCTCCGTTCAGCTGTAGCGACTGGCGCAGCTGCAGCTGCGCGCGGATCGTCCCACCGAGACCGAGCGAGGCGCCGAGCATGGCGCAGGGCTTGTCCATGAAAGGGTTCTTGGGCACGGTGTAGCCGCTTCCTGCGTCCGGCGCCGAGTGTCCCCCCGCCCCTTCCGGTCGCGACATCCAGTCGAAGGCGTTCTTCAGGCTGCCTGCGATGCCGTAGTTGTACTCGGGCACGCCGAACAGGATCCCATCGGTCCCGTAGGCCTTGCTGCGAAGGGTCATGACGGCCTCGGGCCAGCCCTCGCGCTCGAGATCCTCGTCGAAGACCGGGAGGCCATGCATCTCGGCGATCTCGATGACGGGCTCGCCCGGGGCGAGCTCCTGCGCCGCATGAAGCAGGCCACGGTTGTAGGAGCCCCTGCGCAGGCTGCCGGCGATCGCAAGAATGTGCACCCCGTCCCCCCAAAAGTCGTTCACCTCGTCCACCGAAGCCACGCCTATCCAGCAGTTCTATGGCGCCGTCCTGGCCCTCACCCCGCCCTGCGGCGCTGCGTCGTGCCGTGGAGCTCGCGGAAGGCGGCAAGGACGGCGGTGGCGAAGGCCTCGTCGTTGATGTGGGCCGGGACGCGCACCACGCGGCGCGAGGCGCCCTCGCGGACCGTGCGGGCCAGCGCGTCGTAGAGCGCGCGGCGGGCCGTGGGGTCGTGGAACGGCTGGCCCGGGGCGTCGAGCGCCGACACGCCGTGCTCGGGCAGGAGAAAGCGCACCGCCTCCATCTGGTTGAGCCGCTCGCCGATCCACGTGCCCATGGCCGCGCACTCCTCGGCCGTGGTGCGCATCAGGGTGATGTGCGGGTTGTGGCGGTAGAGCGTGCGGCCGCGGTAGCGCTCGGGCACCGTATCGGGTGCGGCGAAGTTCACCATGTCGAGCGCGCCGACCGAGCCGACGTAGGGGATGCGCCGGCGGATGATGGCGCCAAAGCGGTCGTCGGAGGCGGGGAACACGCCACCCATCATGCGGTCGGCGACCTCGGTGGTGGTGAGGTCGACGACCGCGCCCACGAGGCCCTGGTCGACGAGGGCCTCCATGGCGGCGCCGCCGATGCCGGTGGCGTGGAACACCAGCGGCTCGTGGTCCTTGGCGAGGGCGGCGGAGAGGCGCTGGACGCACGGCGTGGTGACGCCGAACATCGTGATGCCCACCGGCGGCAGCCCCTCCGGGATCGCCGTGCGCGCCGCGGCCATGCCGGCCATGGCGTGGGCGGCGTTGGCGAGCACCCGGCGGGTGATGGCGTTGAGCCCGGCGACGTCGGCGACCGCGTGCATCACCGTGATGTCGGACGCGCCGACGTACTGGCGCACGTTGCCCGAGGCGACGGTGGAGACGATGAGCTTGGGCACCCCGACGGGCAAGCGGCGCATGGCGGGGGCGACCATCGCGGTGCCGCCCGAGCCGCCCGCCGACAGCATGCCGGCGATGCCGGACTGTCGGGCGATCCAGCGCTCGAAGGCGAGCGTCATGCCGGCGACGGACTCGCCGCGGTCGGACGTGAACACGCCGGACGCGCCGCGCGGGTGGAACGCCGCGATCTGGTGCGCCGGCACCTCGGCGCCGGAGTGCGCGCCCGAGGTCGAAAGGTCGACGAGGCGGACCGCCAACCCGTGGGAGCGCACGATGTCGCGCATGTACCTCAGCTCGGCGCCCTTGGTGTCGAGCGTGCCGGCGACGAGGACCACCGCCTCGCCGGGTGCCGCGAGCGGCCGCAGCTCCTCCTGCGGGGTGGCCGGGCGGCCCGTCGACGAGGTGCGCGCCGCGCCCTCGATGACGCGCACCGGCGTCGGCGCGGACCAGCGCGTCGGGATGGTCGGGTTCGAGACGTAGACCTTGGCGACGCTCGACGCCGGTGCTGCAACGGGCTCGTCCTTGCTGGACGGCTCGGCCACCGGGTCCTCGTCGTGGGCGTGCCGGCCGACGCCGAGCAGGCGCTGCTGCAGGTCGCGGTCGGCGGCGAGCTGACCCGAGTCCAGCATGCGGTCGATGCGCCCGTTCACCATGATGGCGACCTCGGGCGCCACCTCGCAGGCGACGCCGATGTTCTGCTCGATGACGAGGACGTGCTGCCCCTCCTCGGCGAGGCGGATCAGCATCTCCTCCACCTGGGCGACGATGACCGGGGCGAGCCCCTCCGTCGGCTCGTCCATGACGAGGAGGCGTGGGTTGAGCAGCAGCGCGCGGCCGATGGCGAGCATCTGGCTCTCGCCGCCCGACAGCTGGCCGCCGCCGTTGCCGCGCCGCTCGGCGAGGCGCGGGAACGCCGCGTAGACCCGCTCCACCGACCACGGCCCGTCGTGCCCGGCCGCCACCATGCGCAGGTGCTCGTCCACGGTGAGCGAGCGCCACAGCCGCCGCCCCTGGGGCACGTAGCCCACCCCCATGCGCGCGACCTCGGCGGAGGAGCGGCCGCGGACCTCCTGCCCCGCGAGGCGGATCGACCCGGAGGACGGCACCATCCCCATGATCGCCTTGCACAGCGTGGTCTTGCCCATGCCGTTGCGCCCGACGACGGACAGGATGCCGGACGTCAGCGTGAGGTCGACGCCCTGCAGCGCGTGGGACGCGCCGTAGTACACGTTGAGCCCGCGCACCTCGAGGATAGGCGGCGACCGGTCAGGCACCAGTGTTCCCCGTCGCAGTGGCGGGGAAGGCGACAACTCCTTGGCAAACCGACGTCGCGTTGGGAAGGGTCGTCCCATGCGGGGAAAAGCCCAGGCTTCTACAGGACGCGCGCGACGCAGGAATGAAGTAGGCTCCCGCAGGCGCAGCAAGGGACCGTCGATGCGGTACGTCGTTCTTGTCCATAAGGATGAGGGGAGCGCCTACGGCGTGATCGTGCCCGACGTGCCGGGCTGCTACTCGGCCGGCGACACGTTCGATGAAGCGATGCGCAACACCGCAGAAGCCATCGACTTCCACCTCGACGGCGCCGGGCTGCCGCCGGTCCGTTCCGTGGAAGAGATCCTTGCCGACGCGAGCGTCGCCGAGGCTTTGGCAGGCACCACGCTCGCTGCCGTCACGGACCGCGACAACGACAACGTGCCGATCGACCACGCGCTCGCCGAGCGGCTCGACCAAGCTGCCATGGAGCGGGGCATGTCGCGAGCTGCGTTCGTCGACCGCGTCCTGCGCGAGGCGCTGGAGGAGACCTGAGCCCTCAGTGCCCGCCATGGGCGCCTCCGAGGTAGAGCTGCTGCACCTCCTCGTCGTCCTCGATCTCAGCCGGGGTGCCCTCCTTGAAGATCGCCCCGTTGTGCATCATCGTCACGCTCTCGGCGACGCGCAGCGCGACGTCCATGTCGTGCTCGATGATCATGTAGCCGATGTGGTCCGGCAACCCGGTCAGGATCTCGATGAGCTCGCGCCGCTCGGTGGGCGACAGGCCCGCCGCCGGCTCGTCGAACAGGACGAAGCGGGGTGCGCCGGCGAGCGCCAGCGCGATCTCGAGCTGGCGCTGCTGACCATAGGAGAGGTTCGCGACCAGCGTGTCGCGCGCCGCCGTCAGGTGCACGGCCTCCACGAGGTCCTGCGCCGCGGTGAGGAGCGGGTCGCTGCGCCGTGGCCGCCACAGCGAGAAGCGGCCGCGCGACACGCCGCGACAGGCGAGCGTCACGTTGTCGAGCACGGTGAGCCCGGCGAACAGCAGCGAGATCTGGTAGGTCCGCCGGAGTCCTCGACGGATGCGCTCGTGGGGCGGGAAGTCCGTCACGTCCTCACCGAACAGGCGGATGGTGCCGGCGGAGGGCGGGAAGTCGCCCGTGATGCAGTTGAACAGCGTCGTCTTGCCCGCGCCGTTGGAGCCCAGCACCGCGCGCCGTTCACCGGGCCGCACGGTCATCGTGACGTCGGTGAGCGCGGCGAGCGCGCCGAACAGGCGCGAGACGCCGCGCAGCTCGAGCGCGTTCGCCGTACCGGTCGCCGACAGGCGGGAGGCGACGGTCTCAGCCATCGGCCTCCCCCTGCGGCGCGCCGGTGAGGGGATCGGCCGCGCGCCGCTCCCGCAGCCGGCGCCACAGGCCGAGGAGGCCGTCGGAGGAGAAGAACACGACGACGAGGAAGCCGAGCCCGATGAGCAGCTGGAAGCGCTCGCCCGACAGCCCCAGCGCGACCAGGACGTCGAGGGCGAAGGTGCGCAAGAGGACGTAGAGGATCGCGCCGAGGAAGGGGCCGATGGGGTGGGCGAGCCCTCCCACGACGGCGATGATGAGGACGTCGATGGCCGGGCCCACGGCGATGGTGCCGGGCGAGACCTGCCCGTTCAGCCAAACGAGGAGCACGCCGGCGACGCCGGCGATGAGGCTCGCGAAGGCCCAGGCCGCGATCCTGTGGGCGGTGACGTTGTAGCCGAGCGCCGCCATCCGGCGGGCGTTGTCGCGCACCCCCTGCAGCGCGAGGCCGAACGGCGCGCGGGCGACGTAGATCACACCGAAGTAGGCCGCGAGGGCGAACGCCAGGGTGAGGTAGTAGAACGGCAGGGGATCGCGCCAGTCGATGCCCCAGAAGACCGGCGCACGCACCTGGTTGAGGCCGGAGAAGCCGTTGAACAGCGTGTAGTTCTGCCGCACGAGGTAGAACATCGCGGCGGCGATCGCGAGGGTGATCATGATCGTGTAGATGCCCTCGGTGCGCACCGCGAGCGCGCCTGACAGCGTGCCGAAGACCACCGCGACGAGGACCGCGAGGGGCGCCGCCGCCCACCAGGGCCATCCGAGCGAGATGGTCTCGATCGCGGACGTGCCGAAGATCGCCGTCATGTAGGCGGCGACGCCCGCCACCGTCATCTGCACCAGGCTGACCATGTTCCCGTAGCCGGCGAGGAACATGAGGGACAGCGCGATCATGCCGAGGATGAGCGACCAGGACAGGATCTGGCTGAGCACGAAGTCCGACGCGATGACCGGCATCAGCAGGAGCACGAGGCCGACGACCCAGACGTGGGTCGGGATCGCGGTCAGGCTCCATCGCGGGACCGGCGACGCGGGCGTCGTCGCGCGCGGGGCGGCGCCGCGCGAGCGGGGTTCGGCGACGGCCTTCCTCCGCGGCGCGGAGGGCTCGGCGAGCGCCATCAGCGGCGCACCGCGACGAGGCCCTGGGGCCGGAAGGCGAGGACGACGACCATGATGAGGAAGGTGAGGACCACCGCGTACGTCGGCGCGTAGACCGAGCCGAACTGCTCGGCGAGCCCGATGAGGAGCGCGCCGAGCGCCGCCCCGGGGATCGAGCCCATCCCGCCAACGATGACGACCACCAGCGAGGCGAGGAGGAAGCGGATGTCCTCGCCGGGCGCCATCGACTGGAACGTGCCGCCGATCACCCCGGCGATGCCGGCGAGCCCCGCGCCGAAGGCGAACACGAGGACGAACACGCGCTGGATGCGCACGCCCGTCGCCGACAGCATGTCGCGGTCATCGACGCCGGCGCGCACCAGCATGCCGATCCGCGTCCGTGCCAGGGCGAGCCACATGCCCACCCCGATGGCGATGGCCGCCACGAGGATGACGAGCCGCACCAGGGGATAGCTCAGCATGATGGCCTCGCCCGTCCGGCGCGACACGCCGGTGATGAGCGGCAGGTCGACGGGCCCTGCGAGCCAGAGCGGCGTCTCGATCTGGTAGAAGTCGCCACCCCAGATCCACAGCATGAGGTCGGCGAGCACGATGGAGATGCCGATCGTGACCAGCGTCTGCTTGAGGTCCTCCCCCTCCATGCGGCGGAACACGAGGACCTGCAGGAGGACGCCGACGAGGCCGACGACGACGAAGGCGACCACGAATGAGGCGAGCCACCAGCCCGTTGCGGTCGCCGTCTCGTAGCCGATGTACCCGCCCAGCATGTAGAGCGAGCCGTGCGCGAGGTTCACGTTCTTCATCAGGCCGAAGATCAACGTGAAGCCGGATGCGACGAGGAAGTACAGCGCGCCGAGGGTGATGCCGTTGAACAGCGCGTTGAGGAAGATCTTTTTACGGCCGACGGCGTTCTCCAGCGCCTCGGGCCACGGCGCGAAGATCGCCCAGAGCAGGACCGCCGCCGCGACGACGACGATGGCGGTCCAAACCGGATGGCGTTCGGCAATGCGGACCATGACCTCCCCGCGTTGGCAGCGACGAGCCTAGCGGCGCGCTGCCTAGCGAGCGTACCCGCTCGTCTACTTTCCCGTCCTCCCCCTCCCCTTCCCATCTCATCGTTGGCGCGGCCGCCTTAAAGTTGACACGAACGCCTAGCGCAAATACAATTTAAGATAGTAGTCGTGCGGAGGTGGCGGCATGGACGACGGGCGATTCGAGCGGTTCGTCCATCATCAGCTGGGGCTGACGGCACGGACTGCAGCAAGCTACCGCGCTGCGCTGCATCGGGCGGAGAAGATCGTCGGCCTCGAGCTCGGCGGGGAGGTCGACCTCGTCGACTTCCGCAGGCGGCTCCGCACGAAGGCGCGGGCGGCGGACGTGCCCGACGGCTCGGTCAGCAACCTCGTCGCCGCGGTGGACGCGTTCGCAAGGTTCATCGACGCAAACGGTCTATCGGCGGAAGCTGAGGCCACCGGCCGCTGATTCCATCCGATCGCGGGTCGGGCGAGCCCGTGCGCGACGCCGCATCCTCACGTCGCAACGAGGGCGCAGCGACGGTAGTCCGAAGGGGCGATGCCGACGTTGTTGACGAAGAAGCGGGTGAACGAGGCCTGGCTCGCGAAGCCGAGGTCGAGGCCGATGGACGTCACCGGATCGTGCGACCACACGAGCCGGTCGATGGAGGCCTCCAGGCGCAGCGTGTTGAGGTACATGTTGGGCGTCACGCCAAGGTTCTGCCGGAACAGCTTGTAGAAGTGCGGCCGGCTCATCCCCGCGTCGCGCGCGATGCGGTCGAGCGCACAGGCGTCGAACAGGCGCTGGTGCATCAGTGCCAGGGCGTTGCGGATGCGGAAGTCGCGCACCCGCGGCGCCGCGAACGGCGCCCGCCCGATCGCCCACGAGGCGTCGAAGGCGGCCTGCATAAGCCGCGATAGATCGTCGGCGAGGCCGCGCTCGACCCCCGACGCCAGCCGGTCGGCGGTGCGCTCGATGATGGCCTGCGCGCCGGCGCTGAGGGGAACGTGCGGTGCGCCGAAGCGCAGCGCGTCGATCCCGCGCGACATCGTCATGAACCACTCGGGCGCGATGTAGAGCGTCAGGAACAGCGCGCCCGCGCCGACGTCGCCGGGCTGGAAGTCGTGCGGTTGCCACGGGTTGATCGCCACCGCCCGCCCCGGACCCGTGGCGTACGCGGTCCCATCCACCGTCACCGTCGCGGGGATCCCAGAAAGCAGGAGCACGAGGTGTCCCTCGCGGTGCGCGTGGGGGGCCAGCGGCTTGTTGAGGCGATAGAGCGCCGCGCGGCCGAACGGGCCGTGGAAGACGGCGATGGCCGTGCCCATGCTGGTTCCCCCCGGAACGTCGTGCTGCGGGGCCGTTCGCCCTCGTTGCCCCGATTAGGGCAGCAGACGACCGTGCTGTAAAGCCGCGGCGTCCGCCTGACGGTTGTCGTCGCGCCGGCGAGCGGGCAAACATGAGGTGGAACAATTCAAGCGGGACCGCCGGCAACCACGCTCCGGGGACCCGAAGGCTGCAAGGGGGATCGACGATGGGCGAGGTGAGCTTGACGGTGAACGGCCGGGCGGTGCGGCGCGAGGTGGAGGACCGCACGCTGCTCGTGGCGCTGCTGCGCGACCACCTCGGCCTGACGGGCACCCACGTCGGCTGCGACACGTCCCAGTGCGGCGCCTGCACCGTCCACATCGACGGCCAGGCGGTGAAGTCCTGCACGGTGTTCGCGGTGCAGGTGGACGGGTCGGAGGTCCTCACCATCGAGGGGCTCGCGGACGGTGCGACGCTGCACCCGATGCAGGAGGCCTTCCGCACCCACCACGGCCTCCAGTGCGGCTTCTGCACGCCGGGCATGATCATGATGGCGGTCGACATCGTGCGCCGTCACCCTGACGGGCTCGACGAGGAGACCATCCGCAAGGAGCTCGAGGGCAACATCTGCCGCTGCACCGGCTACCACAACATCGTGAAGGCGATCGACGCCGCCGCCAACGAGATGCGCGCCACGCCGCAGATGGCCGCACAGTAGAGGGGGACGGGATGGGCCAGGAAGGGATCGGCGCGCGCCTCGCGCGCAAGGAGGACCGGCGCTTCATCACCGGCGCGGGGCGTTACACCGACGACATCGCCGAGCGCGACATGGTGCATGCCGTGTTCCTGCGCTCGCCCCACGCGCACGCGAAGGTCCGCTCCATCGACGCGGCAGCAGCCAAGGGGATGGCGGGCGTCATCGACGTCGTGCTCGGCCAGGACGTCATCGACGCGGGGATCGGCAACCTCATCTGCGGCTGGGCGATCTCGTCCAAGGACGGCAGCCCGATGAAGATGGCGCCGTACAACGTCATGGACCCCGCGACGGTGCGCTACGTGGGCCAGCCCGTCGCCCTCGTCATCGCTGAGACGCGCGCCGCAGCGGTGGACGCAGCGGAGGCGATCGCGGTCGACTACGAGCCGCTGCCCGCCCTCACCGACTTCGCGAGCTACGCCACGGGCCCTGTCGTCCACCCTGGGACCGCCGACGACAACCTCATCTGCGACTGGCAGCTCGGCGACGAGGCCGCGACGGCGGCGGCCTTCCAGGACGCCGCCCACGTCGTGTCGATGGACATTCGCAACAACCGCCTCATCCCCTCGGCCATCGAGCCGCGCGCGGCGGTGGCGCACTACAACGCCGCCGAGGACCACACGACGCTCTACACCACGAGCCAGAACCCGCACGTCGCGCGCCTCGTCATGAGCGCGTTCTACAACGTCGCGCCCGAGCACAAGCTGCGCGTGGTGGCGCCGGACGTCGGCGGCGGGTTCGGCTCCAAGATCTACATCTACCCGGAGGAGGTCGCCTGCTGCGTCGCCTCCAAGCGCATTGGTCGCCCGGTCAAGTGGACCGCCGACCGCACCGAGGCGTTCATGACGGACGCCCACGGCCGCGACCACGTCACCAAGGCGCGGATGGCGTTCGACGCCGACCACAGGATCGTCGGCTTCCACGTCGACACCGTCGCCAACCTCGGCGCCTACATGAGCCTGTTCTCGTCGGCGACGCCCACGTACCTCTACGCGACGCTGCTGTCCGGCCAGTACGCGATGCCGGCGATCTACGCCAACGTGAAGCTGGTCTACTCGCACACGACGCCGGTGGACGCCTACCGCGGCGCGGGGCGGCCCGAGGCGACCTTCGTGGTGGAGCGCATGATCGAGACCGCCGCGCGCGAGCTCGGCGTCTCCCCGGTGGAGCTCCGCCGCAAGAACTTCGTGCGCGAGTTCCCGCACCAGACGCCGGTCCTCATGAACTACGACCCGTCCGACTTCCACGGCCTCCTCGACAAGGCGCTGGCGCACGCCGACTACGACGGCTTCCCAGCGCGCCGCGCCCAGTCGGAGGCCCGCGGCAAGCTGCGCGGCATCGGCCTGTCCTCCTACATCGAGGCGTGTGGCATCGCCCCGTCCCAGGCGGTGGGCTCGCTCGGCGCCGGCGTCGGGCTGTGGGAGTCGGCGGAGGTGCGGGTCAACCCGGTCGGCACCATCGAGGTTCTGACCGGTTCGCACAGCCACGGGCAGGGCCACGAGACGACCTTCAGCCAGATCGTGTCGGACCGCCTCGGCGTGCCGTCCGCCAACGTATCCATCGTGCATGGCGACACCGACAAGGTGCAGTTCGGCATGGGGACCTACGGCTCGCGTTCCGGCCCGGTCGGAGGCGGCGCCATCGCCAAGGCGCTCGACAAGGTGGCGGCGAAGGCCAAGCTGATCGCCGCGCACCTCATGGAGGCGGACGCCGGCGACATCGTCATCGAGAACGGCGAGCTGAAGGTGGCAGGCACCGACCGCACGCTCGCCTGGCACGAGGTGTCGCTGGCCGCCTACACCGCACACAACCTGCCGGACGGCATGGAGCCCGGGCTCAGCGAGAAGTCGTTCTACGACCCGGCGAACTTCACGTTCCCCGCCGGCACCTTCGTGTGCGAGGTGGAGGTCGATCCCGCCACGGGCGTCGTGACGATCGTCAACTTCGTCGCGGTCGACGACTTCGGCGTCATCATCAACCCGATGATCGTCGAGGGCCAGGTGCACGGCGGCCTCGCCCAGGGCATCGGCCAGGCGCTCCTCGAGGGCTGCGTCTACGACGACGAGGGCCAGCTTCTGACCGCCTCCTACATGGACTACTGCGTGCCGCGGGCGGACGACCTGCCCTCCTTCGGGCTCGACCACATCGAGGTCGCCAACCCCAACAACCCGCTGGGCGTGAAGGGCTGCGGCGAGGCCGGCGCCATCGGCGCGCCCCCCGCGGTGATCAACGCGATCACCGACGCCATCGGCACCAACGACCTCGCCATGCCCGCGACGCCCGAGCGCGTGTGGCGAGCGGTCCAGTCCGCACGGCCGCGGATGGCGGCCGAGTAGGCGGCGAGCCCCACGGCGAGCGCGCAGCTCTATCCCCGGAGGAGCCTGCATTGGACGAGCGCTCGCCGACCGAGTTCCCCATCGCCGCCGGGATCCTCCTCGGGCTCGGCGTCGGCGGGTTCTTCGACGGCATCGTGCTGCACCAGATCCTGCAATGGCACCACATGGCCTCCAGCGCAGGCTATCCGCCCGACACCATGGCGAACCTCAGGCTCAACGTGGTGCTCGACGGTCTCTTCCACGTCGCGGCCTACGCCTTCACGCTCGCCGGGCTGGTGCTGCTGTGGCGCAGCGCGCGCCGACCGCATGGCCCTTGGCCGGCCCGCCTCCTCGCCGGCACCGTCCTCGCCGGCTTCGGGCTGTTCAACCTCGTCGAGGGGACGGTCAACCACCACCTCCTCGGCTTGCACCACGTCAATGAGACCGTCCCTGAGGATCATTGGATCTACTGGGACATCGCCTTCCTGGTGTGGGGCGCGGCGATGCTCGTCGCCGGCGCTCTGCTGACCCGTTCGGGGCTCCGCAACGCGTCACGCCTCGCCCAGCCGCCCTCGACGGCACGAACCTGACCCTGCGCCCGAGCGGGCGCCAACGACGGACAATGGAGCATTCGATGTACGCCACCACCTACGCCCGGGCGACGAGCCTCGACGATGCCGTCGCCAAGCTGAAGGCGGCCGAGGACGGCAAGTTCCTCGGCGGCGGGCAGACGCTCATCGCCACGATGAAGCAGCGCCTCGCCGCGCCGTCCGACGTCATCGATGTAACCAAGATCCCCGAGCTCAAGGGCATCGCCTTCGACGGTACGACCCTCAAGATCGGCGCCGCCTCGACCCACTCGGAGGTGCAGCGCTCCGAGGATGTGCGCCAGGCGATCCCGGCGCTCGCGAGCCTCGCCGCCACCATCGGCGACCCTGCAGTGCGCAACATGGGCACCATGGGCGGCGTCCTCGCCAACAACGACCCCGCCGCGGACTACCCGGCGGCCGTGATGGCGATGGACGGGACCGTCGTCACCTCGAAGGGGTCCTACAAGCCGCACGAGTTCTTCCAAGGCATGTTCGAGACGGCGCTCGACGAGGACGAGATCATCGTCCGCATCGAGTTCCCCAAGCCCCAGCGGGCGGCCTACGAGAAGTTCCGCAACCCGGCTTCGCGCTACTCGCTGTGCTCGGTGTTCGTGGCGGTGACGGCGTCCGGCGAGACGCGCGTCGCGGTGACCGGATCGGGCAACGACGGCGTGTTCCGCGTCGCCGAGATGGAGGAGGCGCTGGCGGCGAACTGGTCGCCGGACGCGGTGTCGGGGATCGCGATCTCGCCGGACCTCATGCTGTCCGACATCCACGGCTCGGCCGAGTACCGCGCGCACCTCGTCACGGTGCTCGCTGGGCGCGCGGTGGCCAAGGCCGCCTGAGGGTGGCCCTGCGCCTCGACAAGCCGAATACCGGCGGGGTACGCATGGTCTGCGCAAGAAACTGACACGAAACGCGCCATGAACGCTGCGGCGGGCCCGCCAACGGCCGGCAGCCCGCCCGTCGCCAGACCGGCCGAGGAGGAACAGATGATGCGTCCCACACACGGCCGAAGGATCGCGCTCGCCGCCGGTCTCGCCGCAGCCCTTGCGATGGCCGGGCCGGCGTCGGCCCAGGTCTCCTTCGAGGGTGAGACGATCGAGTGGATCATCCCGTTCTCGCCCGGCGGCGGGTCCGACACCTGGGCGCGGTTCAACGCCCCGTTCTTCACCAAGTACCTTCCGGGCAACCCCACGGTCGTCGTCGTCAACGAGCCGGGTGGCGGTTCCACCAAGGGCACCAACCTGTTCGCCGCCCGCGCTGACCCCGACGGGCTGACCATCCTCGGCACGTCCGGCTCGACCCAGTTCCCTTACCTCCTGGGCGATCCGCGCGTGCGCTACGAGTACCAGGACTGGGAGGTGGTGATGGCCTCCCCGACGGGCGGCGTCGTCTACGTCTCCCCCGACACCGGCGTCGAGGGACCGGAGGAGATCGCCGAGCTTAAGGGGCAAGAGCTCACCTACGCGAGCCAGGGCGCAACCTCCCTCGACCTCGTGCCGCTCCTCGCGTTCGACTTCCTGGGCCTCGACGTGAAGCACGTGTTCGGCTTCAAGGGCCGCGGCGACGGGCGCCTCGCCTTCGAGCGCGGCGAGACCAACATCGACTACCAGACCTCGTCCGCCTACCTGAAGAACGTCCAGCCGCTCGTCGACGCCGGTGAGGCGGTACCCCTGTTCTCGTGGGGCGCGGTCGACGAGGACGGCAACGTCATCCGCGACCCGACCTTCCCGGACCTGCCGAGCTTCCCCGAGGCCTACGAGATGGCGACGGGCGAGGCGCCGTCGGGCGAGATGTACGACGCCTACACCGCCTTCTTCATCGCGGGCTTCCCGGCGCAGAAGATGGTCTTCCTTCCGGAAGGCACGCCGCAGGAGATCGTCGACGCCTACCAGGAGGCGGTGGAGCAGATGAAGGGCGACCCGGAGTATCAGGCGAACAAGGAAGCGGTGCTGGGGACCTACGAGCAGGTGACCGGCCGCGCCGCACAGACGCTGTTCGAGAAGGGGACGACCATCCGCCCCGAGCTGCGCGAGGTCGTCACGCAGATGCTCGAGGAAGAGTACAACGTGCGCGTCAACTGACGCGCCGACCCGGCCAGCGCCGAGCCAGCCTGCGACGCCGATGCGCCGCAGGCCAATCAAAAAACCATGCGGGACGGAAACTGGAGGGACGTGATGGCTCACTGGCTGATGGGTGCTGCGGTGGCGTTCGCCGCGCTGGCCTTCGCGACTGCCGCGGCGGCCGAGGCCGCGCAGGACGGAGCGGAGGCGAGCCGGGCGGAGGGAGCCGGGCCGCAGGAGGCAGCGGCGGGGCTCTACCCCGGCGAGGAGATCCGCGAGGCGGCGGGCTTCCCCGCGATCACATGGTTCGCGAAGGGTGAGGCGAACGCCCCGCTCGTCGTCTTCGTGCCGGGGGCGCACCACACGGCACGCGTCGCCTACGGTGGCCACGACGGCTCGCGGGCGGAGGACTTCCTCGCCCATCACCTCCTTGAGCGGGGCTACTCCGTGCTCGCGATCTCCTACCCGATCGGGATCGCCGAGGGTGGGCTCCCCACCGACCACCCCGACTTCATGATCCGCGACTGGGGCCGGCAGACCGCGCAGCTTGCCGCCGAGACGATCGAGGCCGAGGGGCTGACCGGCGGCGCCATCGTCGCCGGCTGGTCCATGGGGGGCAAGCTCGCCCAGGCTGCGCACGAGGCGGCGCGGGACGCCGGCCTCGACCTCAAGCTCTTCATCGGCCTCGCCGCAACGCCGGGGCTGCCGGGCCTCATCGCCATCACCCGGGAGTACCCGATGCTCCCGTCCGGCTACGCCGACCGGCGCAAGAACTTCGACGGGTGGTACCAGCAGGTCGCAGCCGAGGGTGAGGAGGAGGGCCACACCATCGTGCCGGAGGACGTCTTCAAGGCGCAGTATCAGGGCGACATCCCGATCAACCTGCAGGGGTACGGCCAACTCTTCCGCGACGGCGCGTTCGTCATGGACCCCGCCGCGGCGATGGAGGACGCCAAGCCGTTCCACTTCGACGACTACCCGCTGGTGGGCGTCATCATCCCCAACGGACGGCGCGACAAGCGCCACGCGATCACCGACCAGGCGGCCTGGGGGCTCTACAACGCCAACACGCTGCTCAGTCGCTACATGGGCGACGTCGACGTGAACGCGCTGTCCGACGCGGACTGGACGCGCCTGACCGAGCTCGCCGACGGCCTCGACGAGCGCCTCTCGCACCGGGTGGACGGCAACCACTTCTTCTTCATGGGGGCGACCGGCGCGGCGGCGACGGCCGAGGCGATCGCTTCCCTCGACGAGGAAGCGGCAGCGTTGAAGGCAGAGCTCACGGACCTCCTCGGCACGCCGATCAACTGACGCTCCGCGTCAGCCTGGTGCCGCGAGGCGTCGCTTTGAAGGATCGGGCCGCTTAGGGCCGAAGCTGGCGCCGCGGGCTGCAAGCTCAAGGGATGAGCGCTGATGGTCGACGTCTTCATCGCCGCCCTCGCCGACATCCTGACGCTTCAGCACATGCTGTACATCCTGTTCGGCGTCGTCGTCGGGCTCGCCATCGGCGTCTTCCCCGGGCTCGGCGGCATCGCAGGACTGTCCCTGCTCATCCCGTTCCTCTACGGGATGGACGACATCTCCGCGCTCGCGATGCTCATCGGGCTCGTCGCGGTCATCCCGACGTCGGACACCTTCGCCTCCGTCCTCATGGGGATCCCCGGCTCCTCGGCGAGCCAGGCGACGGTGCTCGACGGGTTCCCCCTCGCCAAGCAGGGGCAGGCGGCGCGGGCCCTCTCGGCGGCGTTCGTCTCCTCGCTGTTCGGCGGGCTGTTCGGCGCGATCGTCCTGACCGGCTTCGTCCTCATCGCCCGGCCGCTCATCCTGGCGTTCGGCTCGGCAGAGCTCTTCATGCTGTCGATCTTCGGGCTGTCGATGGTGGGCGTGCTCGCCGGGCGCAGCCTTACCAAGGGGCTCGCGGCCTGCGGCGTCGGCCTGGTGCTCGGCTCGGTGGGAGGCGCGCCGGCCACCGGCGAGTTCCGCATGGTGTTCGAGCTCGACTACCTCTACGACGGCATCCCGCTCGTCGTGGTCGGGCTCGGCCTGTTCGCCTTCCCCGAGATCGTCGACCTGTTGCGCACCGACGCCTCCATCGCCCGCACCGGCGCGCTGGGCGCCGGCTGGCTCGCCGGCGTGCGCGACTGGATGCGGCACTGGTTCCTGTCGCTGCGCTGCGCCGCGATCGGCTGCATCGTCGGCGCGATCCCGGGCCTCGGCGGCTCCGTGGTGGACTGGATCGCCTACGGCCACGCGGTTCAGACGACGAAGGACACCGAGCGCTTCGGCAAGGGCGACATCCGCGGGGTGGTGGCGCCGGAGAGCGCCAACAACGCCAAGGAAGGCGGCGGGCTCCTGCCGACGCTCCTGTTCGGCATCCCCGGGTCCGGCTCGATGGCCGTCTTCCTCGGCGGGATGGTCCTCATCGGCATCGAGCCGGGACCGTCGATGGTGACCACCGAGCTCGACGTGACCTACTCGATCATCTGGTCCCTCGCCATCGCCAACGTGCTCGGCGCGGGGCTCTGCATCGTCCTCGCCGGGCCGATCTCGAGGCTGACGACGATCCCGTTCCCCTACCTCGCGCCGTTCATGATCGCGGTGATCGCGTTCGCCGCGTTCCAGGCGACGCGCGACGTCGCCGACCTCATCGCGCTGTTCGCCATCGGCTGCTTCGGCGTCATGATGAAGCGCTTCGGCTGGCCCCGCGCCGCGCTCCTCATCGGCTACGTGCTCGCGCCCCAGGCCGAGACCTACTTCTACCAGGCGGTGCAGTTCTACGGCTGGGGCTTCGTCACGCGTCCCGGCGTCATCATCATCGCGGCGCTGACGCTCGTGTCGATCTGGTTCGGCGTGCGCAACCGCGTCGACGACACCGCGCCCGTGACGGCCTCCGCCGGGTCGGCGGCGATGCCGGCGTCCCCGCGCAAGCCCGCCCTCGCCTACCGCGCGCCGCAGATCGCCTTCGCGCTCCTCGTCCTCGGCGTGTTCGCCCTCGCCATCTGGGACTCGCTCGGCCACACCTTCCTCGGCCAGGTCTTCCCGATGTCGATGGCGAGCGTGGCGGCGTTCTTCGGCCTCCTCCTCCTCGGCGTCCTCGTCATCGGCGAGAGCACGCACCCCGCGATCTACGATCAGGAGGTCGAGCGCAGGAACGCTGCGGAGGTCGCGGCCGGTCGCATCTACCCCGGCATCCTGTGGATCGCGACGCTCATCGGCCTGTCGGCGCTCGTCGGCTTCTACCTTGCGATGATCGCCTTCTTCGTCGTCTTCCTGGTGGTGCGGGCGCGGGCCGGGCCGATGACGACGCTCGTCCTGACCGCCATCGCGGCGGGCCTCGTTCTCCTCCTCGCCGACGCGCTGTCGCTCAACTTCCCGCGTGGCGTGCTACAGTCCTTCGTCGACCTTCCCTGGCCCTTGCGGTGACGACGATGACGCAAACCGCGATCCCCTTCTGGTTCCTGCGCGGCGGCACGTCGCGCGGTCCCTACATGCGGCGGACCGACCTGCCGCAGGACCGCGAAGCGCTGGCGGACGTCCTGATGGCGGCCGTGGGCGCGGGCCATCCGCTCAACATCGACGGGATCGGCGGGGGCGCCGCGGTCACCACGAAGGTCGCGATGCTGTCGCGCTCGGACGACCCCGCGGCCGACATCGACTACTTCTTCGCCCAGGTCGCGGTGACCGAGCGCCAGGTCGACTTCAGGCCGACGTGCGGCAACATCCTGTCGGGCGTCGGACCGGCGGCCATCGAGATGGGGCTGCATCCCGCCGTGGACGGGGAGACGCGAGTGCGCATCCTCAGCGTCAACACGGGGGCGCGCATCGAGGCCATCGTGAGGACGCCGGACGGGCGCGTCACCTACGAGGGGGACGCGGTGATCGACGGCGTGCCGGGGACGGCGGCGCCGATCCTCCTCAACTTCCAGGACGTCGTCGGCTCGAGCTGCGGCGCGCTGCTGCCGTCGGGCGAGCGCCGTGAGACCATCGACGGCATCGACGTGACCTTGATGGACGTCGCGATGCCGATGGCGATCGCGCGGGCGGACGCGTTCGGTCTGACCGGGACGGAGGGCGTCGCCGAGCTCGACGCGAACCGCGAGTTCTACGCACGCATGGAGCCGATCCGCGTCGAGGCAGGGCGGCGCATGGGGCTTGGCGACGTCACCTCGTCGGTGACGCCGAAGTTCGGCCTGCTCGCCCCGCCGCGGCACGGCGGCACGGTGACGGCGCGCTACTTCATGCCGTGGAACGCGCACCCGTCGATGGCGGTGACGGGCTCGCAGTGCCTCGCCACGTGCGCGCTCCTGCCCGGTACGGTGGCGGACGGCATCGCCGCGCCGGCCAGCGGCGCACCGGCGATCGTCACCATCGAGCACGCGTCGGGCCGCATCGAGGTCACCGTGGACTACGAGGCGACCGACGAGGGCATCGTGGTGCGCTCCGCCGGGCTCCTGCGCACGGCCCGCCTCCTCGCCCGCGGCGAGCTGATGGTGCCGCGGTCGGCGCTCGGTCCCGAGGTCAACGTCGACCATCGCGGTGCGGTCCAGGCGGGGCCGGCACACGCGGGCGCGGCCTGATCCCCATCAGCCGCGCGGCGACGGGCGCCCCGGTGATGACGAGGACGAGCCGCGCGAGGTGGTGCGCCACCACGTAGCCGAGGTCGGCGCCGGCGATGATCGCGAGCACCGCCATCTCCGCCTGCCCGCCCGGCGCGTAGGCTAGGAACGCGTCGACCGGCGGCGCGAGGTCCGTCAGCACGATGATCTCGGTGAAGGCGGCAGCGAGCGCCGCGAGCACGACCACGAAGGCCGCGCCGATGGCCACCACGTGGCGCAGCTCGCGCACGGTCACGCCGACGTAGTGCACTCCGACGCCGAGGCCGATGAAGAACTGTGCGGCGTAGAGCGCCTCGCGCGGCGGCCGCATGTGAAGGACGTCGCCGAGCGACAGCGCCGCGGCGAGGATCATCGGGCCGAGGATCGTGGCACCGAACAGCCCGATACGCTCCCCGCCCTTCCAGCCGATGACGGCCGCCGCCACCATGAGGGCGAGCTCGAGCGGCGGCATGGTGGCCGCCGGCGCACCGATGGGGTTCGCGAACGGCACGCCGTAGAACTGGGTGATGATGACCGGCGCGAGCGTCACGATGGTGAGCACGCGCGTCGCGTGGATCAGCGACAGGACGCGCACGTTGGCGCCCGCCTCCTCGCCGAACACGATCATGTCCTGGAAGCCGCCGGGCATTGCGGCGTAGTACGCGGTCACCGGATCGAACCCCGCAACGCGCCTGAAGAACGGCACGCCGATCACGCCGATGACGAGGACGTAGAGCGGGATCAGCGCAAGCGAGGCCGCCATCACCGACAGCTCGCCGAGGAGCGCCGGCGTGATGGCCGCCCCCACCGCGACCCCGAGCACCGTGCGCGCAGCCTTGCCGACGACCCCGGCCCCTTGCAGCCTGACGCCGGCGAGCGCCGCGACGAGGCAGGCCGCCATCGGCCCGAACAGGAACGGCAGCGGCAGGTCGAGGAGGAGGAATGACGCGGTGCCTGCGCCGGCGACGGCGAGGGTCGTCGCGCGTGCTCGGGTGAAGACCATGGTTTCTCCGGCCGTGGACCAGGGACGGTTTAAGCGCAAAGGGGCCGGTCGGCTTCGGGAATCCTTCATTACTGCGCATTTCGGCACCCTGGCCTGGGGCCGGCATTCGGGTCGTTCTATGTTCGGGAAGGAGCGAGGGGCGGGAGCGTTGCCGAGTGGGACATGGGCACCATCACCACGTCGATGCCTCGGCGGGCGACCGACGGCTGGCCTTCACCGTGGCGGTCAACCTCGGCCTCACCGTCGCGCAGGTGGTCGGCGGCCTCCTTGCCGGCAGCCTGGCGCTGATCGCGGACGCGCTGCACAACTTCTCCGACGCCATCTCGCTCATCATCGCCATGGTGGCGCGGCGCATCGCACGGCGGCCGGCCGACGCCTCCATGACCTTCGGCTACGGTCGCGCCGAGGTCGTCGCCGCGCTCGTCAACTACACGACGCTGATCGTGATCGCGCTGACCCTGGCGGTGGAGGGCATCGGCCGGATCGTCGAGCCGCGCCCGGTCGACGGCTGGCTCGTGGTGGCGGTCGCCGGCATCGCCCTCGTCGTCGACCTCGTGACGGCGGCGCTGACCTACGCCCTCGGCAAGTCGAGCGTGAACATCCGCGCCGCGTTCCTGCACAACGTCGCTGACGCGCTGGGCTCGGTGGCGGTGATCGTCGCGGGCACGCTCATCATCCTCTACGACTGGCGGCTCGTGGACCCCATTGCGACGTTGCTCATCGCCGGCTTCGTGCTCTGGCACGCGCTGCGCGAGGTCGGCGGCGTGGTGCGCATCCTGATGCTCGCGAGCCCGCCCGAGCTCGACACGGGGACCGTGCTGTCCGCCCTGCGCGGCGCCGACGGCGTCGCCGACGTCCACCACGTGCACCTTTGGCAGATGCAGGAGCATGACGCCGCGCTCGACGCCCACGTCGTCGTCGACCCCGGGCGCTGGGACGAGGCGGACGCCATCAAGGCGGGCCTCAAGGCGATGGTGGCCGCTCGGTTCGGCATCACCCACACGACGCTGGAGCTCGAGTGCGCCAGGCACTCCTGCGAGGCGGCGCCGCTCGTCGGCCACGGCTGAGCCACCCGGCTCCGCCCCCCAGCCACGATGCGTTTGGAGCGGGGAGTCCCTTCGCCTAAGCTCGTGGGGCCCTGCTGTCTGGACGGAGGCCCCCATGACCGTGACCATCTTGCACAACCCGGACTGCGGGACGTCGCGCAACGTGCTCGGCCTCATCCGCAACAGCGGCGAAGATCCGCGCGTCGTCGAGTACCTGAAGACCCCTCCCTCACGCGATGAGCTCGTGGACCTCATCGCGCGCATGGGGATCACGCCGCGCGAGCTGCTGCGACGCAAGGGAACGCCCTACGAGGAGCGCGGCCTCGACGATCCGACGCTCACCGACGATCAGCTCGTCGACGCCATGATGGCCGATCCGATCCTCATCAACCGCCCGATCGTCGTGACGGCGCTCGGCGTGCGCCTGTGCCGTCCATCGGAGACGGTGCTTGCCATCCTCCCGTCCGCGCAGCGCGGCGCGTTCTCGAAGGAGGACGGCGAGGTCGTCGTTGCTCGCCCCGACGCGATGCCGTGAGCGACAGGCTCGCGCAGCGCCTCGTCTCGGAGGGCGTCGGGACGGGGCTCCTCCTCGCCGCGGTCGTCGGATCGGGGATCATGGCCGAGCGCCTATCGGGCGGGAACGACGGTGTGGCGCTCCTCGCCAACACCATCGCGACGGCGGGCGCGCTGGTCGCCCTCATCCTCACCTTCGGCCCGATCTCCGGTGCGCACATCAACCCCGCCGTCACGCTGTGCTTCGCGCTCCGGGGCAAGCTGCCGTGGCGCTTCGTGCCGGGCTACCTCCTGGTGCAAGTCGCCGGCGCCGTCGCAGGGGTCTGGCTCGCGCACGTCATGTTCGCGCTGCCGACGTTGCAGGTGGCGGCGGTCGCCCGCGAGGGCATCGGCCAGCTCGCGGGTGAGTTCACGGCGACGTTCGCGCTGCTGTCGGTCGTCTGGAGCACGACGCGCCATCATCCTGAGGCGACGCCCTACGCCGTCGCGGCGATCATCGCGGCTGGGTACTGGTTCACCTCCTCGACATCGTTCGCGAACCCTGCGGTCACGATCGCCCGCGCACTGTCCGACACGTTCGCGGGCATCCGGCCGGCCGATGCTCCTGGCTTCCTGCTCGCCCAACTCCTCGGGGCACTCGCCGCAACCATCCTGTTCACGTGGCTCCCCGAGCGGGACGACGCGTGAGACGTCAGCCCGCCAGCATGGGGAAGACGACCGTGATCGCCCAGGCGAACGCCACCGCGCTCGCCACGGCGCCGGGCAGCGGGTGGCCCGTCGCCCGGTAGCTCCAGCGGCTGAACAGCCCGTAGACGACGAAGTAGGCGACGATCACCGGCACGATGATGATGAGGAAGAACAGCCGCTCCAGGTCGAGCGCCACGGCGGCGGCGAGGGAGAGGACGAACGCCGCCTTGGTGGCGAACGCCCCTCCGGGCGCCCGGCCGACGCCTCGTGTCGCCCACTCGTCGGCGAGCGCCCAGGTCAGCGTGCCGACGAGCATCCCGGCGAGCAGCGGCAGCCGCGCACCGACCGGCGTGTAGTTCGTGATGGTAATCTCGATGACGAGGCCGAGCGCGCCGTGGGCGTACAGCGCCACGAGGAGGGTCGCGACGGCGAGCGCGCCCCAACGCGTCCGTCGCATCGGCGCCGGGTCGGAACGCCCTCGCCGGAGCACGACCGCTGCCGTCGCCAACGTGAGCAGCCCGTAGGCGAGGAAGTGCACCGCGAGGTAGTCGCCGACGACGACGGGCAGGAGGTCCGTCGGCGCCGGGCGCAGCACGAGGGGGGTCGCGACGGCGGGCACCACGACGACCGGCCAGAGGCGGCGCCAGCTAAAACCCGCACCGGCCGGCGGCGTCGACACCGTCGGCAGCGCGCGGGCGAGCGGCCAGCCGAGCGTCACGACGCCGAGGACGAGGAGGCCGATCCAAGGCAGCCGCGCGCTCGTCGCGATCGGCGCCGTGCGGTCGACGCCGAACGCCCCGTCGAGCCAGCGCACCGCCTCGGCGAGGCTCTCCTCGTCGTAGAGCACCGCGATGTGCTCCGAGCCGCCCGAAAAGGCAGCGCGCCGCGCCGTGCCGTCCGCGAAGTCGCCGTAGGTCGTCCCCTCCTGCGCGGTCCGTCCGTCGCGAGGCCGACGACGCGCAGCGCCTCCGCGGTCAGCCCCACCTCCCATGCGCCGACGATGATGAGGAGGTTGTCCGGCGCGCTCGCCGTGACAACGGGGGAGAACATCGACACCGCGACGACGGCGTCGACGGCCTCCTGCTCGATCGCCGTGCGCACGATGATGTCGGCGGCCATGGAGTGGCCGAGGAGCGCGAGGCCCTCCCCCGCCCCCTCGAGCGCCTCGGCGAAGCGGATCGCCTCCTCGGTCTGCGCAACGAGGGCGCGCGTCGCCCCATCGACCTCGGTGACGTCGCCGGCGAGGGGCTCGGGGTGCTCGCCGTGGCCGAGGAAGTCGAAGGCGAGCGCGAGGTAGCCGTTCCTGGCGAGCGCGGTCGCGAACGGATCCATGAGCGTCTTCGAGCCGGCGAAGCCGTGGGCGACGACGACCACGGGGGTGCCCGGCAGCGCATCCACGGGACGGTAGACCGTCGCCGGCGTCCCGCCGATCGTCACATCCTCGCGCAGGACGCCCTCCCCCGCCGCGATGAGGCGCTCGGTGGCGAAGGCGATGACGGCGAGCGCGAGGACGGCGACGAGGAGGCGGACCATCTGCGACCACATGGCCCGCGGCGCCGGCGCGACGAGGCCGCGCCGCGCGCCCCATCGCCGCGTGCGGCTAGGCCGTAGGAGGCTCGCCCGCCCAGGCCCGCTCCAGCATGGCGCGCACGGAGGACTCGTCCGCGGGGCGCGGGCCCGACAGCTCCGCCGCGCAGACGACCTCGGCGGCCCTCGGCACCGCGTCGCGCGCGAGCCCCAGCGCAGTGAGCGACGTCGGCGCGCTGATCGACGAGAGAAGCGCGTGGAGCGCTGGGCCGGGCGCCTCGCCGCCGAGCGCTGCAGCGATGATGCGCGCTGCGTCCGGCGCCGCCTGCGCGTTGTAGGCGGCGGTGTGGGGCAAAAGCACCGTGTGGACCTCGGCGTGGGGCAACGCGTAGGCGCCGCCCAGGACGTGGGCGCACTTGTGGTGGACGCCGAGCGTCGCCGGCATGACGGTGCCGCATAGGAACGAGGCGATCAGCGCATCGCCGCGGGCGGCGAGGTCGGAGGGGTCCGCCTCGATGGCCGGCAGCGCCCGCGCCATCCGCGCGAGGGCGTCCGCGGCCAGGAGGCGATGGATCGGCGATGACGACGCCTCGTAGAGGCAGGCGACGGCGTGGGCCATCGCGTTCATGCCGCTCGGCGCAGACACCTCGCGGGGCAGCGAGACGGTGAGCTCGGGGTCGTAGATCACCGTGCGAGGCAGCACGATGGGGTCGACGGCGCCGGCCTTGTTACCGTCCTTCATGATGCTCCAGCGCGCCGTCCCCTCCGAGCCGGAGTAGGTGGTGGCGACGGCAAGGATCGGCACCTGCCTCAGGTGCGCCAGCGCCTTGGCGATGCCGAGCGCGGAGCCGCCGCCGCACGACACGAGGCCGTCGGCGCCGGCCTCGTCCATGACGCGACCGGCCGCCTCCACCACCTCGGCCGGCGCGTGCATCTTGGCCTCGGCGAAGACCGTGCCGCCGGCCGCCTCGCGCACCCGCTCGGCCGCACCTCGGCGCCCTGGCGTCGCGACGATCAGCGGTCGGGCAAAGCCGAGCCCTCGGACCTCGTCGCCGACGTCGGCGAAGCGGCCGGGGCCATAGACGATGCGCTGGGGCAGCGTCTCGTGGACGAAGGGCGGCGGGCCGAGGGCCGGGGCGCGCAGCTGCATGGGTCAGGCTCCGTAGAGGAGGTCGGGCAGGAACGTCACGACCTCGGGGAACGCGATGAGGATTGCGAGCACCGCAAGGTCGGCCACCACGAAGAGCGCGGCGCCGGCGAAGGCGTCCTGCAGCCGCGCACCGACGGCACCCGCCGCGACGAAGACGTTGATGCCGACGGGCGGGGTGACGAGACCGATCTCCACCATCTTCGTCGCCACGACGCCGAACCAGATCGCGTCGTAGCCGAGCGAGGTCACAAGGGGGAAGGCGAGCGGCAGCGTCAGGATGAGGATCGAGACGGGGTCGAGGAACGCGCCGAGCGCCAGGTAGATCGCGAGCACGATCATGAGGACGGCGAACGGCGCCAGCCCCGCACCCTCCACCCACACGATGAGGTTCTGCGCCACCTGCGAGATGGTCAGGAAGTAGGAGAAGATCGAGGCGGCGATGACGATGGTGAAGATCATCGCCGTGGTGCGCGCGGTGCGCCGCAGCGCCTCGAGGATCCCCTCGCCGCGCAGGCCGGAGAACAGCAGGCCGATGACGAGCGCCCCGGACGCGCCGAGGGCTCCTGCCTCTGTCGGGGTGACGACCCCCGAGTAGATCCCGCCGAGGACGACGACGACCAGGAGGAGCGCCGGCCCCACCGGGCGCAGCGCGCCCATCCGCTCGGCACGGGAGAACGGCCGTTCGAGGGGCGGCGCCACCGCGGGGCTGACGCGCACCCACACCTGGATGAGGACGATGTAGGCGACCGCGGTGATGATGCCCGGGACGAACCCCGCGACGAACAGGCGGCCGATGGAGGTCTCGGTGAGGATGCCGTAGAGGATGAGGACGATGGAGGGCGGGATGATGACCGCGAGCGTCCCTGCCGAGGCGACGACGCCGAGGGACAGGCGGTCCGCGTAGCCGTAGCGCCGCATCTCCGGCACCGCGATCGCCGACATCGTCGCCGCCGCCGCGGGGCTCGAGCCCGACAGCGCCGCGAACCCGGCGCTCGCGAGCGTCGTCGCCACGGCGAGCCCGCCGCGCAGGTGCCCGACCCACATGTATCCGGCGCGGAAGATGTCGCCCGCGATGCGGCTGGAGGACAGGAACTCGGCCATCAGCACGAACATCGGGATCGTGGTGAGGAGGAAGTCCGCGGCGCGGGCGTAGGGCGAGGTGCCGAGGATCCCCATCGCGGCCCGCTCGCCGACCTGGACGAACAGCGCCACGGTGCCCGAGATCAGAAGCGCGTAGGCGATGGGCGCGCCGACGCCGATGAGGACGAGGAGGCCGACGAGGGGCAGGCCGACGGTCACGATCCGCCCCTCGGTCCGCGGCACGCCCATGTCCTCCTCCACCGGCGGCGCGCCGCCGAGCGCACGGCGCGCCTCAACGCCCGCGTCCACGAAGAGCCGCAGTGACAGGAGGCCCATGCCGACGGGGACGATGACGCGGCTGAGCCCCGTCGGCCATGGCACGACGCCGCCGGTGACGCGCCAGTTCGCAAGGTGCGGCCAGGCCGACTGCCAGGAGGCGACCGCGATCATCGCGCAGATCACGGCCGCAGCGAGGAAGACCGCCGACAGGATCGCCGCGGCGAGCGCGGGCGGGACGAACTGGCTGAGCAGCGTCACGTTGACGTGGCCACGCTCGCGCTGGGTCTGCGCCATGGCGAGGAAGATCACCATGGGCATGAGGTAGAGCTCGGTGAAGTGAAACACGTCCGGCGGCGTGATGCGCAGGAGGTAGCGCCCCAACGCATCCGCCGTGATGAGCGCCATCATGGCGAACAGCGCGAGGTAGGTGAGGCCGGCGAGGAGGTTCTCGAGGAGGCGCAGGAGGGCCATCGCCCGCTCCCCGCCGCGGTCAGTTCGCCCTCGCCTCCGCAAGGCTCGCCCGCCACGCCTCGACGGCGGCGGAGCCCTCGAGCCCGCGCTCGTCCAGCCGGCTCGCCCAAAGATCGGCGACGTTGCCGAGCTTCACGTTCCACGCGTCGACGACCTGCTGCGGGATCTCGTAGGTGGTGATGCCGCCCTCGGCGAAGCGCGCGGCGACCTCCCTCTCGTTGCCGTCGACCCAGTCGGCGAACGAGCGCGCCGCCTCCTCGCCCGCCTGCAGGAGGATGTCCTGGATGTCCTGGGGCAGGCCTGCGAGCACGTCGTCGTCGATCACGTAGATCATGCCGAAGGTGCCGAAGCTGCCGTTGGTGGAGACCGAGCGCAGCACCTCGTTCAGCTTGTAGGACTCCATGGAGCCGTAGGCGTTCAAGGTCGCATCGACGGTGCCGCGCTGGAAGGCGGTGTACATCTCCGGTCCGCCCATGGGGACGGCGAGCGCGCCGAGCTCGTCCGCGGCGAGCTCGAGGACACCGCCGGGGGTCCTGAGGCGCACGTCCTGAAACTTCTCCGCGCTGTCGATGGGCTCGCCCGCCACCGCAACCTGGTACTGTGGCAGGAGCGCGCCGAAGAGCGGGGTCACCGCGTAACCCTCGAACTCGCCCTCGATGAGGTCGCTGGCGAGGAGGTCGTTGAACGCGGCGGTGCCGGTGGCGGCGTCGGTGAAGAAGCCGGGCAGCTCGGCGACGCCGGTCAGCGGGATGCGCTCAGCGTAGGAGGACGGCGGCACGTAGGCGACGTCCACGACGCCGCTCTCGACGAGGTCGAGCATCTCCGGGATCTTTCCGAGCTGACCGGCACCGAAGTAGGTGAAGTCGACGCGCTCGTCCGACAGCTCGCGGACACGGTCCATCCACACCTGCGTCAGGTTCTGGGCGATGTAGTGCCCGCTCGGGAACGTGTCGGCGACGCGCAGCGTCACCTCCTGTGCCGCGGCCGTCCCGGCGGCGAGGATCAGCGGCACCGCGACGAGCGCGTTGAGGGGTGGGGTCATCGTCGTCCTCCCGGTGATGGCGCCCTGACCGGGCGCTCGTTTGCATTGCAAACCAAGGTTTGCTATCCGAACGGTAAGGGAGCCTTCGACTTGGATCAAGCATCGCATGAGGGTGACGTGCCGTCCGGCGCAGCAGCGCCCGGGCGCAACGAGTACGCGGCGAGCTTCGCACGCGGGCTTTCCGTGCTGCGCGCGTTCGGGCCGGGGCACCGGGCGATGACGCTCGCCGAGGTCGCCGAGCGCTCACGGCAGACGCGGGCGAGCGCGCGGCGCTTCCTCCTCACCCTGCGCGAGCTCGGCTACGTGCGCCAGGAGGCGGACCGCTTCGCGCTGACGCCCCAGGTGCTGGAGCTCGCGCACCGCTACCTCGAGCCGGCGTCCATCGGCGAGGTGAGCCAGCCGCTCATCGAGCCCGTCGCCATGCGGCTCGGCGAGACGGCCTCCGTCGGCGTCCTCGACGGCGACGGCGTCGAGATCGTCGCCTACGGACGGGCGCCGCGGCAGATGTCGCTCAACCTTCGCCCGGGGGACCAGCTGCCGCTCTTCACCAGCGCGCAGGGCCGCGCGCTCCTGTCCGGCCTGACCGACGCGGAGGTGGAGCGGCGCTTCGCGGGCGCGTCGATCCACGCCACCACCGCGCGCACGAGGACGACGCTCGCCGAGAACCTCGCCGCGGTCCGCGAGGCGCGAGAGGCCGGCCACGTCATCCTCGACGAGGAGCTCGAGGAGGGCGTGCGCTCCATCGCGATGCCGATCCGCGACGGCGCTGGCCGGGTGGTGGCTGCCATGTCGACCTGCGCCCACGCCAACCGCGCGAGCCTCGCCGAGCTCATGGCGACGTTCCGTCCCGTGCTCTCGGCGACTGTCGAGGCGATCGAGGCCGCACTGACCGGGAGGACGCGATGAGCGACGCGCCGATGACGGTGGACTGGCCGGCGGACATCTTCGCCGCGCTCAAGGCCCACGGCGTGCGTCAGGTGCCGTTCGTGCCCGACGCCGGCCACGCGCGCCTCATCGAGATGGTGCACGCCGAGCCGACCATGCGGGGCATCACGCTCACCACCGAGGAGGAGGGCGTCGCGCTGTGCGCCGGCGCCTGGCTCGGCGGCGCGCCGTCCGTGCTCCTCATGCAGTCGAGCGGGGTCGGCAACACGATCAACATGCTCTCGCTCATCAGGAATGGGCGATACCCCTTCATGACGATCGTCACGATGCGCGGCGAGTACGGTGAGTTCAACGGCTGGCAGGTGCCCATGGGATCCACGACGCCGGAGGCGTTGCGCCTTGCGGGGCTCGAGGTGATCCGGGTCGACGCACGGGCTGAGGCGGGCGCCGCGGTGGATGCGGCGGCCAAGATGGCGTTCGGCGGCGGCGCGGGCGTCGCGGTCCTGCTGAGCCAAAAGCTCATCGGCGCCAAGACGTTCTGACGGAGGTTCCGATGCCGCTCGCCAATGCCCTCGACCGCCGCGCGGCCGTCGCCGCGCTCCTGAAGGACCGGGACGGTACGGTCGTCGTGTCGGGCCTCGGCAACGCGACCTACGACGTGGCCGCCGCCGGCGACGACGCGCGCAACGTCTACCTGTGGGGCGCCATGGGCGGGACCGCGATGATGGGCCTCGGCCTCGCGCTCGCCCGGCCGGACGTGCCGGTGGTCGTCATGACGGGCGACGGCGACATGCTCATGGGCCTCGGCAGCTTCGCGACCATCGCGCTGCAGGCGCCGGCGAACCTGTCCATCGTCGTGCTCGACAACGGCCTGTTCGGCGAGACCGGTGCGCAGGAGACCCATACAGCCCATGGCACCGACCTCGCCGCGGTGGCCGCCGCCTGCGGCATCCCCGAGACGACGACGGTGATCGCAGACGACGGGCTCGCCGCGCTCGCGGGCCGGCTCCACGGGACGACCGGCGGCCCACGGGTCGCGGTGGTCAAGGTCGCGCCGTCCGACAAGCCGCGCGCGATGGCGCTGCGCGACGCCGCCCACGGCCGCGCTCGCACCCGCCTTGCGCTCGGCCTCCCCGCCGAGTAGGTCCCCGGTCCCGCACCGCAGGGCTAGGGCGCTACCGCCTCATGCGGTGCCACCGCCCGAGGGCGACCGCTTCAGCAACGATCGGGTGCCTCGACCGAGCGCACCCGTCCAGGCGAGGGTGGGCGGCCGTCGTTGTCGGCACAACGCGGAGCCGTTAACCGAGCGGTGTCCCCGCCGTCACATCCCGCTGATGCCATGCCCGAACTCGTGCTCACCCTCTCCTGCACCGACCGCAAGGGCATCGTCGGCGCCGTCGGCTCGTCCATCGCCGCCCAGGACTGCAACATCCTGGAGAGCGCGCAGTACTTCGACCGCGCCTCCCGCCGCTTCTTCATGCGCGTCCACTTCGCCGCGCCGTCGGGCATGACCGGCGAGCGGTTCCGCGAGGGGTTCCGCCCCACCCTCCTCGCCTACGACATGGACGCCAACCTCGTCGACGTCGCCAAGCGCCAGCGCGTCCTCATCATGGTGTCGAAGTCCGGGCACTGCCTCAACGACCTGCTCTACCGCTGGCGCATCGGCCAGCTCGCCATGGACCTCGTCGGCGTCGCGTCAAACCACGAGGACTGGCGGGCCCGGGTCGAGGCGGAGGGGGTCCCGTTCCACCACCTGCCCGTCGGCCCGTGCCGTAGGAGCGCGCAGGAAGCGGCGCTCGGCCAGCTCATCGAGCGCGAGGCGGTCGAGCTCGTGGTCCTCGCTCGGTACATGCAGATCCTGTCCGACGACCTGTCGCGGCGGCTTGAAGGCCGCGTCATCAACATCCACCACTCGTTCCTGCCGAGCTTCAAGGGGGCCAAGCCTTACCACCAGGCCCATGCTCGCGGCGTGAAGCTCATCGGGGCGACGGCGCACTACGTCACGCCCGAGCTCGACGAGGGTCCGATCATCGAGCAGGACGTGGAGCGGGTGGATCACACCATGACCCCCGACGACCTCGTCGCCGCGGGGCGGGACGTGGAGAGCCGCGTCCTCGCCCGCGCCGTGCGCTGCCACCTCGAGCGGCGCATCCTGCTCAACGGCTCGTCGACCGTGGTGTTCCGCTGATCCTGCCGGGCATCGGCATGGTGCCGGCAATCCTCGGCTCCGAGCGACGCCGTCAACGCTCGGTCAGCGCCGCGGCGAAGCGGCCGATCACCTCGCCTGCGACGGCCTTGCGCACCCAGCGCAGCACGACGACGAGGTCGAGCGCCGGGTCGACCCACAGGATGTTGGAGCCCGCGCCGAGCGCGAAGGCGCTGGTCTTGGGGGCCGACGGGTAGAGCGCGCGATCGGTGTTGAGCCACCACATCAGGCCATAGATCGGGGCGATCGCGGACGGCGTCAGCATCGCACGGACCCACTCGGACGACACGATCTGCCGGCCGTCCCAGCGGCCTCCCGCGACGACGAGCTCGCCCACACGGGCGTGGTCGCGTGCGGCGATGACGAGGCCGCCGCCCCAGTGCCCACCACCCGGCACCGAGGGCATGGGCGTGCCGGCGACGTCCACCGTCGCGTTCTGGTACGCATCCCAGCGCCAGGTTGAGGACGCGCCGATCGGCCCCATGACCTCGTCCGCGAGCAGCTCGGGCAGCGCTCGTCCGAAGACGCGCAGCAGGCTGAGCGCCAAGCGGTTGACCCGCACGTCGTTGTACTCGAAGTGCGTGCCGGGCGGCTGCAGCGTGCGCGGCTCGCCCTTCCTGGCGCGCGCCGCCGGCGTGTCGGCGGCACCGACCACGCGGTGCCAGTCCACCTGGTCGGGCCGGTCGAACAGCGTCCCATGCCACTCGCTGGTCTGCTCGAGGAGGTGCCGCCAGGTGATGGACCGGTTGTGCGCGTCGTCGAACCCGCCGTCCTCGACGGTCGCCGCGACCAGCGCGTCGAGCCCGCCGATCAGGCCACGGTCGACGGCGAGGCCCGCGAGGAGCGCGAGGTAGCTCTTGGCGATGGAGAACGTCATGTCCGCGTGCCGCGTGTCGCCCCACTCGGCGACGAGGCGGCCACCGCGCAGGACGAGCCCGTTCGCGGGACCGCGCGGCGTGACCGGCCCAAGCGGCATGTCGTAGGGCGGCCGGTCGCCGATCTCCACGCAGCCGATGAAGCGGCCGTCGTCGGCCCTCATGGAGCGCGGCCAGTCCGACTCGCTCGTCGCGGCATACTCCACGGCCTCGGCGAGCCGATCGGGATCGAACCCGGCGTGCTTCGGCGCAACCTCTTCCCACACTGGGGCGTCGTCGGCACGGGCGTCGATGATCATGGTCGTCCTCCGCAAGGCTCGGCGGGTCGCCACCCGACCGCTGGAGCAAGTGTCCCCCATCGCGGCGCGCAGCGGAACCGCCGCGGCGCGTGCGCGACCGGGAACCGATGATTCCCCGTCGTGTTGCCCCCTCCATGAGCGGGACACTTCAGGAGCCGCGATCGGGCGGACTGCGACGCGACGTCGGGCTGCTGCAGCTCGTGTTCTACGGCTCAGGCACCATCCTCGGCGCCGGCATCTTCGTGGTGGTCGGCGAGGTGCTGAGCGAGGCCGGGCACCTTGCCCCCCTCGCCTACCTCCTCGCCGCGATCGTCGCGATCACCTCCGCGCTCTCCTTCGCCGAGGTCGCCGCCCGCATCCCGACCTCGGGCGGCCCCATCGACTACCTGGAGCGCGCGTTCGGGCTGCGCTGGCTCGGCTCGGCGACGGGGTGGACGCTGATGGTGGCAAACACCGTCTCCGCCGCCACCATCGTCACCGGCTTCGTCGCCTACCTTTCGAGCTTCGCGCCAGTGCCGGATTGGCTCGCGACCAGCCTCCTTGTCGTCGCCCTCGTGGGCATCGCCATCGCCGGCATGAACGAGAGCGCGTGGCTGATGACGGTGACGACGGTGATCGGCATCGCCACCCTGTTGGTGGTGCTCTTCGCCCTGCGCGACGGCCTCTGGGCGGCGCCCGGTGCAGTCTTGGAGGGCATCGCTGGAGGTGGGGGCGAGGGTGGCGCGAGCGCGGCTGGCCTCGGCGGGCTGTTCGCCGGAGCGATCCTCGCGGTCTACTCGTTCATCGGCTTCGGCGACATGGCGCAGACCGCCGAGGAGGTGCGCGACGTCAAGCGCACGATGCCGCGGGCGATGATGATCTCCCTCGCCATCGTGTTCGTGTTCTACCTCGCCATCTCAGGCGCGCTCGTGGGCACCGGATCGCTGCAGGCCATCGCCGAGGCCGAGGCGCCGCTGGTCGCCGCGGTCGAGGCGGTCGGCTGGCCGGGCCTGCCCATCGCCGTCGCCAGCCTCTTCATCATCGTGAACGGCGCGCTGACGCAGATCATCGCCTCCTCGCGCCTCCTCCTCGACATCGCCCGGGACGGCCGCGGCGCACCGTCCGCCCTCGCCGCCATCAGTTCGCGGACGCGCACGCCGGTGCTCGCGACGCTCCTCGTCGGGGCGGTCGTCCTCACGCTCGCCCTTCTGGTGCCCTTGAAGTCGCTCGCCGAGGCGACGAGCTTCGCGATCCTCCTGGTCTTCGTCGGCGTCAACCTTCGCTCATCGCGCTGAAGCGGCGCAGCCAGCCCGACGCGGTGCCCGACATCGCGATGGTCGTCCCCATCGTCGGCGCCGCGGCGAGCACGCTCGCCCTCCTCGGCCAGGCGGCGCAGGTGCTCCTTCTGCGGTAGGCGACCGTCAGCGCGCGGTCGCGGAGGCCGTGCGGCGCTCGCTGCCCGTGAGCCGGCGCAGCCTGGCCGCAAGCGAGGCGAGGGCAGGCACGAGCACCATCTGCAATGCCGACGCGAAGAGCACGCCGAAGCCGAGCGCCACCGCCGTCGGGATCAGGAACTGCGCCTGAACGCTCTGCTCCAGGATCAGCGGGGCGATGCCGAGGAACGTCGTCAGCGTCGTCATCACGATGGGCCGGAAGCGCGACAGCGTCGCGTCGCGGATCGCCGCCTCGTCGTCCTTCCCCTCCGCCTCCCCCTCCATGACGAAGTCGACGATGAGGAGCGCACCGTTCACGATGACGCCCGACAGCCCGATGATGCCGAACATGGAGAGCAGCGTGAGGTTGATGCCGAGCATCGCGTGCCCGAGCAGCGCCCCGACGAACCCGAAGGGGATGACCAGGAGCACGATGATCGGCCGCGTGTAGGACGCGAACGCCAAGGACAGGACGACGTAGATCGCGAACAGCGCCAGCATGAAGTTGAACCTCAGCGACGTGCCGAAGCGGCCTGCCTCCTCCTGCTCGCCGCCGGTTTCCACCTCCACCGACGGGTAGTCCTGGGTGAGCTGCGGGACGACCTCACCCATGACGTAGCTCGTCTCCGCCCCGCCCGTCGTCACGGTGTTGTCGACGTCGGCGGTGAGCGTTGCGATGGTCCGGCCCTCGACGCGGGTGATGACGGTGGGAGCGGGCTGGAACGAGATGTCCGCCACGGTGGCGATGGGGATCATGCCCTGCTCGGTGGCGATGCGCAGCTTCAGGAGGTCGGCGACGGAGTCGCGCTGCTCCTCCACGAGGCGCACGCGCACGTCTACCTCCTCGCGCTCGCGGGCGAACTCGTTGACCGTGATGCCGAAGAACGCGCCACGCACCTCCCGCGCGAGCTGCGTGGCGGTGACGCCGTAGGCGCGCGCAGCGTCCTTCAGCTCCAACGTGATCTCCTCGGCCGAGGAGAACCGGTCGTCGCGGATGTCGAACACACCCTGGCGCTGGGCGAGCTCGGCGCGGATCCGCTCCAGCGCATCGTTGCGCGTCGTCTCGTCCTCCGCGGAGATCTGAAGGACGATGGGCTCGCCGATGCCCACCACGCTCGCCGAGTAGGTCAGCTTCTTAACGCCGGCCACCTCGCCGACGGCCTTGCGCCAAGCCTCCTCGAAGGCCCGTCCGCTGACCTCGCGCTGGTTGGCGTCCTTGAGCTTCGCCTCGACGCGCGCGGTGTTCCCGGTGAGGACGCCGCCGCTGTCGTCCGCACCGCCCGCCTCGGTGGCAAAGCCGAGCGTCACCGCGGTGGCGACGAGGAGACCGTCGCCCCCGAGCTCCTCCGCCGCCTGCTGCGCCCCCTCGACGAGGACCATGGCACGCTCGCGGGTCGCGACATCGCTCGTCCCCTCCGGGAACTCGAGCTCGGCGACGACGAAGTTGCCCTCGATGTCGGGGAAGAACACGAACTTCACGACGCCGCCCGACACCAGCCCCGCCGCTGCGACGAGGACCGCAAGGCACGTCGCGACGACGAACAGGGGGTGCCGGATCGCCCCGTTCACCACGCGCTTCAAGGGACCGTCGGTGGCGCGCTTGAACCATCCATCCACGCGCTTGCGTACCGGTTCGGTGAGGCGACGTGGTGAGTAGCGCCGCGGCTCGCGCATGGCGATGTGGCTGAGGTGCGTCGGCAGCACGAAGAAGCTCTCCACCACCGACAGCGTCAGCACGAAGATCACCACCGCCGCGATGGGGGCGATGAACGAGCCCGACGAGCCCGGCAGGAAGAGGAGCGGGACGAAGGCGAACACCGTCGTCGTCACCGAGAACAGGATCGGCCGCCACACCCGCTCGACGCCGACCCGGGCCGCCTCCTGGGCGTCCGTGCCGCGCTCGACCTCCGAGTAGACGTTCTCCCCGACGACGATCGCATCGTCGACGACGATGCCGAGCGCCAAGATGAAGCCGAAAAGGGAGAGCTGGTTGATCGTCACGCCGAACAGCAGCATCGGACCGAAGGTGCCGAGGAACGTGATGACGACGCCCACCGCGACCCAGGCCGCGATGCGCAGGTCGAGGAACAGGAGGAGGACGATGAGGATCAGCGTGACGCCGATGGCGCCGTTCTTGATGAGGAGGTCGATGCGGTCCTGGAGCTGCGCGCCCTCGTTGCGCCAGATGACGGCATCGACGCCGTCCGGCAGGCGCGGTCGCAGCTCCTCGTCGAGGTAGGCCTGCACCTCGTCGACGATGGTGAGGACCTGCTCCGAGCCCGATCGGTACACCGACAGGAACACCGCAGGGCGGTCGGAGATCGTCGCGGAAGTTGCGGTCTCCGCGAACGTGTCGCTGGGGCGAGCGATGTCGTCGAGGCGGACCTTGCCGCCGGCCTCGCCGCTGAACAGGACGAGGTCGAGGAACCCCGTGGCGGTCTCGCTCTCGCCGATCGTCCTCAGCTGGATCTCGCTGTCACCGGTGTCGATGGTACCGCCGGACAGGTCGACGTCGAGGGCGCGAATGCGCTCCGCGAGCTCGTTGAGCCCGACGCCGTAGGCGAACAGGGTCTCGCGCGTGACCTCGATGTCGATCTGGTCCACCGGCAGGCCCAGGATGTCCGCGCGGCTGACGCTTCGGAGGTCGGTGATCTCGTTACGCACCTCCTCGGCGATGGCCTTCAGCACCGTCGGCGAGCGTTCGCCCGACAGGGCGATCTGGATCGCAAGCTCGTCGGGGTCGACCTCGCTGACGCGCGCCCGCTCGGCCTCGTCGGGGAAGGTCGTGATGCGCGCGATCTCGGTCTCGATGTCGTCCTTCACGACCCGCACGTCCGCACCGCGGGTGAGCTCGGCGGTGACGACGCCCACCCCGCGCTCGGCGGTGGAGGAGAGCTCGCGCACACCCTCCAAACCCAGGAGCTGCTCCTCGATGGGCGTCAGGATCGCGTCGGCGACCTCGGTGGGGGTCGCGCCGGGATAGGCCACCTCGATGGTGACCGCTTCGGTGACGATCTCCGGGAACGTGCGCACGGTGATCGACGTCGCCGCGAACAAACCGACGGCGACGAGGGCGACCATCAACAGGTTGGCCGCGACGGGGCTCGCCAGGAACCAGCGGATGAGGGGCCCCATCAGCCGCCGGGCCCCGGTGCTGCAGCGGCGGCCTCGGCCTCCCTCGCCCGACCACGCTGCGCGTCTGCGTCCGGATCCGCACGGGACGGCTCCGCCCCCTCGCCACCCGGCGAGGCGGCGCCCGCTGGCTCCTCCTCCTGGACGCGCACGCGCTTGCCGTCGAAGGGCGCGGGCAGGTCGCTCACCATGACGAGGTCGCCTGGACCGACCGCCACACCGCGCAGGACGATGCGGTCCTCGAGGCGATCTAGCGGCTCGACCCTGCGGCGGCGCAGGACACCGTCCTCGATCAGCCAGACGAGGTCGCGACCCTTCACGGCCTCGGGCGGCACCTCGACCGCGCTGCGGTTCTCCAGCGAGATGGGCAAGCCCAGCTCGACGAGCTCGCCGATGCGCAGGCGACGGCCCTCTCCGTCGAACGGGTCGGCCACGGTCACGACGAGCGCGATGGTTCGAGTCGCCTCCTCGATCCTGGGGTCGATCTCCGTGACGAGGCCCTGCGCGAGGAGGACGCCCTGCGCTTCAGCGCTCGCCTCGGTCGTGGTGTCGGTCGCCCGCACGAGAACCCGTCCGCCGACCGCGCGACTGGGGTCACCGAGAACGTCGACGTCGCCGGGCGTCAGCCCCATCAAGACCTCGACCGCGTCCGCCGCCACTAGGGTGCCCACTGACTGGCCGGAGGGGACGAGCTGCCCCACCGCCGCGGCCTCCGCGGTGACGAGCGCGTCGAAGGGCGCGAGCACGACGGTGTCGGCGAGCGCGATCTCCGCCTGCGTGAGGTCGGCGCGGGCGGCGGTGAGGTCGCCTTCGGCGGCGGCGACGGCGACGATCGCCTGCTGCAGCGCCGCCTCCGACGCGAAGTCGCGGGCCTCGAGCTCCTCCTGGCGCCCGCGGTCCACCTCGGCCTGGGCGAGCGCCGCCTCGGCGCGCTGCACCGCCGCGCGGGCGCGCGCGACGTCCGCCTCGAAGCGCTCCTGCTCGAGCTGGATGAGGAGGTCGCCGCGCTCGACGCGTCCGCCGAGCACGAACCCGTCGCCGACGCGCTCGATGCGCCCGGCCACCTCGGGAGCGACCTCGACCTCCGCGCGCGGCCGGACGAAGCCGGTTTGCGACAACATCAGCGTCCGCGCCGGCTGGACCTCGGCCGCGCGGACCAGCTCGGCGGCGCGCGCGGGCGGGCTCGGCTCCTCGCCGGCGAAGGTCAGGAACGCGAAGATGCCGCCGCCGATGGCCAGCACGACGAGGGACAGGACGAGCCACAGGACCGGACGGCCGCGCCGCTCGCCGCGCTCGTCCTCCGCAGCGGCGTGCGCGTCGCGATCGCTGGCACCGTCGCCGCCATCGGCATCGCCGGGATCGGTCGCCTCGTCGCCGCCGCCGACCCAGGGACGTGGGACGACCCCGTCAGCCTCTTCTGGGTCCGCGGCCCGATCAGCGTCCTCGCCCTTCTCCGCCCGGTCGCGCTCCTGGGGCGAGCGCCGTCGCCCCCCGCCCACGTCCGCGGACACTCAGTCGTCCTCGGACTTCAGCGCGTCACGGTCGACCACGAGCGCGCCGTCGAGGGGGTCGATGGCGATCTCGGAGACGTTCACGTTGCTCGTCGAGCCGAACAGGCCGAGGAACCCATCCTCCATCTCGATCACGATGGTCTCCACCCGGGCCGTCGCCAGCGAGATGAGGAGGTCCTCCACCTCGCCAACCGCCTCACCCTCGCCGTCGCGCACGCTCCTGCCGATGAGGTCGGAGACTGAGACCACCGGGCGTGTCAGCTCGATGGCCTCGTCCGGCTCCGGCAGCGCCGGTTGCGCGCCGGCAGACGCCGCGCCCTCGTCGAGAGCCTCGGGGGCCGGCGCGGTCTGCACCGGCTCCGGATCGGGCTCGGCCATCACCACCTCCACCTCCTCGGCGGGCAGGGTGACGACGTCGCCGGCCTCAGGCGGCGGTGCCGGCTCGGGTTCAGGCGGCAGGATGGTGACGTTCGGCGAGGCCGAGCTGCCGGGACCTACCGCCGCCGCGTCGTCGAGGCGCTGTCCGATCCCGGACGCACCGCCGTCGCCGTCGGACGCGGCGATGTCGGCGACGAACGTGTTGGCCGATGCATCGGAGGTTGCCTGGGCGGGCGACGTGTCGCCTGCCGCCTCGAGGGGGGGCGCGTCACCTGCTGCCTCGTCGGGCGCGGCGTCGTCCGGCTCGTCAAGGCTGCCGAGGTTTGGAGGCAGAAGCACCGCGTCGATGACGTGGATCAGCGCCCCGTCGGCGGCGATGTCGCCGGAGACCACGCGCGCCTCGTTGGCCGCCCTCGCGCGCAGGACGGCCTCAGGGTCGGTGGTCGCCTCCTCCTCGCCGACCCTCAGCGTCAGCGCCCCCCGCGTGTAGGTCACCGCAAGGCGCTCGCCCGACACGGTGGTCATCTCGACCGGCAGATCGGTGGAACGGTGCGGCCCTCCTGGCACGAGGTGGAGGGCGAGCACCGCCTCCATCGCGTCGTCGTTCTCGGGCGACAGCAGCGCGGCCCGCGTCGCCTCCGGTAGGCGCTCGAAAGCCTCGTCGGACGGCGCGAACACGGTCAGCGGGCCTTCGACCGGCGTCGCGCCCTCGGGGGCGGCCAGCTGCAACGCCGCGGCGAAGGTGTCGAACCGGCCGTCGTCGGCGAGCGTCCTGACCACGTCGGCGGCGAGCGACGGGCCGGCGCTTGCCGCGACGGCCCATGCCGCCACGAAGGCGGCTCGGGTACAGGGCATCATTCGAGTGTGGTCCCATGGTGCAGACGCGGCCAGCGCTCACACCTATCGCGGGCGACGCCTCCTTCCAGGTGCACAACGACCCCACGTCGCACCCGCGGTCGCTCACGGACGCGTGATCGAGCGGCGACGCGCCGACGCAGCTGAGCCTGCCACAGCGTGGGCGAGCGTCGCGCCGGCCTCGATGCCGATGCCACGGAGCGCGGCGAAGGGTTCGGCGTGGCGCGCGCGGGGACGGACCGGCAGCGCAGCCTCGTCGCCGCTGAGCAGCGCGTGCGCGAGGCGCGTGCCGAACACCGTGCCGGGGCCGATGCCGCGTCCGCTGTAGCCGAATACCATCGCACCGGCCGGGCCGAGCCGCACGATCTTCGGCACGTGGTCGCGCGTCATCGCGATGCGGCCCTCGAGCGCGTGCTCGAACGGCGTCCCGGCGAGCTGCGGGAACAGCCGCGCCAGGGTACGGTCCGCCCATCGCCTGTGCACGGCGCCGCCGGGTCCGGCCAGCGATCCCACACCACCGACGAGGAGGCGTCCCACGGCGTCGGTGCGGAACGAGGACATCACCGTCCCCGTGTCCCAGGCGCCCTCGCCGCCCGGCAGCACGGTGGCGCGCACGTTGTCGCCAAGCGGCGTCGTGGCGAGCTGGAAGTAGCGCAGGGGCACCACCGCGCCGGCGAGCGCTGCGGGATGGCCGTAGGCGTTGGTGGCGACGAGGAGCGCTTTGGCGCGCACCGAGCCCCGATCCGTCGCGACCCGCCACCCGCCCGCCGTCCGCGCAACGGACCGTACGGGGCTCTCCTCGTGCAGGACCGCGCCGGCATCGCGAGCGGCGCGGGCGAGGCCACGGCAGTAGGCGAGCGGCTGGATCGTCCCGGCCCTGGCGTCGAAGAGCGCGCCATGGACAGCATCGGAGCCCGTCCGGCGGCGCGCCTCGGACGCGTCGAGGAGCGCGACCGGGGCACCGCGCCCGGCGAGCTGGCGGTGACGACGCTTCAGCTCACGGTGCGCGGACGGCGCGTGCGCGCAGTGCAGCGTGCCGGCGCGGCGTGGCTCGCAGGCGATGCCGTGGCGGGCGATGAGCTCGAACACGAGGTCGGGCGCGCCGGCGAGCGCGTCGTTCAGCGCCCTCCCCTCCTCAGGCCCGAGCGCCGCCTCCACGTCGTCCGGTGGCAGCCACAGGCCCGCGTTGACGAGGCCGACGTTGCGGCCCGAGCCCCCATGGCCGACGCGCTCGGCCTCCAGCAGGCGCACGCTCGCGCCGCGCTCGGCCGCCGCGAGCGCCGCAGCGCATCCGGTGTAGCCGCCGCCGACGATGGCAAGGTCGGCGTCCGCGTCCCCTTCGAGCGGCGGCCCCTCGAACGCCTCCGCCGCGGTCGCCCGCCAAAGGGTGCCGTCGGCCACGCGCCCGGTCAGGCGGTCCGCGCCTCTGGCAGGCGCTGCGGGAAGCGAGCCTCGAAGATGCCCTCAGCGATGCGGTTCCTCATCATTTCCGCCGAGCCGCCGGCGATCAGCCAGCCCCGCGACTTGCGAAAGCAGTACTCGACGAGGTGCTCGGTGGAGTAGCCCGTGCCGCCCATGATCTGCACCGCCTCGTTGGCCGCGTCGAACCCGGCGCGGTTGCACATCAGCTTGGCGAGCGCGGTGTCCTGGGCCGACGGCAGGCCCTGATCGGCCTTCACCGCGGCGCGGTAGAGCAGGAGCTGCGCCGCCTCGAGCGCCACCAGCATGTCCGCAAACTTCCATTGCAGGCCCTGGAACTCGCACAGCGGCCGGCCGAACTGGGTGCGCGTCTGGGCGTGCTCGCGCGCTGCCTCGAAGGCGTACTGGCCGAGCGAGCGGGCGCGCGCCGCATTGCCGATCCGCTCGGCGTTGAACCCCGCGATCTGCCGCTTGAAGCCGCCGGGGCCGAGGAGGACGTTGTGCGGCTCGATGCGCACGCCGTCGAAGTGCAGCGCGCACCACTCCTCGCCGTTGGTGTAGGCCGTGGGCTTGCCGAACGAGAAGCCCTCCTGCCCACGCTCCATGAGGACCGAGCCGATGCCGCCGACGCCCGGCCCGAAGCGCACGTAGATGAGGAAGACGTTCGCCTCGCACGAGTGGCTGGTGAACACCTTGCCGCCGGTGATGCGGTAGCCGCCGTCGCCGTCCGGCTCGGCGCGCGTCTTGAGGTCGGTGACGGCCGAGCCCGCGTCCGCCTCGCTCATTCCGAGCCCGAGGACGGCCTCCCCGGCGAGGAGCTGCGGCAGGAAGCGCTCCTTCTGCTGCGGGCTCGCGTACTCGGCGAAGGTGCGGATCGAGCCGAAGTTGCCCTGCTGCACCGCGTCGGCGCCGCGCGGGTCAGCGAGGGCCACCTGCTCGATGGCGATGACGGCGTCCATGAGCGATCCGCCGTGGCCGCCGTCGGCCTCCGGCAGGGTGATCCCCATGAGGCCCTGCGCGGCGCAGGCCTTGGCGACGTCGAAGGGGAAGCCGGGCCGATGCGCCCGGGCGAGCGCGTCCGGCGCCAGGCGATCCTCCGCGAAGCGTCGCACGCTGTCCTTGAAGAGCTCCTGCTCCTCGGTGAAGGTAAAGTCCATGAATGGAGCCTCAGGCGACGGCGCGCGCGGCGAAGCGGCGCTCGAGCTCGGCGACGACGTCGGCCATCGGCTCCACGTCGGCGAACTTCATGTCCATGTCGAAGAGGTTCGCGCGGTGCGCCTGTGGGCTGCGGTCGCCCACCGCCTCCTTCGGCACGATCACACGCAGGTTGTGGGAGAACGCGTCCGTCACCCCCGCACGCACGCAGCCGGAGGTGGAGATGCCGACGACGACCAGCGTGTCCACCCCGTCGTAGCGCAGGAAGGACTCGAGCGGCGTCTCGAAGAAGCACGAGGGCTTGTTCTTGTGCACCACGACGTCCTGCGGCCGCGGCGCGTAGGAGGGCGGCCACTCGTCGGCGCGTGGGTCGCGACTGTACTGGAAGTCGTCGGCGATGCCGAGCTTGAGGTTCCAGATGCCGCGCTGGACCGGGTGGCGGCGGTCGTCGCGCCGGCTGTAGTAGATCGGCAGCTCGAGGGCGCGGAAGACGCGCGTCATCTCCTCGATGGCGGCGACGAGCTCCGGCATCTCGCCGCCGCACTGGGAGTAGGCGGGGTCCACGAACATGTACGTCGTGTCGATGTTGAGCAGCGCCGGGCGCGACCCGACGCCGATCTTGTTGCCGAACTTTCCCTTGACGTAGGCGTCGAGCTCCTCGTCGGGGACGAAGCCGCGCCACTTCTCGATCTTGTCGGTGCCGCCCATGCGTCCCGCCTCCGTTCGCTGCGCCGTCGTCAAGACGATAGGTGCGTGCTTGGCCCGAAACAACGGTGACAATTGGGGCTCGATGTGCAGACTCAAGCAGCATCGTGCGCACGGCGGCTCGGATCGTGCGGGTTCTTGCGCCCCCTTTGAAGGAACGCTTGTGTCAGGCGAAGCGCGAACCGCAGCTCCGGGCGACCAGCGCACCACCGCGCCTGGTGCGCAGGCGCCCGTGCTGATCGCTTACGAGAACGTGGGGAAGACCTTCGAGACGCTGGAGGGCGACCTCACCGCCGTGCGGGACGTGAACCTTGCCGTGCGCCGCGGCGAGTTCGTGACGCTCGTCGGCCCGTCCGGCTGCGGCAAGTCCACCCTGCTCAACATGGCGGCGGGCCTGTTCGCGCCCACCGTCGGCACCGTGCGATACGACGGCGAGGAGGTCGCGCCCTACAACCAGCGCGTCGGCTACATGACGCAGAACGATCACCTGCTGCCCTGGCGCGACGCGCGGGACAACGTGCTGGTGCCGCTCGAGATCCGCGGCATGGGCCGCGGCGAGGCACAGGACCGGGTGGACGAGTTGCTCGAGCAACTCGGGCTCAAGGGCTTCGAGCGCGCCTACCCCTCGCAGCTCTCCGGCGGCATGAAGAAGCGCACGGCGCTGGCTCGCCTTCTCGCCTACGACCCCGAAGCGCTCCTCATGGACGAGCCGTTCGGCGCCCTCGACGCGCAGCTGCGCCTGAAGATGCAGATCGAGATCCTGCGCCTTGCGCGCACGCTGAGGAAGACCGTCGTCTTCGTGACCCACGACCTCGACGAGGCGGTCAGCCTCGCCGACCGCACCGCGGTGTTCTCGGCGCGGCCGGGCACGATCATCCGCGTCGTGGACGTGCCGCTCGGCGAGGAGCGCGACCTCCTCACCCTGCGCCGGGACAGCGCCTACCGCGACCTCACGGCGGAGCTGTGGGACCACCTGTCGCCGACCGTCGACCACGCGGAGGGCTGAGATGGCCACGGACATCCACCTCCCCGCGAGCGGCGCGGCGCCGACCAGCGCAGCATCGAGGCGCGTCGCCGAGGAACGGCGCCGACGGCTCACCATCTGGGTCGCGCGAGCCGCGCTCCTCGTCGCCATCATCGGGATCTGGCAGTTCTCCGCCGGGCGGCTGATCTCCGACTTCTTCATCGGCCGGCCGACGGAGATCGCCGAGACGCTGTGGCGCTGGGCGGCGTCGGGCGAGCTGTTCTTCCACGGCGGGATCACCGCCATCGAGGCGCTGCTCGGCTTCCTCCTCGGCAGCGCCCTCGGGATGAGCGTCGGCATCGTGCTCGGCCGCTCGCAGATGCTGGCCGACGTGCTCGATCCCTTCATCACCATGTTCTACAGCCTGCCGAAGGTGGCGCTCGCGCCGATGTTCATCCTGTGGTTCGGCATCGGCATCGACATGAAGATCTACCTCACGGCGACGATCGTGTTCTTCCTCGTGTTCCTCAACACCTACTCGGGCGTGCGCGCGGTCAGCCGCGAGCAGATCGCGATCCTGCGGCTGATGGGGGCGAACGAGCGGCACATCCTGCGCAAGGTCGTCGTCCCGTCGGCCATCACGTGGGTGTTCAACGGGCTGCGCCTGTCGGTGCCTTACGCGCTCATCGGCGCCATCGTCGGCGAGCTCATCGCGTCCAACAAGGGGCTCGGCTACCTGCTCGCCAACGCGTCCGGCCAGTTTGACACGTCGGCGATGTTCGCTGCGCTCATCGCCATCATGATCCTGGCGCTGATGCTGAACACGGCGGTGCGCTGGTTCGAGCACGTGGCGATGCCGTGGAAGTCGGTGGAGAGCCGCCGCGAGATGTCGATCTAGGGCGACCCGAAGACGGGCGCCGATGAACACGGAGAAACGCATGATGGGTTGGATGAGGGGCGCAGCCGCCACGGCGGTGATGGCTGGGGCGCTCGCAGCGGCTCCTGTCGCGAGCGCGCAGGAGGAGGTGACCTTCGCGCTGCCGAGCGTCGGTATGCTCTACCTGCCGGTCTACGCCGCGGACGTCATGGGCTACTTCGAGGAGGAGGGGATCGCCGCCGACATCCGCGTCTTCAAGTCCGGCGGCGGGGCGGCCATGGCCTCCGTCATCAGCGGCGACACCCACGTCTACCCGGGCACGCCAGCGGCCGCCATGCGCGCCGTCGAGCAAGGCACGGACGTGCGCATCTTCGCGGCGCTGATGACGCAGTACGCCTCCAACGTCGTCATCCGCGGCGAGGTCGCTCAGGAGAAGGGCATCACCGAGGACGCCTCCCTCGAGGAGCGGTTGGCCGCGCTCGAGGGGCTCAACATCGGCGTCACGGGCGCCGGCAGCGGCACGCACCAGCTCGCACTCTACCTGGTCCAGCAGGCCGGCCTCGATCCCGACACGGACGCCACCATCGTCTTCGTGGGCGGCAGCCGTGAGATCCTGGCCTCCTTCGAGCTCGGCCGGATCGACGCCTTCATCCTGTCGAACCCCACCTCCGACACCGCCATCGAGGAGCACGGCGGGATGCTCCTGTTCGACATGGCCGCGGGCGCGATCCCCGAGCTCGACGGCTACCTCTACATCACGCTGAACGCGCGCAAGAGCTGGCTCGACGAGGACCCCGAGCGCACCACCGGTTTGGTGCGGGCGATCCATCAGGCGCAGCAGGCCATGCACGACCCCGAGCGGACCGAGGCGGTGCGCGACGCGGTCTACGAAGGCTACTTCGACCAGTTCGAGCGCGACCTGTTCAACGCGGCGTGGACCCGCGTCGTGCCTGCCTACCCCACCTCGCCGGAGCTCTCCGTCGACAAGCTCGAGCGCGTCATCGAGTTCCTGAACGAGTTCTCCGACCGCGGGTTCGACCCCTCGCTGGCGCAGGAGGCGATGACCAACGAGTACGTCGAGCGGGCGATGACCAACTGAGCGGCGGTCCGATGCACGACGCGCAAGGCGAGCGGCCCATCCACGACCTCGGCGGCGAGCCGGCGGGTCCCATGGACCTTGCGCCGCACGAGCCGACGCTGGTCGAACGGCGGGTCGACGCCCTCATGATGCTCCTGCGGGCGCCGCCCCGCGCGTTGTGGACCGCCGATGAGAACCGGCGGACCATCGAGGGCCTGCCGCCCGAGCTCTACGACGGCGCCGCGTACTACGCGCGCTGGGTCCACGCCATGCGCCGCCTCCTCGTGGAGAAGGGCGTGCTCACCGAGGCGGAGATCGAGGCGCGGATCGCGAAGGTCCGCGCCGGGAGCGAGGCGTGAGCGCGCGGTTCGCCGAGGGCGACCGCGTGCGCGTGGCCGACCGCTCGGCGACGGGCCACGTGCGCACGCCACTGTACCTGCGCGGCCGCACCGGCGTCGTCGCGCGTCGGCACGGCGCGTTCGCCAACCCCGAGACTTTGGCGTACGGTGGGGACGGGTTGCCCAAGCGCCCGCTCTACGAGGTGCGCTTCCCCATGGCCGACGTCTGGGGCGAGGGGGCGTTCGCGGCCGGCGACACCCTCACTGCCGACCTCTACGAGCACTGGCTGGAGCTGGCACCATGAGCGTCCACCACCACCACCACGACCACGCGGCCCCAACGGACCATCCGGAGCTGACCGAGGACTGGCACGTCCTCGAGGCTGCGCTGCGCGAGCTCCTCGTCGAGAAGGGCGTCCTCACCGCCCGCGAGATCGAGGACACCATCGAGGGCTGGCAGGGAAAGTCACCGGACAACGGCGCCGCGGTCGTCGCCCGCGCCTGGGTCGACGAGGCGTACCGTGCGCGCCTCCTCGCCGACGCCAACGCGGCCGTCGCCGAGCTCGGCTACCCCTTCGAGGGACTGAGGCTCGTGGCGCTCGAGAACACGCAGCGCGTCCATCACGTGGTCGTCTGCACGCTGTGCTCGTGCTACCCGCGCGCCCTCCTCGGCATCCCGCCGCTCTGGTACAAGTCTCGCGCGTACCGCTCGCGGACCGTGCGCGAGCCGCGCGCCGTGCTCGCCGAGTTCGGCACGCACCTGCCGGACGACGTCGAGGTGCGTGTCGTCGACAGCACGGCGGACTGCCGCTACCTCGTCGTCCCGCGCCGCCCCGACGGCACGGACGACTTGTCCGAGCCCGAGCTCGCCGCGCTCGTCACCCGCGACAGCCTGATCGGCACGGCGACCGCCCTCGCACCGGACGGTCGGCGCGCCGCCTAGAGCACCCTGGGGCTTCTCAGACCCAGATTAGATGCTCTAGCTCCTTGATCTAGGGAAGTTTTTTAGGGGTTGGTGGTTTCCACCCAACCCCAAACCGCTCTAGCCGACGGTCACGGCCCTGGGTAGGGGTGCGTCTCCGCCCAGTGGCGCGCGATGTCGAGCCGGCGGGTGACCCATACGCCCTCGGTGCCCCTCACGTGGTCGAGGAACCGCTCGAGCCCCGCCGCTCGTGCCGGGTGGCCGACGAGGCGCATGTGGAGGCCGACGGACATCATCTTCGGCTGCGTCGCGCCCTCCCTAACCAACAGGTCGAACGCGTCCTTCAGGACCTCGAAGAACTGCGTGCCCGTGACCATGCCGCTGCGCCCGAACTTCGCGTCGTTGTTCGTCAACGTGTAGGGGACGACGAGGTGCGGGCGGCCCGACACCGTCGTCCAGTAGGGCAGCTCGTCGTCGTAGGCGTCGCTGTCGTAGAGGAAGCCACCCTCCTCCACGAGGAGGCGGCGCGTGTTGAGGCTGGGGCCGTACCGGCAGTACCAGCCGAGCGGGCGCTCGCCGACCGTCTCCTGAATCGATGCGACCGCCTTCCTGACGTGCTCGCGCTCCTCCGCCTCGTCGAGCCTGAAGTGCTCGACCCAGCGCCAGCCGTGGCAGCAAACGTCGTGCCCGGCGTTGGCAATGGCCGCCGCGGCGCGCGGGTTGCGCTCCAACGCCAGCGCGCAGCCGAACACGGTGAGCGGCATGTCGCGCTCGGCGAACAGGCGCATGAGGCGCCAGAAGCCGACGCGCGAGCCGTAGGCGAACATGCCCTCGCCGGCGAGGTCGCGGCCTGGCACCGGTGCGCCGGCGAACTCCGTGAGCGCGGTCTCGGTGACCCCCTCGCCGTCCTGGAAGGAGGGCTCCGAGCCCTCCTCGTAGTTCATGACGAAGTTGATCGCGAGGCGGGCGCCGTTCGGCCATTGCGGGTCCGGCGGCGTATCGGCGTACCCCACGAGGTCGCGGGTGTGATGATCGGGCTCCACGGCGTCAGGCCTCCACCAGGCGGGGTTCGATGTCGACGAACTCCTCGTCCGTCGGGCCGCCATCGAGCCACATGACGACCGCGAAGGACGCAGGCGCGGCGAGCACCGAGAGCGGATGGTGCCAGACGTTCGCGCCGTAGGTGACGCCGACACCGCCCGAGGCGACGAACGCGCGCGCCTCGGCAAGGTCCGGCCCGCCCGAGGGTGCGTCCGGCGCGACCATGACGAGGAACGGCACGTCGCCGAGGGGCACGAAGCTCTGCGAGCTGAACTCGTGCCGCTCCATGCGTCGCGCCTCGTGGGGCAGCGCCGTCGCCACCTCCACGCGGGTGAGGGACAGGCTGGGCGCCGCCCCCGGGCGCAGGCTCGCGAGCGCGCCGGAGTAGTACGTGCGGCCCGGGGAGCCTGGCGGCGTCAGCACCTCGCCGAACGGGGCGAACGCCGCTTCGCCGAGCGGCTCGGCCTTCAAGGTCTGCACGGTCGTCCTCCCACGCTGTCGTCGGTGCAGGGTGCCAAACATCGGCGCCACCGGCCTGCGCATAATTTGCGCAGCCCGTGGCTGGAGGATGGGGCTCGTCGCCGAGACGTGCTGGCACGCGCCTTGCTACACAACGTCAGAGCCACGGCGGAGACCGCATGAGCGTCCACTCACCACCGCGCGCCGTCCCGAGGGAGGCCGCAGCGCCTGCGAGCGGCGGGCGCCCGGCGGCGGCACGACCCGTCCAGCGGCCGTCCGGCGTCAGCCTCGATGTGGAGGGCGTCAGCCACAGCTTCGGCGCGTTCCGCGCGCTGGACGACGTCACGCTCAACGTCGATCCGGGGGAGATCGTCGCGCTGCTGGGGCCGTCCGGCTGCGGCAAATCCACGTTGCTGCGCGTCGTCGCCGGCTTCCTGCAACAGAGCGCCGGCTCGGTCAGCGTCGATGGCACGCGGGTCGACCGCACGGCGCCCGGTGCGCGCAACGTCGGCATCGTGTTCCAGAACTACGCACTGTTCCCGCACATGAGCGTCGCGCAGAACGTCGGCTACGGCCTTTCCGCGCGCGGCAGGCCGCGCCGCGAGGTGCGCGAGGCGGTCGCCCGCTTCCTCGACGTCGTGCGCATGGAGGGGTTCGCCGACCGCCGCCCGCGCCAGCTCTCGGGCGGGCAGCAGCAGCGCGTGGCCCTCGCCCGCGCGCTCGCCATCGAGCCCGGCATCCTCCTCCTCGACGAGCCGTTCGCTGCCCTCGACAAGAACCTGCGCCTCGACATGCAGATCGAGATCAAGCGCTTGCAGCGCCAGTTCGGCCTCACCGCCATCCTCGTTACCCACGACCAGGAGGAGGCGATGAGCATCGCCGACCGCGTGGCGGTGATGGACCGGGGACGCATCGAGCAGCTCGGCACCGCGGTGGCCGTGTACGACCGGCCGGCGTCGCTGTTCGTCAACGGGTTCATCGGCTCGTCGAACCTCTTCCCCGGCGCGGTGCGCATGGTCGACGGCGACAACGCCCTCGTGGAGCTCGACGCCGGGACCCGCGTCCTCGCCCCGAACCCGGCGCGGATCGGGGTCGGCGAGCGCGCCGTCCTGTCCTTCCGCCCCGAGGCGCTCGCGCTCTACGACGAGGCGGATCCGTCGCGCGTTCCCGTGCGCTGCCGCATGAGCCTGCCGCTGGGCGGCCTCATGGTGCTCGACCTCGAGACCGAGGGTGGGCAGACGATCAAGCTGACCCGCATGCGCGACGGCCCTCCGCCCACGGCAGACGCGCTGGCGTACTGCGGCGCGGCGCCCGGTGCGCGGCCGTCGCTGTTCCCCATGCCAGCCGACGGCGCCGTCCCGTGACCGCGCCAACCCGGAACGACAACCACGAAGGACGAACCATGAGCCGACCTAATCTGAACCGCCGCACGTTCCTTGGCGGCACCGCAGGCCTTGCCGGGGCAACGCTCATGGGCCGGCCTGCGCTCGCCGCCGGCTCCGTGACGGCCGCGATCTACCCCGGCACCTGGGAGGAGGCGTTCCGCGACATCGTCGCTCCCGCGCTGATGGAAGAGCACGACATCGACCTTCAACTTGACCCCGCCTACGCCGTCGACCAGATCGCGAAGGCGCGGGCCGCCCGTGGCCTCCCGCCGTTCGACGTGTTCGTGCTCGACCCCGGGCCGGCCGCGAGCGGGCTCGAGATGGGGCTCTACGCGCCGCTCGACCTCTCGAAGCTGACCAACGCCGGCAAGCTGCCGGAGGCCTTCGTCAGCGAGACGGGCGTGCCCGTCGCCGCGCAGGTTGTCGGCATCGGCTACAACCCCACCAAGCTCGACGCGCCCTCGGGCTGGGCGGCGCTGTTCGAGGATCCCTACGCGAGCCGGCTCGGCCTCACCGGCTTCCAGACCACGTTCGGCACGACCTCGCTCATCGAGATCGCCAAGGCGTTCGGGGGGTCGCAGACCGACATCGACCCGGCGATGGCGAGGATCCAGGAGATCCTGCCGAAGGTCGCCGCGGTGGCGCAGCCGGCCTCCATGGCGGGGCTGTTCCAGCAGGGGCAGATCGACGTGATGTACACCAACACGCAGACGGTCGCGAACCTCAAGGGGCGCGGCGTCGACATCGAGTTCGCCGTGCCCGACACCGGCGCCATCGCGTTCGTGACGACGATGCACCTCGTCGAGGACGCGGAGAACCCGGACAACGCGCACAAGTACATCGATACGGTGATCTCGCAGGGCGTGCAGTCGCGCCTCATGGAGGCGCCGTTCAACTTCGTCCCGGTGAACGGCGACGTGGAGCTGATCGCATCGCTCCCCATGGCCTCGCTCGACGAGATGTCCTCGTTCGTGCGGCACGACTGGGGTGAGATCAACCCGCTGCGGCCGGGCTGGATCGAGCGGTTCAACCGCGAAGTCGCGAAGTGACGACCGCGGCCGCGCCCTCGGCTTCGGGGAGCGCCGCGCGGCGCCTCCCCCTCGCCGTCGGCGACTGGCCGCTGGTGGCGCCGATGGCAATCCTGTTCGTCGGCTTCTTCCTCGGTCCCCTCGCGCTCTTGGCTTGGGTGAGCCTGCACAACGACATCGAGATGACCGAGGTCGGCCTCGGCAGCTGGATGAAGTTCCTCGGCGACCCGTTCTACCTCAACGTCGCCCTCGACACCGTCCTCCTCGGCTTCAAGACGGTGGCGCTCACCCTGGTGCTCGGCGTGCCCATGGCGCTCCTGTTCCTGTCCGCTGGCCCCCGGGTGCGCGGGCTGCTCCTGTTTCTCATCGTGCTGCCGCTCCTGCTGTCGGTGGTGGTGCGGACCTTCGCGTGGATCGTGATCCTCGGCCGCGAAGGGCTGGTGAACACGCTCGCGATGGACCTCGGGCTCACCGCGACGCCGCTGCGGCTGCTGCAGACCGAGCTCGGCCTCGTCATCGCGCTGGCGCAGATCGAGCTGCCGCTGATGCTCTTGCCGCTGCTCGCCGTCATGGGGCGGATCGACCCGAACGTCCTCGACGCCTCCATGGCGCTCGGGGCGAGCCGCTTCCGCACGTTCTTCAAGGTGATCCTGCCGCTCAGCCTGCCGGGCATCATCGCTGGCTGCCTGCTCGTGTTCGCGAGCTCGACGGCGGCGTTCATCTCCCAGTCCGTCATCGGCGGCGGACGGCTCATCTACATGCCGCTCATCATCTGGCAGCAATCCATCGTGGTCTACAACTGGCCGTTCGCGGCCGTCGTCTCCATCGCGCTCCTCGTGTCGGTGCTCGCCATCCTGGCGCTGATCTCGGCGCTCGGTCGCCTCGCGCAGGGGGCCGCCCATGCGCGCTAGCCGGTCGCGCTCGCCCATGGACGTCGCCTACTGGGTCCTCGTCGGCGGCCTCGGCGGGGTCGCGATCCTCATCCTCGTCCTGCCGGTCGTCGTCGTCCTCGTGACATCGCTGACGAGCGAGGCGAGCCTCAGGTTCCCGCCACCGGGGCTGTCGCTGCGCTGGTACGAGGCTCTGTTCAACCGCGCCGAGTCCGGCCACATCCACGGTGCGGCGTGGAACAGCCTCACCGTCGCCCTGTGGAGCGCGGGCGCCGCGATGGTGGTCGGCACCACCGCAGCGCTCTGGCTCGACCGTCGGCGCGGCGCCACCGGCCGCGTCCTCGACACGGTGTTCATGTCGCCCCTCGTCCTGCCGATGCTGGCGTTCGGCCTCGCGACCCTCATCCTCCTCACCACGATGCGGGTCCGCCCGACGCTGTTCCTCCTCGCGGCCGGGCACCTCGTCGTCATCGTGCCCTTCGTGCTGCGCACGGTGGCAGCGAGCGTGACGCAGGTGGACCGCGCGCTCATCGACTCGTCCGCCGCGCTCGGCGCCGGTCCGCTCTACACCTTCCGCCGCGTGACGCTCCCGGTAATTCTACCGGGGATCGTGTCGGGCGTGTTCCTCGCCTTCATGGCCTCACTCGACAACGTTCCGATCTCGCTGTTCCTGTCCACCGCCCGCACGGACATGCTGCCGATCCGGCTGTGGGGCATGATGGAGTCCACCCTCGACGTGCGCGTCGCCGCCGCGTCCGGCGTCCTCATCGTGGCAACGACGCTCCTCATCGTCCTCATGAACCGCTGGACCGGGCTCGCCCGACGCCTCTAGGCTCCGAACCGACGGGACAGGGGTCGATGCCCTCCGGTCGAGGATGGAGGGCGTGATGGAGGGATGGGTCCGCGCGGCGTGCGCCGCGATCGCGGTGGCCGCGGCGGCCGCGCCGTCGTCCGAGGCACGGGCGGCGACGATCGCGATCTCGTGCAGCGCGCTCGGCACCGAGCTGCGGCTGTGCCGCGAGGGCGCCGAGGCGTGGGCGGCCGAGACCGGGCACGAGGTCACGCTCGTGTCGACGCCGAACTCGGCGACCGAGCGCCTCGCGCTCTACCTGCAGATCCTCTCCGCCGGCGCGGACGACATCGACGTCTACCAGATCGACGTCATCTGGCCCGGCCTCCTCGCCGACCACCTCCTCGACCTCGCCCCGCACATGGACGGCGCGCAGACGGCCCACGTCGACGCCATGGTCGAGGCTGCGACGGTCGACGGTGAGCTGAAGGCGATGCCCTGGTTCGCCGACGCGGGCGTGCTGTACTACCGCGCCGACCTCCTCGAGGCCTACGGGCTGGAGCCGCCGCGCACCTGGGACGCGCTGGAGGCCGCTGCCCGCACCGTCATGGACGGCGAGCGGGCGAAGGGGGACGACGACCTCTGGGGCTACGTCTTCCAGGGCCGCGCCTACGAGGGCCTCACGGTCAACGCGCTCGAGTGGATCGCGAGCCACGGCGGGGGCACCATCGTGGCGGACGACGGCACGGTCACGGTGAACAACGCGCGGGCGGCCGAGGCGCTGGCGACGGCGGCGGGCTGGATCGGCACCATCGCGCCAGAGGGCGTGCTCAACTATGCCGAGGAGGAGGCGCGCGGGCTGTTCCAGTCCGGGAACGCCGTCTTCATGCGCAACTGGCCCTACGCCTACGCCCTCGCGGACGGCGAGGGGAGCCCGGTGCGCGGCAGGGTCGGCGTCGCGGTGCTGCCGAAGGGCGGCGATGACGGTCGGCACACCGGCACGCTCGGCGGCCAGCTCCTCGCCGTGTCACGCTACTCGAGGCACCCGGAGATCGCGGCCGACCTCGTGCGTCACCTGACCTCCGCCGATGAACAGAGGCGCCGCGCCCTCGAGGGTGCGTTCAACCCCACCGTGGCGGCGCTGCTCGAGGACGAGGAGCTGAACGCCGCCCTGCCCTTCCTCGACGACCTGTCGGACACCTTCGCAAATGCCGTCGCGCGCCCCTCGAGCGTGACCGGCGAGCACTACAACCGCGTCTCGAACGCCTTCTGGAACGCGGTGCACGACGTCCTGTCGGGGAGCACGGCGGCGGGTCCGGCGCTCGCCGAGCTCGAGCGCACGCTGGCGAGGATCAGGCGGCGCGGCTGGTAAGGGATGCCGGAGGCACCGTCCGCCACGCCTCGCCCTGCGGCGCGCGCGCCGATCCCCATCGGCGAGGCGGGGAGCGGCCGGGCCGAGGCGAGCCGACCACCCCGCGGCGCGGCGGGCCGCGCGAGGGTCCGCTCGGCGGCGCTCCTCCTCGCGCCGATGCTCCTCGCGCTGGTGCTCGTCGCGGGCTGGCCGCTGGCGCGCACCATCGGATACGCCATCACCGACGCCACGCTGTCGGACCTAGCGGACCCTGCGTTCGTCGGGTTGGACAACTTCTACAACACGGCGTGGGGCGGGCTGCTGGCCGATCCGACGTGGTGGAACGCGGTCTGGAACACGCTCACCTTCGCCGTCCTCTCCGTGGCGCTGGAGACGGTGCTCGGCCTCGTCGTCGCCCTCGCGCTCAACGTGTCGTTCCCCGGCCGCGGCCTCGTGCGGGCGGCGATCCTAATCCCGTGGGCGATCCCGACGATCGTGTCGGCGCAGATGTGGGCGTGGATGCTCAACGATCAGTTCGGCGTCATCAACCACCTCCTGATGGGCGCCGGCTTGATCGCCGCCCCCGTGGCGTGGACGGCGAACGCCGACACCGCGCTCCTCGCCGTCATCGTCGTCGACGTGTGGAAGGCGACGCCCTTCATGGCGCTCCTGATCCTCGCCGGCCTCCAGATGCTGCCGCAGGACTGCTACGAGGCGGCTAGGGTGGACGGGGTGCCCGCGTGGACGGTGTTCTGGCGCGTGACGCTGCCGCTCATCTACCCCGCCATCGCCGTCGCCGTGATCTTCCGCGGGCTCGACGCGCTGCGCGTGTTCGACCTCATCTACGTCCTGACGTCCAACGCCGAGGACACGATGTCGATGTCGGTGTACGCCCGCCAGCAGCTCGTGGACTTCCAGGACGTCGGCTACGGCTCGGCCGCCTCGACCATGCTCTTCCTCATCATCGCGCTGATCACGATCGCGACCATCATGATCGGTCGCGTCGACCTGTCCGGCGAGGGACGATGAGGCACTGGTCCCTCCCAGCGAAGGTCGGCTTTGGCGCGCTGGTCGGCGTCATCGCCGTCCTTGCATTGTTCCCGTTCTACTACGCGCTGGTGTCGAGCACGCAGCCGGCCTCCGCGCTGTTCACCCCCCGCTTCCTGCCCGAGCTCAACCTCGACAACTACCGCGCGGTGTTCGCCGAGCAGCCGTTCGCGCGCAACATCGCCAACTCCGTGGTCGTCGCGACCGCGGTCGTCGCCCTCTCGCTCGCGCTCGCGGTCACCGCGTCCTACGCGCTGGCGCGGGTCAGGTTCCGCGGGCGCATCGCGCTGCTCCTCACCATCCTGTCGGTTTCGATGTTCCCCCAGGTCGCCGTCCTGTCGGGCATGTTCGCGCTGGTGCGGTCGCTCGGACTCTACAACACGATCTGGGGGCTGGTGCTTGCCAACCTCGTCCTCACGCTGCCGTTCACCGTGTGGGTGCTGACGACGTTCATGCGGCAGCTCCCCAAGGAGGTGGAGGAGGCCGCGATCGTCGACGGCGCCGGGCCGCTCACCATCATCGTGCGCGTGTTCCTGCCGCTCCTGTGGCCGGCGATGGTGACGACCGGCCTGCTCGCCTTCATCGCCGCCTGGAACGAGTTCCTGTTCGCCCTCACCTTCACCCTGTCCAACGAGGTGCGCACCGTGCCCGTCGCCATCGCGCTCCTGTCGGGCGGCAGCCAGTACGAGCTCCCCTGGGGGCGCATCATGGCGGCCTCGGTGATCGTGACGGTGCCGCTCGTCGTCCTCGTCCTCGTCTTTCAGCGTCGGATCGTGGCGGGGCTGACCGCCGGCGCGGTGAAGGGCTGACGTGGCGGGGGTGATCCTCGAGGGCATCGTCAAGGCGTTCGGCGACGTCACCGTGATCGGCGGCGTCGACCTTGCCGTCGAGCCGGGTGAGCTCGTGGTGTTCGTCGGGCCTTCGGGCTGCGGGAAGTCCACCCTCCTACGGCTGATCGCCGGGCTCGAAGACGTGACGGACGGCCTGATCCGCATCGGCGAGCGCAGGGTCGACGGGCTGCCTCCGGCGCGCCGGGGCGTCGCGATGGTCTTCCAGAGTTACGCGCTCTACCCGCACATGAGCGTGTTCGACAACATGGCGTTCGGTCTGCGCCAGGGCGGCCTGCGCCGCGCCGAGGTCAGGGCGCGGGTCGAGGAGGCGGCGCGGACGTTGGAGCTGACGCCCCTCCTCGCACGCCGGCCGCGCGAGCTGTCCGGCGGGCAGCGCCAGCGGGTCGCCATCGGCCGGGCCATCGTGCGCGAGCCCGAGGTGTTCCTGTTCGACGAGCCGCTCTCCAACCTCGACGCGGCGCTGCGCGTGCAGACCCGCCTCGAGATCGCCAAGCTGCATCGCCGCCTCGGCGCGACGATGATCTACGTGACGCACGACCAGGTGGAGGCGATGACGCTCGCCGACCGCATCGTGGTGCTGAACAGGGGGCGCGTGGAGCAGTTCGGCGACCCGCTCGAGCTCTACCGCCGGCCGGCGAACCTCTTCGTCGCGAGCTTCCTCGGCGCGCCGACGATGAACACCCTCGCCGGTACGGTCGAGGCCGTCGCGGACCGCACCGCCTCGGTGCGGTGCGAGGGCGCGCTCGTGCCGATCGAGCTCGGTCGGGACGTCGCAGTCCCATCGGGCGCGTTGACGCTTGGCGTGCGCCCGGAGGCGCTGTCCTTGGCGGCGCCGGCGGACGGCACGTGGACCGGCGAGGTGGACGTCGTGGAGGCGCTCGGCGACGGCCACCTCGTCCACGTCCGCCTCCCAGGCGGAGCGCGTGTCACGACGCGGGCACCGGGCGATCCGCGCGTCCTCCCGGGCGAGCGGGTCGGCCTCTCGTTCGATCCGGCGGAGGCGTACCTCTTCGCCGCCGACGGCGCGGCGATCGAACGCGGGCCGCCGCGCCAGAGGGACGCGTGAGGACGGGCGCCGCGTCGTGCCGTCGCCTCTTCTCGGCCGCGCACCCTACGGATAATGCTGCGCCATGTCTCGCGACGTCCGACCTCCAGCCCTTAGACCCGCGGCGCTCACAGCCGAAGGCGTCAGCCTGTCGTTCGGCGGCGTCCGCGCGCTGCGCGACGTGAGCTTTTCCGTCGAGCCGGGCACGATCACGGCGCTGATCGGCCCGAACGGCGCCGGCAAGACGTCCCTGTTCAACTGCATCAGCGGGTTCTACCGTCCGAGCGCCGGCACGATCCGGCTGGACGGCGAGGACATCGCCCGCCATCCGGTGAGCGCCCGGGCCAAGCTCGGCCTCGCCCGCTCGTTCCAGAACATCGCGCTGTTCCGCGGCATGACGGTGCTCGACAACATCAAGCTCGGCCGGCACGCGCACCTGTCCACCAGCGTGCTCGGCGCCCTGCTCTACTGGGGGCCGGCGCAGCGCGAGGAGGTGGCGCTGCGCGCCGAGGTCGAGGAGCGCATCATCGACTTCCTGGAGATCGACCACATCCGCGCCAGGAACGTCGCCTCGCTGCCCTACGGCCTGCAGAAGCGCGTCGAGCTCGCCCGCGCCCTCGCCATGCGCCCGCGCCTCCTCATGCTGGACGAACCCGTCGCCGGCATGAACCGCGAGGAGACCGAGGACATGGCCCGCTTCATCCTCGACGTGAAGGAGGAGTGGGGCACCACGATCCTGATGGTCGAGCACGACATGGGCCTCGTCATGGACATCTCCGACCACGTCGTCGTCCTCAACTTCGGCGAGGTCATCGCGGCTGGCGACCCAGCGAGCGTCCAAGCCGACCCTCACGTCGCGGAGGCCTACCTCGGCTCCGGCGATCCCGCGGCGCTGATGCAGCGCATCGCGGCGGAGGCGGCGGAGTGAACGAGCTCCTGTTCTTCACCGAGGTCTCGCTCGCGGGCCTCGGCTCGGGGGCGCTCCTCGCCCTCACGGCGCTGTCCTTCGTGCTGATCTACAAGGCGACGCGCGTGATCAACCTCGCGGTCGGCGAGATCCTGATGCTGGGCGGCTACCTGTTCCTCGCCTTCGCGTCGGGCCTCGGTCTGCCGGCGTGGGCGGCGATCCCGCTCGCCATCGCCGGCGGCGGCATCGTCGGCGCGGTGGTGGAGCGCGGCATCATCCGGCCGATGCTCGGCGAGAGCGCGATCTCCGTCTTCATGGTGACGATCGGCCTCGGCTCGGTGATCGTCGGCACCACCGAGCTCGTGTTCGGCGCGAACCCGCAGAGCCTGCCGCCGTTCATAGCCTCGACGCCGGTCTTCATCGGTGAGGCCTACGTGTCGCGCAAGATCGTGGTGGCGTTCGTCGCCGCCGCCATCGTCATCACCGCCTTCCTCCTCCTGTTCCGGTACTGGCGCGGCGGCGTCGCGCTGCGCGCCACGGCGAGCGACCAGGGCGCGGCCTACGCCTGCGGCATCGACGTGCCTGCCGTCTTCGCCATCGCGTGGACCGTCGCGTGCGCTGCAGCAGCCGGCACCGGCGTGCTCCTGGGCGCCATCGGGGGCATCTCCACGACGATGGGCGCGTTCGGCCTGTCGGCCCTCGTCGTCGTCATCGTCGGCGGGCTCGACTCGGTGCTCGGAGCGCTGGTCGGCGGGCTCGCCCTCGGGCTCCTGCAGTCCTGGGTCGGCACCTACCTGGGTGGCGAGTACCAGACCGTCGTCACCTTCGGCCTCCTCATCGTCGCCATGATGATCCGACCCTACGGCCTCTTCGGCACGCACGAGATCGAGAGGCTGTGACGTGCTGATCGGCACCGCGAAGGAGAGCTACCGGGCCGACGAGGCGCTGTTCACCACGCGCCCGCACAGGCTATGGGTCATCGCATTCCTCGCCGCGCTCGCCCTCGCCCCCTTCGGGCTCGACGACTACTGGCTCTACCTCGCGTGCCTCGCGGCGATCAACGTCGCCTCCGCGACGGGGCTCAACATCCTCACCGGCTACACCGGGCTCGTCAGCCTCGGCCAGGCGGCGTTCATGGCGGTGGGCGCCTACACCGTGGCGTGGCTGGAGCAGGAGACCGCCGTCCCGTCCCTCCTCGCCCTCGTGGCCGGCGGGCTCGTCGCCGCCGCGGTGGGCGTGGTGTTCGGCATCCCGTCGTTGCGCGTGAAGGGGCTCTACCTCGCCATCGCCACCATCGCGGCCTCGTTCATCCTCCACTTCGTGTTCGTGCATTGGGAAAGCGTGACGAACGGCAACACCGGCCTCTCCGTCGCGCCCGCCTCGGTGCTCGGCGTCGAGCTCACCACGTACTTCGCGTTGTACTACCTCATCGTCCCCGTCACCGTGCTCCTGGTGCTCGGCGCGGCGAACCTCTTCCGCACGCGCATCGGCCGCGCCTTCATCGCCATCCGCGACCGCGACATTTCGGCCGAGGTCCTCGGCATTCCGCTCATGCGCTACAAGCTGATGAGCTTCGCCATCGCCTCGTTCTACGCCGGCGTGGCCGGCGGGCTCTGGGCCTACGTCTTCCGCGTCGTGACGCCCGACACGTTCCCGTTCCTCATGTCGGTGTTCCTGCTTGCCGCGATCATCGTCGGCGGGATCGGCACCATCCTCGGCGGCATCCTCGGCGCGATCTTCATGACGTTGACGCCGGAGCTCCTGCGCTTCGTGTTCGACGCGCTGTCGCCGATCTGGCCGAACGCCGCCTCGGCGCTGTCGCCCGTGCGCACCATCGTGTTCGGCGCGCTCATCGTGCTCTTCCTGGTCTTCGAGCCCCGGGGACTGGCGGAGATCATCCACAGGGTCAGGCGCTCGTGGCAGCTCTGGCCCTTCAAGACATGACCTGGAGGGAACCCATGAAGACCTTGAGAACGAGCTTGCTGGCGCTCACCGCCACGCTTGGCATGGCGGGAGGCGCAGCGGCCCAGGAAGGCGAGATCGTCATCGGCGCGTCGCTGCCGCTCACCGGCGTGTTCGCCTTCGCCGGCGAGGCCGTCGAGAAGGGCATGCAGGACTACGTGACGATCGTGAACGAGGAGGGCGGGATCGACGGGCGGCAGGTCCGCCTCGCCTACGAGGACACCGGCTACCAAGTGAACCAGTCCGTCGCCGTGTTCAACAAGCTGACGAGCCAGGACGACATCCACCTGTACTACGGCGACTCCACGGGCTTCGCGAAGACCATCGCGCCCGACCTCGCGCGCCGCGGTTCGATGATCATGGGCGGCGCGTCCTTCGCCACCGAGCTGAACGACCCCGAGGCCTACCCGTACACGTTCATGGCCGGGCCGGACTACAGCGAGATGGTCGAGATCCTGATGGAGTACATCGCCGACGAGACGCCGGGCGCACGCCTCGTCATGGTCTACTCCGACACCGAGTTCGGCCGCGACCCCATCGAGGAGGCGCGCGCCACCGCCGACGAGCTGGGGCTGGAGATCGCCGAGGAGATCATCACGCCGCCCGGCTCGGTGGACGTGTCGACCGAGGTCCTGAAGCTGCGCCGGGCGCGGCCGGACTACACGATCTTCCACGGCTACGTCCTCGCACCGCTGCCGGAGTTCATCAGCCAGGCCCGCGAGCTCGGGCTCGAGACGCGCTTCATGGGCACGTTCTGGTCGATGGACGCCTCGCTCTGGCAGAGCGTCGGCGAGGCGGCGGACGGCTTCCTCGGCGTGATGCCATACCGGTACTACTACGACGAGGAGGGGGACGCGCCGATGATGGACCGCATCCGGCAGATGCGGCCGGAGTACCAGTCGACCGGCTACATGCAGGGCTTCGTATCCGCCATGCTCCTCGTCGAGGCGGCCAAGCGCGCGCTCGAGGCGGGCGACGAGCTCACCGGCGAGACGCTGAAGACCGCGCTCAACACGATCGAGGAGTTCGACACCGGCGGCGTCATCGGCGTGCCCATCGCCGTCCCCGGCAACTCGGTGCCGGTCGGCCGGATCTATGAGTACGACGCCGCTGCGGGGCAGATGGAGCCGGTGTCGGACTGGATCATGCTCGACGAATGAGCGCGGACGAGGCGATCCTCGAGGTCGAGAACATCGAGGTCGTCTACAACCACACCATCCAGGTGCTGCGCGGCCTCTCGATCAGGGTGCCGCGCGGCAAGGTGGTAACCTTGCTGGGGTCGAACGGCGCGGGCAAGTCGACGACGCTGAAGGCGATCTCCCGCCTCCTGCCCCTGGAGAACGGCGCGCACACCGCCGGGCGCATCGTCTTCGACGGGGCGGACACGGCGCGCGCGACGCCGCATGGGCTGGTGCGGCGCGGCCTCGCCCACGTCATGGAGGGCCGCCGCGTCTTCGAGGACCTGACGGTGGAGGAGAACCTCACGGCGGCGACCTACGCGCTGTCCGGCCGACCCAGCAGGAGCGCGCCGTACGACTTCGTCTACGAGTACTTCCCGCGCCTCCACGAGCGGCGGGGCGCACGCGCCGGATACCTCTCCGGCGGGGAGCAGCAGATGCTCGCCATCGGCCGCGCGCTGATCGCCGAGCCCTCGCTGATGCTCCTCGACGAGCCCTCGCTCGGCCTCTCGCCCAAGCTGGTGGAGGAGATCTTCACCATCATCGCGCGGATCAACCGGCAGACGGGCACCGCCATGCTCCTCGTGGAGCAGAACGCCGCCGTCGCCTTCGCGGTGGCGCACACCGGCTACATCATGGAGAACGGCAAGATCCAGATCGACGGGCCCGTCGAGCGCCTCGCCCGCGACCACGACGTGCGCGAGTTCTACCTTGGGCACGGCGGTCCGGACGGGGCGCGCAGCTACCGCGACGTGAAGCACTACAAGCGCCGCAAGCGCTGGCTGTCCTGAGGGGGGAACCATGGCACCGCGCACACCGGACCTGCCCGAGCTGACGCTGCCGCAGATGCTCGTCCACCAGGCGAGGACGCGCCCGCGGCGCACCGCGATCCGCCAGAAGGAGTTCGGCATCTGGCAGCCGACGACCTGGGCGGGTTACGCCGAGCGTGCCAGCGTCGTGGCGCACGGCCTGCGGGCGCTCGGCGTCGAGCCCGGCGGCCACGTCGCCGTCCTGTCGGAGAACCGCATCGAGTGGGTGCTGACCCAGCTCGGCGCGGGGATGGCCGGCGCCATCACCATCGGTGTCTACCCGACGAGCCCGGCGCCGGAGGTCGGCTACGTCCTGGAGCACTCCGACGCCGAGGTCGTCGTCTGTGAGGACCAGGAGCAGGTGGACAAGGTGCTCGCGGTGCGCGCCTCCCTGCCTCGCCTCAAGCACATCGTGGTCATCGAGACGAAGGGGATGCGTGGCTACGGCCCCGGCGCCGTCACCGCGTTCCGCGACCTCGAGGCTGCCGGGCGCGAGCACCGGGCGGGTGAGCCGGGCATGGTTGACGCCGTCCTCGAGCGCCAATCCCTCTCCGACATCGCGCTGATGATCTACACATCCGGCTCCACCGGAAAGTCCAAGGGCGCGATGATCAGCTATCGCAACATCCGCGCCCAGGCGATCGCGGCGGTGGAGCTCCTCGGCCTCACCCCGCGCGACACGCACCTGTCCTACCTGCCGCTGTGCCACGTCGCCGAGCAGTTCGCGACGACGATGGTGCCCATAACCCTCGGCAGCACGGTCAACTTCGGTGAGTCCATGCGCACCGTGCAGGAGGACCTGAGGGAGGTCGCGCCGACGATGTTCCTCGGCGTGCCGCGGATCTGGGAGAAGCTGCACAGCGCGATTCACGTGCGCATGACCGAGGCCGGCGGCGTGCGCAAGGCGCTCTACGACCGGGCGCTCGCTGCCTGCGGGCCGTTCGCCACCGTGCCGCGGCGAGAGCGGACGCTGCGCCAGCGGCTGACCTTCGCGCTGTGGTCGGCGGTGGTGTTCCGCCCGCTGCTCAACGCCATAGGGCTGACCCGCACGCGCATCGCGATGACCGGCGCCGCGCCCATCTCGCCGCTCATCGTGCGCTACTTCCGCACCCTTGGCGTGCCGCTCGTCGAGGTGTACGGCGCCACCGAGACGAGCGGCGTCGCGCTCGGCCAGCGGCTGTCCCACCTCGTGCCTGGCGCGGTCGGCGGCGTCGTCGTCAATGCCGAGGCGCGGATCGGTGAGCTGGGCGAGCTCCTGATGCGCGGCGACCTCGTGTTCGAGGGGTACTACAAGAACGAGGCGGCCACGAACGAGGCGATCCGCGAAGGCTGGCTCCACACCGGCGACGTCGTCGCGATGCGCGACGGGCAGTACGCCATCGTCGACCGGCTGAAGGACATCATGATCACCGCCGGCGGCAAGAACCTGTCGCCGTCGGAGATCGAGAACGGCGCCAAGTCGAGCCCCTACATCAAGGAGTGCGTCGTCGTCGCCGAGAAGCGGCGCTACGTCGCCGCGCTGGTGCAGATCGACTTCGAGACCGTCGCCCAGTGGGCCGAGGAGCGCGGCATCGCCTACACCAACTTCCGCAACCTCGCCGAGCACCCGGCGGTCCGCGAGCTCGTCGAGGCCGAGGTGGCGCGGGCGAACGCAGCGCTGCCGCCGGTCGCCAACATCCGCCGCTTCCACCTCCTCACCAAGGAGCTCGACCACGACGACGACGAGGTCACGGCGACCATGAAGGTGCGCCGCGCCAACATCTACAAGAAGTATGCGAACGCGATTGAGGCGCTCTACGGCCGCGAGCGCGAGGCGGCGTAGCGCCGCTGATCAGAGCAGCGCCTTGGGCAGCATGGCGTGGATGCCCTTGTTGCCGTCCACGAGCTGGGTGACGCGGAGGTCAGCGGCGAGGCTGCACAGGACGTAGGCGTCCATGGGCGCGAGCCCCTTCAGCTCGCCGAGCAGCGCGATCATCTCGCGCAGCGCCTGCTTTGCCGCGTCGTCGAGGTCCTCGTTGAACCCCATCGTGATCCAATGCGTCGGCGTCTCGGCGCGCGGGAACCTGACGCCCGCCGCCTTGTGCAGGATCAGCGTGAACGTGCCCGTGAGGCAGGTCTCGATGGCGCTGAGGCACACCTCGCCGTCGCCCTGCGCGCCGTGCCCGTCGCCGACGGAGAACAGCGCGCCTGGCACGAACACCGGCAGGTAGAGCGTGGTGCCGGCGACGAGCTCCTTGAGGTCCATGTTGCCGCCGAAGTCGCGCGGCTCGATGGAGCCGACACGACCCCAGCCCGGCGGCGGCGCGACGCCCATCACGCCGAAGAACGGCGCGAGGGGCACCGTCATGCCGAACGGCAGCGTGCCGAGCCCCGCCGCACGGTCGAGCTCGACGATGATGAGCTGACCCTCGGGGAAGTCCTCCGGCAGCGTCCCGCGCAGGGGCATGACGACGTTGAAGCCCCAGTCGCATGGCAGCGTGATGTCTTCGATGCGCACCTCGAGGAGGTCGCCCGGCTCGGCGCCCTCCACCGCGACGGGCCCCGTCATGATGTGCGGGCCGACCTCCGGCTTGACCGCATCAAGCACCGCCGCGTGGGCCGGCAGCAGCCGCTCACGTCCGGGCGTCTGGGACAGGTTGCCCGACACCGTCGTCATCGTCACGCGGTCGCCGGACCGGACGGCGAGGCACGGCTCCAGCGTGGCGTCGAAGTGACCCCAGTGCACCGTCTGCGGCGAGGCGTCGAGGGTATGGTGCGTGCTCATGTGCGTCTCCGGGTCCGCCGGAGAGGATGCAAGGCGCGTGCTCGGCGAGCAACATCCGCCACGTTGCGCTTTGACACGCGACACGCCGCCACCCTAGCGTGCCGGCATGACAGGCTCATGCTTCACGCCGCCTCGCGCAGGGATCCGATGACCGGCGCCATGGTCGTGGCCGCCCAGCCGGAGGCGACCGAGGCCGGCTGGCTCGCGCTGAAGGCCGGCGGCTCGGCCGTCGATGCCGCGCTCGCCGCCGCCTTCGTGCAGGGCGTGGTCGATCCGCTGATGGCGGGCATCGCCGGCTTCGGCTGCCTCACCCTCGTGGGTCCCGACGATGCCCCCGTGTCGCTGGAGGCGCACGCCCGCGCGCCGGCCGCCGCGACGGCTGACATTTGGGCGGACCGGGTGGTCGGCGAGACGCGCGATGGCTTCGGCTTCGTCCTCGACGGCAACGTCAACGAGGCGGGCTACCAATCCATCGCGACGCCGGGCTCGCTGAAGATGTTCGCCGACGCGCACGCGCGGTGGGGCGCCCTCCCTTGGTCGGAGCTCATCGCGCCCGCCGTCGAGCACGCCCGCGAGGGATGGATGGTGCGCCCGCACGTCCACACCGTGTGGACCCAGGACGAGCGCTCCTACGGCCGGATGAACTACGGCGAGAAGCTGTCCGTCACCGAGCCGGCGCGGCGACTCTACCTCTCCGACGACGGCAGCTACAAGCGGCCGGGAACGATGATCCGCAACGAAGACCTTGCGCGGACGCTGGAGCGCATCAGCCACGAAGGTGCGGCGACGTTCTACTCCGGCGACGTCGCGAGGGAGATCGCGGCCGACATGGCGGCGAACGACGCGCTGATGACTGCCAACGACCTCGTCGACTATGCGACGGACCTCGCCGCGCCCCTCGAGGTCACATACCGCGGCCACCGCGTCCTCACGAACCGGCCGCCGGGCGGCGGGCCGCTGATCGCGCTGATGCTGACGGTCCTTGAGCGCTTCGACCTTTCAGCGCTGGAGCATAACGGACCGGACCACCTCGCGATCCTCGCCGAGGCGATGAAGCGCGCGACCATCGACAAGGATGCGTCCGTCGGCGACCCGCGGTTCGTGGACGTGCCGCTGGATCGCCTCATGTCGAACGAGGCGGCGGATCGGACGGCGGCGGGCATCCGCGCGGGCGAGAAGCTCCACGTGGAGCGCCTCGCCATGCGCGACGCCGGCACGACGCACGTGTCGGTGATCGACGCGAGCGGGCTCGCTGCGAGCCTGACGCACTCGCTGGGGCACCCCTCGGGCGTCATCACCCAAGGGCTCGGCTTCATGTACAACGGCTGCATGGCGGGCTTCGACCCGCGGCCGGGCCGCGCGCAGTCCATCGCGCCGGGCAAGGCGCGCTTCGCCTCCATGGCTCCGACCATCGTGATGTCCGCCGGCCAGCCTCGCTTGGTGCTCGGCGCGCCGGGCGGCACCCACATCGTGCCGGCGATCCTCCAGGTGATCTCCAACGTCGTCGACTTTGGCATGGACGTGCTCGAGGCGGTAATTGCCCCTCGCATCTCGGTGACGTCGGACGTCATCGACGTGTCGAACCGCATCCCGCGCACGGTGACGCGGGAGCTCGAGGCACGCGGCTACGAGGTCAAGCGCTCGCACCTCACCTACGCGTTCGGCGGCGTCCACGCCATCGAGCGGCGCGAGGACGGCCGCCTGAAGGGCGCCGCTGACCCCCAGCGCGACGGCATGGCGCTGTCCGCCTGACCTAGGCCGAGGCGAGCGGCGGCGCCTCGGCGAGGCGGCGCAGCGCCTCCCACAGGGGATGCGGCAGCGGGATGCCGTCCGCCATGCGCGCGTCGCGGGTCGCCCGCTCCTTCATGCCCGGTGTCAGCACGGTGGCGGTGCCTGCGGCCGGCGTCATCGCCTCGACCCTCGCCAGGAACGCCTCGGCGTCGGTGGCGAACGTGCCCGCGGTGTCGAGGGCGCGCGGGTCGACGAGGATGGACAGCATGCCGTTGCCGAACGGCTGATCGTCCGGCCCGTTCGCGCCGTTGCCGGTGAGCGCGCCGCCGAGGAGCTCGCAGGCGAGCGCGAGGCCCGACCCCTTGTGCAGGCCGAAGGCGGCGAGCGCGCCGGGCCCGCCGCGCGGGTCGGGTCCGGGGGTGCCGAGCGTCGGTCCGTAGAGCGCGGCGGGGTCCGCCGTCGGCTGGCCGGCCCCGTCCACCAGCGCACCGTCCGGCAGCGTCGTGCCACCCTGCGCCGCGACGAGCGCCTTGCCCTCCGCGATCATCGAGGTCGCGAAGTCGAGGATGAACGGCTCGCCATCGGCGCGGACCACGCCGATCGCGATGGGGTTCGTGGAGGTCATCCGCCCCGCAGCACCGAACGGGGCGACGAGCTTGGAGCCGGCGACGTTGACGAAGTGGATGCTGACGAGGCCGGCCGCGCACGCCTGCTCGGCGTAGGCACCGAGGCGGCCGACGTGCCCGGCGCGGCGCAGCGCCAACACCGCGACGCCGTGCTCGTGCGCGCGGGCGATGGCGCGGTCCGTCGCCTGCCGGGCGAGCCACTGCCCCATGCCGCGGTTGGCGTCGAGCTGCAGCAGCGGGCCGGTGTCGGCGACCACCGTGAGCGTCGCGCCGACGGCGAGGGCGCCGGTCTCCACCATGGTGCGGTAGCGCGGCAGGCGGACGACGCCGTGGCTGTCGTGGCCCTTGAGGTTCGCCTCGACGAGGTGGTCGGCGACGGCGTCCGCCTCGTCGGCCGGCGAGCCGCAGCGCGCCATCGCCTCGCGCGCCACGTCGCGCAGCGCATCGGCTTCGACGGCGACGGAGGGGATCATGCGAGGCCTCCGCGGCGCGGGTCGGCGAGCTCGCGCAGCCGGTCGCCCACGAGGTTCAGCGAGAAGATGAGGAGGAGGAGCGCGATGCCGGGCAACAGGGAGATCCACCATTCGCCGTTGAGCAGGTACTGGAAGCCGTTCGCCACCAGCCGGCCGAGGCTCGGCTCGGTGATGGGCAGGCCGACGCCGAGGAAGGAGAGGGTCGCCTCCAGCGTGATCGCGTGGGCGAACTCGATGGTGGCGACCACCGACAGCGGGCCGAGGCAGTTGGGCAGGATGTGCTTGGCGAGGATGCGAAGGTCCGAGAAGCCCATCAGCCGGCTCGCCTCCACGTACTCCTTGCGCCGCTCGACCAGGACGGACGCCCGCACCGTGCGCGCGAAGTAGACCCACTGGACGGTGACGAGGGCGATGATCGTGTTCTCCACCGCGCGGCCGAGGATCGCGAGCAGCACCAGGGCGACGAGGATCGCCGGCACCGAGAGCTGGATGTCCACGATGCGCATCAGGATGCGGTCCGTCCAGCCCCCGCGCCAGCCGGCGAAGAGCCCCGCCGCCGTGCCGATCGCGCCCGCGGCGGTCGCTGAGACCGCCGCGACGAACAGGCTGATGCGCAGCCCGTAGAGGATCGCGCTCCACAGGTCGCGGCCCTGGTCGTCCGTCCCTAGGGGATGGACCGAGCCCATCACTCCCGCCTCGCCCGGCGCGAGCCGCGCGTCGATGATGGAGAACGTGGACAGGTCGTAGGGATCGTGCAGCGCGAGGACGGGTGCGAACACCCCGCCGACGACGAGGAGTGCCAGGATCACGAGGCCGGCGACCGCCTGGGGCGAGCGGCGCGCGAACGCCGCCGCGAAGCGCATGCGCCCTGTGGGCTGGGCGGCGGCGACGCTGTCGGTCATCCGAGCCGCGCCCGGGGGTCGAGGAGGCCGTACAGCAGGTCCACCACGAGGTTGATGGCGATGAAGAGCACCGACGTCATCAGGATGTACGCCACGATGAGCGGGCGATCGAGCTGGTTGATCGCGTCGATGAGGAGCTTGCCCATCCCCGGCCAGGCGAAGATCTGCTCCGTCACCACCGCGAACGCGATGAGGATGCCGAACTGCAGCCCGACCAGCGTGACGATGGGGATCGCCACGAACTTCAGGATGTGCAGCCGCACCACCTTGCCGCGCGAGAGCCCCTGCGCACGGGCGAAGCGCACGAAGTCGAGCGACAGCGCCTCTCGCATCCCCGAGCGGGCCAGGCGCACGATGAACGCGAGCGGGAACAGCGCAAGGTTCGCGGCAGGCAGCAGGAGGTGCGTCCACCCGTCGAGGGTGAGGACGGAGAGGCGCACGCCGAACACCTCGACGGTGTCGCCGCGCCCGCCCGACGGGAGCCAGCCGAGCACGACCGCGAACACGAGGATGAAGACGAGCCCCACCATGAAGGTGGGGATGGAGAAGCCGAGCACCGAGCCAGTCACGATGGTGCGGTCGAGGATGGTGCCGGGGTGCATCCCCGCCCACAGCCCGAGCGGGACGCCGACGAAGGTCGCGATCACCATGGCGACCGTGGCGAGCTCGAGCGTGGCGGGCAGGCGCTCGGCGATCACCTGAAGCGCCGGCTCGCGGTAGAAGAACGAGACGCCGAAGTCCCCCTCCAGCGCGTTGGCGACGAACGCGGCGTACTGCAAGGGGAGCGGCCGGTCGAGGCCGAGCTCGGCGGCGATGGCCGCCTCGGTCGCCGCGGTCGCGTCCGGCGGCACGAGGAGCGACAGCGGGTCGCCGATGGCGTAGACGCCGGCGAACACGGCGACCGAGACCACGAAGAGGGCCACGATCGCCTCGCCGAGGCGCTTCAGGAGGAAGACGGTCACACCGTCATCCGGCGCGCCGGTGGGTGGGCTCGGCGGTCACTCTTCCTTGCCGATGAGGAAGGCGCGGAACCCCTCGTCCTGGTAGGTCGTGTAGGGATAATCCCCGCGCATGCCGACGACGACCGGCTGCTGGTGCAGGGGCACCACGGCGTGCCGCTCCATGGCGAGGGCGGTCGCCTCCGCGAGGGCGTCGTCCCGCGCCTCGGGATCCATGAGGACCTCACCCTCCTTGATGAGCGCGTCCACCTCGGGGTCGGAGAAGCCCCCGTTCCAGGAGCCGTAGCCCGCCTCGTCGTCCTTCGTCGCGACGACGGACTTCAGGACCGAGGTCGCCGTCCCCTGCGAGTTGCCCCAGCCGAGCATGAAGAACGGGAACTCCCCCTCGCGCATGCGGCCGAAGTAGACCGACTTCGGCATCGTCTCCACGGTGGCGTCGATGCCGATGGCCGCCAGCATCTGGCCGGCCGCCTGGCAGATCTTGGCGTCGTTGATGTAGCGGTCGTTCGAGCACGCGAGGACGGTGGCAAAGCCGTCCTCGTAGCCCGCCTCCGCGAGGAGCTCCCGCGCTCGATCGACGTCGTAGGTGGGGGCGCCAAGGTCGCGCGCCGAGCCCTCGAAGCCCTCCGGCAACGGCTGGTTCGCGACGGTCGCGAGCCCCTCCATCACACGGTCGACGATGAGGTCCTGATTGACGGCCAGGGAGATCGCCTCGCGGACCTTGGGGTCGCGGAACGGGTTCTCCTCGAGCGCGCCGCCGCCCTTCGCCGTCGTCATCGGCGCGGTCTCCGCGGCGGTGTTGAACTGCAGGAAGATCGTCCGCGAGGACGGGCCGGTGACGATGTTCACGTCGCCGGCCTGATTGAGGCGCGCCACGTCGAGCGGTGGAACCGCGTCGACCATGTCGACGTCGCCGGCGAGGAGCGCGGCGACGCGGGCCCCGTCGTTCGCCATCTCGCGCATGACGATGCGGTCGACGAGCGGCGCCCCGCCCCAGTAGTCCTCGTTGGCGGTGAGCACGAGCGCCTCGCCGCGCTGCCAGCTCTCGAACTCGAACGGTCCGGTGCCGATGGCCGCCTCGCCGGAGTTGAAGTCCTCCGTCGCGACGTCCTGAGGGAGCTCGTTGGAGATGATGAACTGCTGGTAGAGGCGCGACAGGAGGTCCGGGGTCGGCTCCTTCGTGTGGATGCGGATCGTCAGCGGATCGACGATCTCGAGCTCCTCGATGGCGTCCATCTTCTCCGCGTTGAGCCCGTCGGACCCCGGCACCGTCCCGAGGCGGTCCAGCGAGAACTTGACGTCCTCCGCGTTGAACTCCGACCCGTCGTGGAAGGTGACGCCTTCCCGCAGCTCAAACTCCCACGTCGTGTCGTCGATGAGCTCCCACGATGTGGCAAGCGCCGGCACGGGCTGCAGGTCAGGGTCGGACTGCACCAGCGGGTCGTAGACATGGCGGTAGTACTGCTCGTCGGAGCCGAGCGCGCTGAGGTGCACGTCGAGCGTGCTGGGCGTCACCGACATGCCGATGGTGAGTTCGTCCGGCACGGCCTGCTGCGCCATCGTCGGCGCGGTGAGGGCCACGAGCGCGGCGGCGCCGATGGCAAGTGTCGTCTTCATGAGTGCTCTCTCCCTGTCGTTGTTGGGTTTAGGCCGAGACCGCTGCGGGCTGCGACCGTGTGGCTGCATCCGGCTGGAACTTCGGCGCGAGACGCAGGAGCTCGCGCGTGTAGGCGTCCTGGGGCGCCTCGAAGATCGCCTCCGTCGGTCCGACCTCGCGCACCTGCCCCGACCTCATCACCGCGATCCGGTCGCAGAGCTGGCGCACCACGGCGAGGTCGTGGCTGATGAAGAGGAGCGTCAGCCCGAGCCGTTGGCGAAGCGCGTTCAGCACCTCGAGCACCTGCGCCTGGACCGACACGTCGAGCGCCGAGGTCGGCTCGTCGCAGATCAGGAACGCCGGCTCCATGACGAGGGCGCGGGCGATGGAGATGCGCTGGCGTTGCCCGCCGGAGAACGCGTGCGGGTGCTTGCTCGCCGCGCCTTCGTCGAGGCCGACGCTCTTCAACGCCTCGATGGCGCGGGCGCGGCGCTCCTCGCGCGTGCCTCGCCCGGCGACCGCCTGAGGCTCGGTCAGCGCGTCGATGACCTTCTGGCGCGGGTTCAACGAGGCGAACGGGTCCTGGAAGATCATCTGCATGGAGAGCGCATCGCGGCGCAGCGACCTGTCGTGCGCGAGGCGCGTGATGTCCCTGCCGTCGTAGGTGACGGTGCCGCCGTCGACCCCCTGGAGGCCACAGGCGACGCGCGCGAGGGTCGACTTGCCGGACCCCGACTCGCCGACCAGCCCGAACGCCTCGCCCCGGGCAACGTCGAGCGACACGCCGTCCACCGCACGCACGTCATTGGCACCGCCGCGCAGCGTCCGCGCGCCGCGGAACACGACGGTGACGTCCGACAGCGAGAGGATCGGGCCGTCGTCGCGCGGCGTCGGCTCGGGACCGCGGAAGCGCTCCATTCGCACGTCCGCCCGAGGGACCGCGGCGATGAGGTCACAGGTGTAGGGCGCGCGCGGCGCGAACAGCACCTGCGCCTTCGGCCCCTCCTCCACCACGCGGCCGTGCCGCATGACGGTGACCCGGTCGGCGACCTCCGCCACCACCGCCATGTCGTGGGTGATGAGGAGAACGCCGATCTCAAGGTCCGCGACGAGCCCCTCGATGAGGCGCAGCACGCCGGACTGGATCGAGACGTCGAGCGCCGTCGTCGGCTCGTCGGCGACGAGGAGGTCCGGCGAGCCCGAGATCGCGATGGCGATGACGACGCGCTGGCGCATCCCGCCCGACAGCTCGTGCGGGTACTGCCTCAGCCGCTTCCTCGGCCGGTCGATGGCGACGCGCTCCAACAGGTCCGCTGCCCTGTCCACCGCCGCGCGCCCGACGAGGCCTGTTGCGTGGCCGAGTGCCGGGAGCATCTGGTCGGCGATGGTCAGCACAGGGTTCAGCGCCGATAACGGATCTTGGAAGATCGCCCCGATGCGGCGGCCGCGCAGGCGCCGCAACGTCGGCTCGTCGGCGCGCGCGAGGTCGACGCCATCGAACAGGATGCGCCCTGCCTCGACCTGGCCGGGGCGGTCGATGAGGCCGAGCACCGCCGTCGCCACCGTCGACTTGCCCGCGCCCGACTCACCCACGACGCAATGGATCTCGCCGCGGCGAACGGTCAGCGAAACGTCGTCGACGGCGAGGACGTCCGCCGTGCGCGCGTCCGGGTCGCCGGGGAAGCGCACCGACAGTCCCTCGACGGCGAGGAGCGCGTCGCTCACCGCCACACCGCCTCGCACACGCGGCGGAAGTTCAGGCCGAGGACGCCGCGCACGTCCGCCTCGCTCCAGTTCGCCCGCAGCATGAGGTCGGCGAGCTCCAGCACCTGCTCGGGCTGGGCGAACGCGCTGCGCCGGCGCTCCACCGGAGGGCTCGGCGGCCACATGTGCGGGTAGGCCGCGACCCAGTCCCAGAACCTTTCGACGTCGAGCACGAAGTCGAGCCCGAGCCCGGCGTGCCGCGGCCCGACGAGCTGAGCGATGTGGTCGATGTGGCGGAACATCGACGCCGACGTCGCGTGCTCGTCGTCGAGGAACTCGCCGAGCCCGTTGACGCCGATGACGCCGCCGGTCGCCGCACACGCGCGGATCTGGTCGTCGCGGATGTTCCTGTAGTGCGGCACGACGGCGTGGGCGTTGCAGTGGGAGAAGATGAACGGCGCGGTCGCCACCTCCATCGCGTCCATGGTGGTGCGATGGCCCGAGTGCGTGCCGTCGACGAGCATGCCGACGCGGTTCATCTCCTCGACGACCGCGATGCCCCAGCGCGACAGCCCCGCGTCGGTGCGCTCGGCGCAGCCGTCTCCCACGCGGTTCTTGGCGTTGTAAGCGAGCAGCGCGTGGCGCACGCCGAGCGCGTAGAACAGCGCGATCAGGCCGATCTCCACGTCGAAGTGCTTCGTCTCCTGGAAGTTGTAGATGAGGGCCAGCTTGCCTGACGCCCGCGCCGCGTCGATGTCGGCGACGGTCGCGCAGCGCACCATGTCCTCGCGCGCGTCGATGGCGCGGCTCGCCGCGGCGACGTGCGCCACGGTGCCGGCGAGGTCGCGCTCCGGCCCCATGACGGTGAGCGAGACGAGGTCGACGCCGGCGCGGTGGAAGCGCGGCAGGATGCGCTCGACGTCCACATAGTCCGGCGTCCAGGGCATCGTCATGTCCCAGACGAGGGCATCCTCGACCAGCCGACGCGCTTCAGGGGAGACCGCCGCGCGGACCGCGTCGAGGTCAAGCGTCTCGTTCAGCCGTCCGATCAAGCCCCCTCCCCCGGCTCCGCCGTGTCCCCGAGGACCACGCGGCGCAGCGCCCCGTGGTCGAACGGCGACCGCGCGGTAAGCGCCAGGATCCGTGCCTCCCTCTGCCGCACCGCCTCGATGGCGTCCGGCAGCGCGCCGACGGCGTCGTCGGGCACCACGACCGCGCCGTGCCGGTCGGCGTGGACCAGGTCACCCTCTGCAACGCTCATGCCGAACACGCTGGCCCCTTCGCCGTAGTCCACCCAGTGGACGTGAGCGTGGCTCGGGCCGACCCCGCCGGCGAGGAGCATCAACGCGGGGTCGAGGTCGTCGAGGTCGCGGATGATCCCGTTGGTGATCACGCCGACGGCGCCGAGCGCCCGGTGGAGCGCGGAGTGAACCTCGCCCCAGAAGGCGCCGACCGGCTCAGCGTCGAGGTCCTCCACCACGATGACGGTCGGGCCGTCAGCATCCGCCACGTAAGCGTAGTACGCGGCCTTCAGCGCTGCGGCGTCGGACGCGCTGCGCCCGTGCGGCCTGCTGGCGCGGATGCGCACCGTCTTGGCGCGGCCGCACACCGCGCGTGCCCCGTCGGCGAGGCGTAGACCATCGGGCGCCATCACCATGGTGCGTCGCGTGTAGCCGGCGTCCCGGTGGCCCGCCCCGATCTCCTCCAGCCCGTTGCAGACCGTCGGCGTGTCGTAGCGGACGAGTGCCGCGATGGCGGACGCGCTCGCCCTCATGCGCGCACCGCGTGGCGCAAAAGTACCTCCGGGTTCACCACCATGTCGGCGGCGAGCCGCCCCTCGAGGCCGGCGAGGCAGTTCTGCGCCGCGACCCGTGCCATGCGGATGGACGTCTCCTCGGTGAGCGCTGCCGTGTGCGGAGTGACGATCACCCCCCGCTCGGCGAACAGAGGGTTGGTGGGATCGGGCGGCTCGACCTCGAATACATCGAGACCGGCCCCGCTGATGCGTCCCTCACGCAGCGCGACGAGCAGGGCCGCCTCGTCGACAAGACCGCCGCGGCCGGTGTTGATCAGGAGCGCGCCCGGCCGCATCGCTGCGAGCCTCGAGGCGTCCATCAGGCGACGCGTCGCCTCCGTGAGGGGGCAGTGCAACGAGACGATGTCCGCGGCGCCGAGCGCGGCGTGAAGGTCCGCGGCCGGCTCGATCCTTAAGGCAGCGAGGTCCTCGTCCCTCGCATCAGGGTCGTGCGCGGCCACCGCCATCCCGAACGCGCGGGCGAGGCGGGCGACGCGCAGCCCGATCCGGCCGGCCCCGATCACGAGGAGCCGGCGGCCGGCGAGCTCGTGGGTCGGCCAGTCCGGATCGGTGATGTAGCCGCCGGCGCGGGTGCGGGCGTCGTACTGCGGCAGGCGGCGCGACAGGGCGAGCATGAGCATCAACGCGTGCTCGGCCACCGCGCCGGAGTTGGCATCGCCCACCGTCGTCACCGGCACGCCACGCGAGGTGAGGTGCTCCACGGGAAGGTTGTCGAGCCCGACGCCATGCTTGGACACCACCTTGAGGCGCTCGGCGGCGTCGACCATCGCTGGCGTGATCGGCGTGTTCTTCACCAGGAGCGCGTCGGCGCTGGCGATCGCGTCCAGCACGCCCTGGGGCGTCGGAGCGTCGATGACGACGACGGAGGTCCCCGGCCGCTGCTGCAGGAGGGCGAGCCCCTCGGCGCGCAGCGACTTGAGCACGAGGACGGTGTCCATCACGCCGCCCTCGGTCCCAATGGCCAGACCGGTTCGCACCCTCGGCCGCCAACGTCGTCGTCGCGTCGAGGAGCCTCGGCGTCGCTTGTCGGTCGACAGGATCCTGACGTCATGGCTCGCCCCTCGCTACCATCGGTCCGTCGCTTGGAGCGCGGGACTGGCCCTCAGCGTTGTGCCTGCGGCGCCGTCGCGAGCGCTCGCTCCGAGGCCATGCCTTGGACCGAACCAGACTGCGCCATGTGCCGGTGCCCGTCCACACCTTGTCACTCGTTGAGCAGCGCGCGCACCGCCTTCACGTCCTCGGCCATGACGGCGTGGCCTGCCCCGGGGTGGACGTGCATCGTCACCGATGCGCCCATCGCGCCGAGCACGGACGCGCTCTCGCGCACCCGGGCGAGCGGGATGTGCGGGTCGCGCTCGTGGCAGGCGAGGACGACCGGCACGCCCTCGAGGCGACCGGTGTAGTCGAAGGCCTTCGGCGCATGCCCATGGAGCGCGTCGGTCGCCGGGCCATCGCCGTCCCCGGTGCCGACGAGGCCGCCCGACAGCCCGATCACCGCGTGCCAGCGCTCGCCGGAGCGCGCGGCGTGCTCGAGCGCCAGGCACGCCCCCTGGCTAAAGCCGAGGAGGACGATCCGCTCCGCCCCCTCGGCCTTGAGCCCGGCGACCACTCGGCCGACGCGGGCGAGCGCGGACGACAACGCGGGCTCGTTGGTGGGCAGCGGGGCGAGGAAGCTCGAGGGCCACCAGGAGCGTCCGGCCGCCTGCGGCGCCGCGACCGCGACCTGCGGCAGCGCGAGCGCTTGCCAGAGCGCCAACATGTCCGCGGCGTCCGCGCCCCTGCCGTGCAGCGCGACCATGGTGCTGGCGGCGCGCGCGACGGGAGGGCCGGCGCGCTCGAGCGGGGTGTCGCGGTGAGGGTCGGCGCTCACGACGGGACGGTGATGGGCGGCAACCGTCGCTCGATGTCGTCCCGGCGCGGCTCGTAGCGCTCCGGCAGCTTCAGCGCGCTGCCGAGCGCCTCCTGCGCCTCGTCCACGGCGAACCCTGGCGGATCGGTGGCGATCTCGAACAGGACACCACCCGGCTCGCGGAAGTAGATCGCGTTGAAGTACTGCCGGTCGATGACCGGCGTCACGCTGAGCCCGAACGCGCGCACGCGCTCGCGCCACATGCGCTGCACGTCGTCGCTCTCGGCCCGGAAGGCGACGTGATGGATCGTCCCCGCCCCGGGGCGCGCGATGCCGTGGGCGTCGATGTGCAGGAGGTCGACGACCGCGCCGCGGGCGCCGCCCGGTGCAGCGAAGCGCAGTCGCGTCGCCTCGCCGTCACGAGCTTCCCCGTGCGCTTCGTAGCCGAACAGTTCGGTGAGGACGCGCGCCGTCGGCTCCGGGTCGTCGCACCACAGGGTGACGGAGTGGAAGCCGTCCATGGGCTCGCGCGCCCCCGGGTCCTCGATGAGCTCGACGGTCAGCCCGTCCGGGTCGCGCAGGGCGATCGCGCGGGCACCGAACCGCTCGAACGGACCGCGGAAGTCCTCGCCGTCCTCGGCGAGGCGCGCCATCCACCCCTCAAGTTCGCCCACCGGAAGACGGTAGGCGACGGCGGTCGCCATGCCGGGGCCAGCGCGGCCGGGCGCCGCGTCGGCGAACGGAAAGAACGTCATGATCGTCCCCGGCGTCCCGGTCCGGTCGGCGTAGTACAGGTGGTAGGTGCCCGGATCGTCGAAGTTCACCGTCCGCTTGACGAGCCGCTGTCCGAGCCTGCGGACGTAGTAGTCCAGGTTGGCCTGCGGCGCGCCGCAGATGGCTGTGAGGTGATGCAGTCCGGGGATGGCCACGGCTTTCTCCTCGCTGGGTCCTGCGGCTCCTAACGCGGTCGGCGACCGGCGCGCCACCCTCGTCGGGGGCGGCACGGCGACCAGCACAGCCGCCGGTACGCGGCCGGTCCTTGGCCTCCCTCGGTCGTCGCTCATCCTCAGGCACTCGTCACCGGTGTGCGCGGGGGGACCACGGCGCCGGAGATCTCCGCTCCTGCGTCGCGCGCCAGCCGCAGGTAGAAGGCGACCGCGCACAGGGACAGTGCACCGACGGTCAGGAAGGCGGCAACGAAGTCGGACGGCAGGATGGCCCCATCCGCCCGCCCGGCGCGCTGGATTTCCACAACGAAGGCGCCGAGCGCGACGCCAAGCGCCAGCGAGACCTGCTGCGCCACGCTGTAGAGGCTCGTCGCTCGGCTCATGCGGTCCGGCCCCACGTCGGCGTAGGCGATGACGTTGAGCGAGGTGAACTGGAGCGAGCGCACGAAACCGCCGACGAGGAGCACGGACGTGATGGCGATCGCGCCTGGGTCGGCGACGAACCAGGCCATCGCCGCGATCGCGACGCTCGACAGCACGCCGTTGACCACCAGCGTGGTGCGGAAGCCGAAGCGCGAGACGATGGGCTTGGCCGTCGCCTTCATGAGGAGCGCCCCGATGGCGCCGAAGAAGATGAGCCCGCCCGCCTCGAACGCGCTCATCCCGAGGCCGACCTGCAGGCTGAGCGGCAGCAGGAAGGGGATCGCGCCGACGCCGATGCGGAAGAACGCCCCGCCGACCGCGCTCGTGAAGAACGTTGGCAGCGCGAGGAGGCCAAGGTCGAGGAGCGGACGAACCGCACGCCGCGCATGCCACAGGTAGAGCCCGCACGCCAGCGTGCCGACCCCGACCATCGCGAGGGCGACCGGTAGCGGCAGCATCGACTGGCCGAGGACGGAGAGCCCGAACACCAGGCCGGACAGCCCGATCCCCGACAGCACGAAGCCGACCCAGTCGAGCGGCGGACGGTCCTCGGACCGCACGTTCTCGATGAACAGCGTGACGAGGACGACGCCGACGGCGCCCACCGGCACGTTGATCCAGAAGATCCAGCGCCAGTCGAAGTAGGTGGCGATGAAGCCCCCGAGCGGTGGGCCGATCAGCGGGCCCATCAGCGCCGGGATGGTGAGCCACGCCATGGCGTCGAGGAGCTCGGACTTCGGCGTCGAGCGCAGGAGGACGAGGCGTCCGACGGGCGTCATCATCGCCCCGCCCGCGCCCTGCACGATGCGCGAGCCGACGAACTCCCACAGCGTCGTGGAGAGCGAGCACATGACCGAGCCGACGATGAAGACGCCGATGGCGGCGCGGAAGACGAGGCGCGCGCCGAACCGATCGGCCGCCCAGCCGGAGATCGGGATGAACGTCGCCAGCGACAGCAGGTAGGCGGTGAGCGCGAGCTTCAGCCGCACGGGGTCGGAGCCGAGGTCGGCGGCGATGGTCGGCAGCGCCGTCGCGATCACCGTCGAGTCGATGTTCTCCATGAAGAGCGCCGAGGCGATGATCAGCGCGGTGAGGTGCGGTCGGGTCAAGGGCGCTCCGTTCGAGGCGACCTTGTTAGCATGGCGCCCGGCGTCATCCAGCAGAGGTCCGGCGCGCCAGGGGGCAGCCTCGCGACAGCGCGCCGCAAGGCGCGCAGGCAACGTGCCTCGAGCCCATCGGTTGGCAGGGTCCGACCCATACAACGGAGGTTCCCATGCGAACGATACTTGCCGCCGCCTTCACGTTGGCGTTCGCCGCAGCACCCGTGGCCGCCGCCGAAAACTTCAGGAGCGCGCTCGAGGCCAAGGGCAACTATGCGACGTTCCTCAAGGCGCTCGAGGCGAGCGATGCCGGCTGGTTCCTCGAGGAGGACGAGGCCTACACCGCGTTCGTGCCCACCGACGCGGCGTTCGACGCCCTGCCCGACGGCGTCCTCGACGCCCTCCTTCGCGAGGAGAACCGGCCCAAGCTGAACGCCATCCTCGAGCATCACGTGCTGCCCGACGTGCAGGTGACGGCTGCGGATCTCTCCGACGGACGATCCCTCGACGTCGCCGGAGGCGAGCCCCTCGAGGTGTCCATCGAGGGCTCCGCAGTGACCGTCGACAAGGCGAGCGTCACCGAGCCCGACATCGACACCGACGCCGGGATCGTGCACGGCATCGACGCCGTCCTGGTCCCGGAGATCGTCGTCGAGGCAATGAAGTTCACCGGCGACTACCCGACGAACTGAGCCCGCCCGAGCCGTCGCGCCGCCGGTCGATTGAAAGGCCGGCGGCGCCTGCGCTAAGAGGCGGGACGGCGGGTGCCCCGTCGGCCTGGCGCCCGCGCGGGGAGGGAGACCCGATGGCCGAGTTCGTCAGCCTCGCGACCGGCGAGGCGCTTACCTTCGACGACGTCCTCCTGACGCCCGGCCACTCCGAGGTCCTGCCGTTGGAGACGTCCGTTGCGACGCGCGTCACGCGCGCGCTGCCGCTCAACATCCCGATCCTGTCGGCCGCCATGGACACCGTGACCGAGGCGGGCCTCGCCATTGCGATGGCCCAGGCCGGCGGGATCGGCATCGTCCACCGCAACATGAGCCCGGGGGAGCAGGCCGAGGCGGTCCGCCGCGTCAAGAAGTTCGAGAGCGGCATGATCGTCGATCCGATGGTCATCGGCCCCGACGCGACGCTCGGCGACGCCCTGGCGCTGATGGAGCGGCACAGGATCTCCGGCATCCCCGTCGTGGAGAACGGCGGCGGCGGCGGGCACATCCGCGGTCGGCTGGTCGGCATCCTCACCAACCGTGACGTGCGCTTCGCCTCCGACCCCTCGACGCCGGTGCGCGAGCTGATGACCGCGTCGGGGCTGGTCACAGTCCCCGACGAGGTGGGTCAGGCGGACGCCAAGCGCCTGCTCCACCAGCACCGCATCGAGAAGCTCCTGGTGGTCGACGAGGCCGGGAACTGCACCGGCCTCATCACCGTGAAGGACATGGAGAAGGCGCGCGACTACCCGAACGCCGTCAAGGACGGCAAGGGGCGCCTGCGGGTTGGCGCCGCGACCACCGTGGACGACAAGGGCATCGAGCGCGTCGAGGCGCTGGTGGACGCCGGCGTCGACCTCATCGTCGTCGACACCGCGCACGGCCACTCCGCCCGCGTCCTCGCGACGGTCGACCGGGTCAAGCGGCTGTCGAACCAGGTCCAGGTGCTCGCCGGCAACGTCGCCACAGCCGAAGGCACGAAGGCGCTGATTGACGCCGGGGCCGACGCGGTGAAGGTGGGCATCGGGCCGGGGTCCATCTGCACCACGCGCGTCGTCGCCGGGGTCGGGATGCCGCAGCTCACCGCCGTGATGGAGGCTGCGTCCGCGTCGATGACGAGTGACACGCCGGTGGTCGCGGACGGCGGCATCAAGTTCTCCGGCGACCTTGCGAAGGCGCTCGCCGCGGGGGCCTCGTGCGCGATGGTCGGCTCGCTGCTCGCCGGCACCGAGGAGGCGCCGGGCGAGGTCTACCTTCACCAAGGCCGCAGCTACAAGGCGTACCGCGGCATGGGCTCCATCGGCGCGATGGCACGCGGCTCGGCGGACCGCTACTTCCAAGCCGAGGTGCGCGACACCATGAAGATGGTGCCCGAGGGGATCGAGGGGCAGGTGCCCTACAAGGGATCGGTCCAGGCCGTCATCCATCAGCTGGTCGGAGGCCTGCGCTCGGCGATGGGCTACGTGGGCGCGCGCGACCTCGCCGAGCTGCGCGACAAGGCGCGCTTCGTGCGCATCACCAACGCGGGCCTCGCCGAGAGCCACGTGCACGACGTCGCCATCGTGCGCGAGAGCCCGAACTACCCGAGCGGACGATGACGCCCGACCTCGTCCTCGCCGACGGCACCGCGCGACGGCTCGTCGTCGTGCTCACCGTCGCGGGGGTGGCGTTCCTGGCGCCGGTGGCGGGGTGGCTCGCCTACGCGCTCGTCGCCGCCCCCGTCGGCACCGCGGTGGCGACGCTTCCAGTCTGGCTCGGCTTCGCGCTCAAGGGCAGCCTAGCGCTCGGCGCCGCGGCGATCTTGTCGGCCTCGCGGCGACGGGGTGCGCTCGCCGAGAGGACCTTCGCGCAGGTTCCCATCGAAGAGGCCGAAGCGATCGCGCCGCACCGGATGCCAGAGGCCGCCTGACGCCATGCGCAGCGCCGGTCGCGTTGCGGCCGCCATCGAAGTGCTCTTCGACGTCCTGGAGCGCCGCCGGCCGGTGGCCGACGGGGTCCGCGACTGGGGGCTGTCCCATCGCTTCGCCGGCTCGGGCGACCGGGCCGCCGTCGGCAACCTCGTCTACGACGCGCTGCGCTGGCGCCGCTCCTCCGCCTGGCGCGCCGACGACGAGGCGGCGCGCGGCGTCGTCCTCGCCACCTTGCGCTGGCGCTGGGGCATCGGGCCTGCCGACCTTGCAAGGCTTGCGGACGAGGCGCACGGGCCGGGCGCGCTGAACGATGCCGAGCGCGCCATGCTCGAGGCCGACCGGCTCGCCGACGCGCCGGATGACGTGCGTGCGGACGTCCCCGACTGGCTCGCCCCGGCGCTGGAGGACAACTTCGGCGAGGAATGGGTCGCGGAGTGCGCCGCGCTTGCTGCCCGCGCGCCCATCGACCTCAGGGTCAACACGCTGAAGTCGGACCGCCCCAGGGTGCTCTCGACGTTGGCGAGGTGGGGCGCCGAGCCGATCCCCGTGAGTCCGGTCGGGGTGCGCCTGCCTCCCCGCGCCGGCTGGGAGCGGGCGCCGAACGTGACGCACATGGACGTCTACCAGCGCGGCCACGTGGAGGTGCAGGACGCAGGGAGCCAGGCGGCTGCGTTGATGGTGCTGGCCCATCCCGGCGAACAGGTCCTCGACCTGTGCGCGGGCGCCGGCGGGAAGACGCTCGCGATCGCGGCGCAGATGGACAACCGTGGCCAGGTCCACGCCACCGACGCAGACCAGGGCCAGCTCGCGCCGATCTACGAGCGGCTGCGGCGCGCGGGGGTGCGCAACGTCCAGGTGCATCGCGCGGGCGCCGACCTGTCGGCCCTCGAGCGGCGCATGGACAAGGTGCTCGTGGACGCACCGTGCTCGGGGTCAGGCACGTGGCGGCGCCGGCCTGACACCAAGTGGCGGCTGTCCGAGGAGGCGATCGCTCGCCGCGAGGCAGAGCAGGCCGCCGCCCTCGACGATGCGCGACGCTACGTCCGGCCGGGCGGTGCGCTGGTCTACGTCACCTGCTCGGTGCTGCCCCAGGAGAACGAGGCGCAGGTCGCGGCGTTCCTCGACCGCGCAGCCGACTTCACGCTCACGTCCACAGCGGACGCCTGGGCCGAGGTCGCGGGCGAGGCGGCTCCGAAGCCATGGAGCGCCGAGGGGCTGATGATGACGATGACGCCCGCCGCGACCGGCACCGACGGCTTCTTCGTCGCCGTCCTGAAGCGCGACGGCTGAGCCTTCAGCGCTCCTCGCGTCGGTTGGCTCACGCCGGGGTCTACTCGGCGCGGTGCCCCTCCTCAACGCAGCTTGCGTCAGCCCACAGACCTCAGCCCAGCGACGCATTCCATCGTGCCACACGACAAGCTGTGCTCGCCAAATTGCGGTGAATGCGTGGCAGCTATGCGGTGGACTGACGCGCGGTAACACGGCACTGAGGAGCCATCGACCCTGTTGGAGTGATTGCCATGTTCGAAGCGGAGCGCTCGGCGCCCACCATCGAAAGCCCGTGCACCAAGGTCTGCCGGATCGACGACGCGACCGGGCTCTGTCAGGGTTGCGCCCGCACGCTGGGCGAGATCGCCGGCTGGGCGCGCATGAGCGCCGCGGAGCGCCTGCATGTGATCGCCGATCTCCCGCACCGCCGCGCGTCGCTCCGCGCGGAGCCGCCGTACGCGCTGGCGAGCTGACGGCGTCCTTCTCGGGCTCCGGCGCGGAGCGGCTCAATCGTCGCAGGAACGGCTGAGGGCAGCTGCCGTTGGGGACGACATCATGCGACGGGGAAACGACCGTGAGCCAGCCCAAGCCCAACCAGTACGACATGCGCGACCCGCGCGAGGACTACCCGAAGCCCCCGTTCGCGAAGCAGCGCCAGCCGGAGCCCGGCCTCGACGTCGAGATGGACCCGCCGGTCGACCACGGCGAGGCCACCTACAAGGGGCTCGGCCGCATGCGCGGGCGCAAGGCGCTCATCACCGGCGGTGACTCCGGCATCGGGCGTGCGGTGGCCATCGCGTACATGCGTGAGGGCGCCGACGTCGTCGTCAACTACCTGCCCGAGGAGGACGCCGACTTCCAGGAGCTCAGCAGCCTCGCGAGCAACGAGGGCGGCACCATCGTCGGCATGCCCGGCGACCTCACGGACGAGGCGTTTTGCCTGCGTCTCGTCAAGGAGGCCGCCGAGCAGCTCGGCGGGCTCGACACGCTGGTGATCAACGCTGGCAAGCAGGTGTTCCAGGAGTCCATCGCCGACCTTACCACCGAGCAGTTCGACCGGACGCTGAAGACCAACTGCTACGCGATGTTCTGGCTGTCGAAGGCCGCGCTGCCTTTGATGCCGCCGGGATCGGCGATCATCAACGTCACCTCGATCCTGGGGTACAAGCCGACGCCGATCCTGCTCGACTATTCGGCGACGAAGTTCTTCATCCGCGGCTTCACGCAGAACCTCGCGCAGCAGGCGATCAAGCAGGGCGTTCGGGTCAACGCCGTGGCGCCGGGACCGTTCTGGACGGCGCTACAGCCGTCCGGAGGGCAGCCGCCTGAGAAGCTCGAGAGCTTCGGCGAGCAGACCCCGATGGGGCGGCCGGGACAACCCGCCGAGCTTGCCTCGACCTTCGTGTTCCTGGCGACCCAGGAGGCGGGCTACGTCGTGGGCGAGACGATCGGCGTCACCGGCGGAATGCCCCTCGCCTGACCTCACGCCGGAAGCGCTCGCTCCTTGGCGCGGAGCTCGCGCCTCGAGGTGGCGCAGGTGCGCCGGCTATCGCGCCTGCGATGGTGTTGAGGCGACAGGCGTGCCGCGATGGGGGACGCTGCCGAAGGGCTGAAAGCACACGGTGACATGCGTCGCTCCAGGCAGGCGCAAGGCCCGCGTGCCACCTTGCAGCGTGGGCGCCGATGTTGGCGCTCCCCGCGCAAGGCCCAGAGGTTTGTCATGCTCGTCGCCCCCGTCTTCCGGTTCTGGTCGGGACCGTCGATCGAGCGTCCCTTGGAACCCGCGACGTTGGCGTCGCGGGTCGCCGGCGTCGGGGACCCCTGCGCGCCCCTGCGCCGGCCGTGGCGTCCCGTCCTCGGGGTCGACGTCGGGCCCTTGTCAGCGCTGCTCGTCGCCTCGCAGGGTGGCCTTCTGCATCTGTGTCCATCCGCGAGCTTCGTGTCCGAGGTCCTTTTCGCCACCGCCGACCCTGTCGTCGACGACCTTTGGGCCGGCGATTGGGAGGCAGACGACCTGTTGCAGGCCGTCGCCGCGTTGCTGCCGCGAAGCAACTGAGGGGGCCATGCCGCGCTCCGCTCCCGGTCCCCTCGGTGGGCCCCAGATGCATGGCGTACACCGGCTCCCTCCTGTGGGTGCATAGCTAAAGTCCACCATCTGCGGGCAGCATGCTGCATACTGAGGCGCGGTTGCGGTAGGAATGGGCAGGACCGCGGATGGGGGTGAATGGATGACGCAAACGCTCGAGCGCGCGGCATCGTCGGCGATCGAACTCCACGCCTCGGTGGGGCGCGGCACATCCCTGTCGCGATGGTTCACCATCGACCAGGCGCTGATCGACGCCCACGCGCGCATCAGCGGTGATGCGCGCGTCATCCACGTCGATCCGACGCGTGCGGCGAACGAAGGCCCGTTCGGCGGCACCATCGCGCCTGGCTTCCTGACGCTCTCGCTGCTGCCGGCGATGGCCGCCGAGGCCGTACCGACACCTGCCAACGTCCGCATGACCCTCGATTACGGGTTCGACCGTGTGCGCTTCCTCGCGCCGGTCCGATCGGGTGCGAGGGTGCGCGGCCGCTTCGGGCTGACCCACCTCGACGACCAGACCGTCGGCGAGCTGACCTTGACGTGGTCGGTGAGCGTGGAGGTCGACGGCGCGCTGAAGCCGGCGCTCGCTGCCACTTGGATCACCCGCCAATACCTCACCGTCCCCGCGCGCCCTGTGGCGGAGACCATCTCCCGCGTCGCTTAGGCCCTGGATCGCTGCGCCGCTGCGAGCCGGGCGTGCGTCGGAACCCATGCAAGCCGCAGCGTTCGTGCCTTCACCGCCGAGGGATCGGTCGAGGTGCCGCGGACGGCCCGCCTAACGGGACCGAGGCGTGGACTGGACGACGTCCACCCAGAACCCTTTCGCCGCCCGTGGCGCTCGTAGAGCATCGTGCAACGGTCGGAGGCATCAGGAGCGTCGACCGTCGGGTGCCGGCGTTCATGACGCGCTTGATGCTGCCGAGGTTCAACGATGACCGACCCGGGCATGCATCGTGTGTCGGTGGAATGAGGCGCTTCGCCCCCAATCGAGCGTCGCGCAAACGCAGATCTCGGCCTTGTCGCTCGCTCGGTGGGTTGTGCCCCGGTTCCAACGGGACCGTCGGCCGTTGCAAGGCACCGCCGTTCGATCCTTCCGACAAGGACGCCGGTGCGACGCTCGCCGTCCTGCCGCCCCGCCCGGGCTTCGACCGTCTCGGCGCGGCGTTCTTCCTGGGCGACGCAGCCTCGCGCGACTGAGGCCGTAGGCTCCTGGCCCTGCAGCCGGAGGCAGGATGATGCCGTCGCGACAACACTGCGGACGCTGCGGGCGTGCCGGAGCAGGTCCCCGATGCAGGACGCTGAGATCGGCACGATGAGGTTCCGCAGCCGGTCCGGCTCCGACGCGACCGCGCGCAAGACGCCGCGTTGCGCGGGATCGGGGTGTCGCGGTCGCGCCCGTGCTGACGCTGCGGCGGCGACGATGTCGAGCGCGGGTGCCAGACCGTGGAGGAGAACCGTCGCCTTGTCGGAGACCTGCCGGGCGTGATGACGAAGCGGACTGGCGAGCCGATCCGGTTCCATGTCGGCAGGGAGCCCGTCATCAGTGTTGACCTGAACGACCAACGGCGTGGTCCGAGCCCCCGTTCGTTCCCCGGTGGCGTGCTGATGGCTTCACAATGGAGCCGTCGACCCGATGGAGAGGGGCAGGCGCCGTGGCGGCCAGCGCCTCGGACCGTCAACCCGATCGTAGACCGTCGTCGGATGGCCCGTAGGGCGCCGGCCCGTCGCGCCACGTCGAGGCGGTGCGCAGGAACCAGCCGATGCCGTTGAGCACACGGCGGTCGCCGAGACACCGCTCGCCCTCAGCTGCTGGCGGCGGAAGCGGCCCCACCATCGCGCACTCGCCGTCGCTCAGGTCGTCATGCGCCACGCACAAACCCCCACCGGACGGAAGTCTGCAGCATGATCGCACTCCGATGGGACCCCCGACCAAGATTACAAACCGCAGAGCGACTCCATGATGACCGCGATCGCATCGGCAAGGATCGGAAGAGGCGGCATCGCGCGGACCACCTCGGTGGAGCCGTGCCTTGGGCGAGCGGTCGAGCCTCGGCCGGGATCTGACGACCGCCTCGTAGCGGCCGTGGACGCCGGCGAAGCGGTGCGCCTGATCGCCGAACGGTCCGGCGTCGGCGCCGCCTCCGTCGACACGGCGCTGATGCGGCGCAGGACGACCGGCGAGCTGGCGACCCCGAACGACCCACGGCAGGCGGCCCTGCAGGCGTGCGCGCGAGCGGACGATCGAGACCTTGATGACCGCCAACCAGGACGCGACGCCGGCCGACGTGCGCCGGCACCGTCGGCAGGCGCACGGGGTGAGCGTCGCGGTGACTGCGCTGCGGCGGACGGTGCGCAGGCTCGGCCTCACGCTCAAAAAAAAGTCCTGCGCGTGGCCGAGCAGGCTCGCCCGGACGTGGCGCGGGCTCGAAGACGCCGGCGGCTGGGGCAGCGCTGCCTCGATCTTGATACCGACGCGCCTTCCCGCTGGCTCGCGGCTCGGCTCTTATCCTTTTGAGCGGATCGATGATTCGCGGGGCATGATGATGGGTCGGGGACTGGGGATCGACGACGCTGTGCCGGCGCGCAAGCTGAGGCAGCTGACGTTTCGCGAACGCTCGGTGCGAACGGCGGAGCGCCTGCTCGCGATCGCCAACGCGCTCGATGGGATGAGCCGCGCCGATGCCGCCGCCGCAGCCGGGATGGAGCGGCGGCCGCTGCGCGATGCCGTGACGCGGTACAATGCCGAAGGTCTGGCGGGCCTCGTCGACCGGCCGGGACCCGGTCGCCGGCCTGCCCTCACCGACGGCGAACTGGCGCTGCCTTCCGAGCGGATCTTCAAGGGCTCGATCCAAAGATCGATGGCGTCGACCTGGACGCTGCCGGACCTCGCCGCGTTCGCTCGAGGAGCGCTTCGGCAAGACGATCACGCCGCAGAGCCTGTCGCGTCTCCTGCGGCGCGAGGGGTTCTCGCACCAGAAGGCGCGGCCGGTGCATCCGAAGGCATCGGCGAAGGCGCGTGCCGGGTTCGAAAAACGGCTCCGCAACGCGCTGAACGAGGTCGCAGCGGCGCACCCGGACAAGCGCATCGTCCTCTGGTTCCAGGACGAGATGCGCGTCGGCCAGAAGGGACGGCTGTGCCATCGCTGGTGGCTGAAGGGCGAGCGCGCCCCGGGACGGCAGGACAGGCGCTTCTCCTTCACCGACCTGTTCGACGCCGCGCGAGCCGATGGCGAAGCTGCATTCGCCCTGGTGCTGCCCGAGGTCGGCACCGCGGCGATGCAGCTCTTCCTCGACCGCTTCGCCGACACGCTTCTCCCCGACGAGCACGCCGTCATGGTCTTCGACGGGGCCGGCTGGCATGGTGCGAGCGCGCTCGTCATCCCGCCCAACGTCACCCTGGTGCCGCTGCCGCCCTACTCGCTGCCGCTGAACCCGATGGTGAACCCGATGGCGCGGGTCTGGCTGTCCCTGCGCGCGCGGCACCCCAGCCTTCGCCTGCTGCGCGACACCGAGGCCATCGTCGACGCCTGCTGCAAGGCCTGGAACGCCCTCGTCGGCGAGGCTGGTCGACTGCGATCGCTCTGCCTTCAGCCCTGGATCCGACACGTCATCCAATAGGCACGCTGGTATGAGTAGTGCACCCGTGGTGCCCGTAGCCAAGTCCGCGAGGGGCCGGAGCGACGGCGGCCATGATGTTGCGGGCGAGCCTGTCCAAGCGGGTCGCCACGCGGCGGACGTGCTCGAGCGTGTTGAGGTGCCGCTCGACGAGCGTTGCGCGGGCGGTAGAGATCGGGCGCGACGGTGCGCCTGACGCGCGCGTTCCGCCGGGTCGGACTGTGGCCCGTGCCCCGCGCCCCGCGCTCGGCACACCAGTCGATCAACGCCTTGGCGCTGTCACCCCGGTCGGCGACGATGCTGGGCGTGGGGACCAGGCCGTCGAGGAGCACCGCAGCTGTCGCCTTGTCCGAGGCTCGACCGGGCGTCACCACGGAGCGGGGCGGCAGGCCAGGCTCGTCGACGACGGCATGGGCTTTGTCGTCAGTCCCGCACGAGAACGGCCGATGGCGTGATCAGGGCGCCCTGCCGCCGGCGGCGTGCTGATGGGCCTTCACGATGGAGCTGTCGATCCGCGGTCAGCGGCCGGCTCCCTGCGGGCGAGCGCCTCGAAGATCGCCAGCCAGACCCCGCGCTCGGCCCATCCGTCGTCGCGGTTGTCCACCGTCGTCGACGGACCGTAGCGCGATGGCAGGTGGCGCCAGGAAGATCCGGTGCGCAGAACGCAGAACATGCCGCTTCGCCGCTCGCCGGTCATCGGCGCGCTGCCATCCGGGCGGTGCTCGAAGCCCTCAACCCATGGTCGAGGCTGCCTAAAGCGCCGCGGAGAGAATGCAAAGTCTCATCAGTCGGGGGGTGGATCGTGGCGCGGTACGATCGGAGCGAAGTCGAGTGGTCGGTCATCGAGCCGCTTCTGCCGGCGTGCGCGCGCGCTGAGGACGCAACGTCGTCGAGCGCCTGCTCACGCCGGTGGAGACTGCCGAGCGGGGGTCGACGGACGTGGCCGCACGGGCACCGCCGTCGCCCGGCACCTGTGCGGCTGGACGTCGTCGACCGCAGACCCTGGCTTGCGACCCGCACCGCGCCACTCATCGAGCCGATGGCAGCCTCACGCCGGTCCCCGGAACGGCGCACCGCGGAAGCCGGTCCCCAGCACGTAGGTCTCCGGCGATGCGGGGCGCGAGGCGGGCGGCTTCACGTGGCGCACGGTGCGGAAGCCACGGCGCAACGCCGCGAGGAGGTCGGCTTCGCTGCCGCCCTGGTACACCTTGGCGAGGAACGCCCCGCCCGGCGCCAGCGTGCGCAGCGCGAAGTCCTGGGCGAGCTCGGCGAGCGCGACGATCCGCAGGTGATCCGTCGCGCGGTGCCCCGTCGTCTCGGGCGCGAGGTCGGACAGGACGACGTCCGGTCGCCGTCCGCCGAGCGCCTCCACGAGCCGGGCTGAAGCGTCCGGGTCGTTGAAGTCCCCCACGAGGATCGTGACCCCGTCGAGGGGGTCCATGGGCAGGACGTCGATGGCGACGACGGGGCGGCCGCTGGTCGCCCGGGTGCGCGCGGCCGCGACCTGGCTCCAGCCGCCGGGCGCCGCGCCGAGGTCGACCACGGTCTGGCCGGGTCGCAGCAGGCGGTGCTTGTCGTCGATCTCGATGAGCTTGTAGGCGGCGCGCGAGCGGTAGCCGGCGGCGCGGGCCCTCTGCACGTAGGGGTCGTTGAGCTGGCGCTGGATCCACAGCGTCGAGGACAGCTTGCGACCCTTGGCGGTCTTCACGCGCTTCGCGAGCGAGCGGCTGCCCTCGGCCTCGCCGCGGCCGGGGCCCGCCCCCTCCCCCGGACCGCGCTTGCCCGGTCCGCCCGGCCCCCGGCGCGGCACGCGGGCTCAGGCGTGGGTCGGCGCGGCGCAAGGCGCTGCGCGACGATCGCGGTGGCGCTTCAGCCGGTCACCCTCGATGAGCTCCATCAGCATGCCCTCGCGCAACCCCCGGTCGGCCACGCGCAGCCGCTCGCACGGCCAGCGCTGGCGGATCGCCTCGAGGATCGCGCAACCGGCGAGGACGAGGTCCGCGCGGTCGGCACCGATGCAGGGGTTCGCCACACGCTCCTCGAAGTCCATGCCGAGGAGCTGAGCGATCAGCGTGTCGATCTGATGGTGGTCGAGCCAGGTGCCGTCGACCTGCCGCCGGTCGTACCGCTTGAGACCGAGGAACAGCCCGGCGAGCGTCGTCACCGTGCCCGAGGTGCCAAGGAGGTGCACCCTACCCCGCGCCACCGCCTCGCCGAGGACACCCCGCGGGTCGACGTGGCTGAGCAGGCCGAGCACGTCCTCCACCATGGCGCGGAAGACGGCCTCGTCCACCTTTGTGCCGCCGTGCCGCTCGGCGAGGGAGACGACGCCCACCGGCAGCGACGTCCAGGCGCGGATGCAGTGGACGAGGGCGGGGCCGGCAAGGCGGTAGCGGCTCGTGAGATCGAGCCAGACGATCTCCGACGAGCCGCCGCCGATGTCGAACAGAAGGACGCCCTCGGCCGCGTCGTCGATGAGCGGCGCACAGCCGGCCACGGCGAGGCGCGCCTCGGTCTCACGGTCGACGATCTCGATGGTGAGCCCGGTCTCCGCCCGAGCACGGTCGACGAACTGGGCGCCGTTGCCGGCGGCGCGGCACGCCTCGGTGGCGATGAGGCGCGCCCGTGCGACGTCGGCGACCTCGAGCTTGCGCGCGCAGACCTTCAACGCCTCGATGGCACGGTCCATCGCCTCACCGGACAGGACGCCGTCGCGCGACAGGCGCTCGCCCAGCCGCACGATGCGCGAGAAGCCGTCGACAACGCGAAAGCCCGAGCCGCGCGCCTCCGCGATCAAGAGCCTGCAGTTGTTGGTGCCGAGGTCGAGCGCTGCGTAGCGCCGGGAGGTCGCGAGCGCCCGTGCGGGGAGCGCCGGACGGACAGGGCCGGGGCCGCGGCGGCGCGCGACGGCCCTGCCCCCGATCGGTCCCTCCGCTTCGCCGTGCACGCTCATCGCCCACCCTGCTCGCTCGTGCCTCTAAGAGCCTCGTCCCGCGTTGCCTCTCCGCTCGCCTTTGACGTCTTCGCGCCCGCCCCGGCGCTCCACCTCAGCGGACGCACCCGCAGCAGGCGAAGCCCTGCGCCGCCCGAGCAACTGCTTCGCAGGGTAACAAGATCGCGGCCGATTACAAACGGCCGAAGGCCATCGGCAGGTCGCCGCGTCAGCCTGGCGACAGCGCCGGACGAGTGAGCGACGCCGCGCGCCTCCGCCCGCCGCAAACGGCGCGTCGGACGCCGCACGCCGGGCGCGCTTCTCCTTGACTTGCCCCGGGGAGGACGACAAGTTCGGGCGCTGGAACCTCGTTTCGCAGCTGGAAGCGACCGGCGGTGGAGCGTGGTTTCTTGTCGATCAACACGACGGTGCGGGCAACGCACCGCAAAGGCGCGGCCGTTCGAGGCCCATGGGAGGAGAGCCAGTGAGATCCATGTTTGCGAGACGAGTGCACCCTGCAGCAGCAGTGTGGCGTGAAGCCCGCTGCAGCGACCGGCTGCTGGCCGGCGCGGTCGCTGGGCTCGGCCTCACGCTCGCCATCTCCGCCGTGCCGACCTCGAGTGCGATCGCGCAGAACGCGTCCGACATCGAGCTGCCGCGCCAGCTTTCCTGGACGGCCTACGGCACGGGTTCGGCGGGCTACAGCCAGGCGGTCGCCATCGGCGCTGCGCTGCAGGACGCCGTCGGTACGAACCTGCGCATCCTTCCGGGCAAGAACGACATCTCCCGCACGGAGCCGTTGCGCCGCGGTCGCGTCGACTTCTCCGCCGCCGGCATCGCTTGCCTCATGGCGCAGGAGGCCGTGTACGAGTTCGCCGAGGAGAGCTGGGGGCCGCTGCCGATCCGCGTCGCGATCGCCAACTTCCAGGGCGGTCAGGGCCAGTCCGTCGCGACGTCCGTGCAGAGCGGCGTGACGGAGTACTCCGACATGAAGGGGCTCCGCGTCCCGTGGGTCGTCGGAGCGCCCGCCCTCAACGTCAACATGGAGGCTTACCTCGCGTTCGGCGGACTGACGTGGGACGACGTCGAGAAGGTGGAGTTCGGCGGCTACGGCGCAGCCTGGAAGGGCTTCATCGAGGGCCAGACGGACGCCGGCTTCGGCTCCACCAACTCGGGTCCGGTCTACGAGGCCGCCGCCAGTCCGCAGGGGATCTACTGGCCCGAGATGGACCCGGACGATACGGAGGCATGGGACCGAATGCTTGCCGTCGCCCCGTGGTACACTCCGACCGTCGCGACGGTGGGTGCCAACATCGACGGTGGTGGCGAGTACCGTGGAGCAACCTACGCCTACCCCGTACTGATCACGATGGCCGAGCAGGAGGACGACCTCGTCTACAACATGACGAAGGCGATGGTGGAGCTTCATCCGGAATATTCTGGGAAGGTGCCAGGGATTGATGGGTGGAATCTCGAGTTCCAGGACTTCCAGTGGGTCATGCCGTACCATGATGGCGCCATCAGGTACTACAAGGAGGCCGGCGTCTGGTCGGACGAGGCCCAGGCCCACAACGACAACCTCGTCGCGCGGCAGGAGACCCTGATGGCCGCCTGGGAGGACTTGAAGGCGGCGAACCCGGACGACTGGGAGAGCGCGTGGTCAGAGGCGCGCCGTGAGGCCCTCGAGGAGGGCGGGTTCGAGGTCTACTTCTAACCCGGACCTGCGGCGCCGGCCCCGGACCGGCGCTTCTCTCCACGTCCCGCAGCCCGGCGCCGCGCGTTCCATGAGCGCCCGCGCCGCGCTCCGCCGTAGAACTCGAGCCAGCGGGACCGATCCGCGGACCAGCGGACGGCTCGCCGGGTGCGCGCCCCTCCTCCATTCGAGGCGTAGGTGACCAAAACCGCGACCCCCACCGACGTGGACACGTCCTTCCAAGCCGCCCATCCGGAGGTCATCGACCCCGCGAAGTCGGTCTCACCAGCGGCGCGCGTGGTCATCATGATCGGCACCGCCGCGGGCCTGTGCCTCGTCGTCTACCAGCTGTTCAACCTCGCCTGGTTCGGCGTGCTCATCGAGCAGCGCTACCTCTACGCGCTCGCCGGGCTCTTCCTTGCCATCGCCTTCCTGGTCTTCCGCATCAACGGGAGGAAGGGCGGGGCACCGTCCGTCCTCGATTGGCTGCTCGCTGGAGGTGCCTTCGTCACTGCGGGCTACCTCGTCTGGACGGCGGACACCAACCTTGCGGAGGCATGGGAGTACGCCGCGCCACCGACGGCGCAGTGGATCGCCATCGCCTTCTTCGTCCACGTCCTTGAGGCGACGCGCCGGGCCGGGGGCTGGGTGCTCTTCTTCATCGTGACGCTGTTCGCGTTCTACCCGACCTTCGCCTCGCACGTGCCTGACCCGTTCTCCGGCTTCCAGAGCCCGCCGATCGAGGCGCTGCCCTACCACATCTTCTCCTCGGAGGCCGCGTTCGGCATCCCGATGAACGCCTTCGGCAGCCTCGTGATCGGCTTCATCGTGTTCGGCGCCGTCCTGCAGCGGACCGGCGGGGGACAGTTCTTCAACGACCTCGCGATGGCGCTCGTCGGGCACTACCGCGGCGGCGCGGCGAAGGTGTCGATCTTCGCCTCCGGCTTCATGGGGTCGATGTCGGGCTCGGTGATCTCCAACGTGCTGACCACCGGCGCGGTGTCGATCCCAGCCATGAAGCGCACCGGCTTCTCGGCCCACAAGGCCGCCGCGACGGAGGCATGCGCCTCCACCGGTGGCGTCCTGATGCCGCCCATCATGGGAGCGACGGCCTTCGTCATGGCCTCGTTCCTGTCGCGCCCCTACATCGAGATCGCGATCGCCGCCGCGATCCCCTCGCTCCTGTTCTACTTCGGCCTGTTCGTCCAGATCGACGCCTACGCCGGGCGCAAGCGGCTCGCAGGCATCCCCCTGCCCGACCTGCCGCGCATCCTGGCGACGCTGAAGAGCGGCTGGCTCTACATCGGAGTGTTCGCGCTCCTCATCGCGCTCATGGTCGGTTGGCGGCTCGAGACCACGGCGCCGTTCTACGCGACGCTCCTCCTCCTCGTGGTCAACCAGGTCCTGCACTCGCACCGACTGACCTTGAAGGGCCTCGGCGAGCTCATCGTCGGGGTCGGCGCGGCCCTCGCCGAGCTCGTCGCGGTGCTCCTCGGCGTCGGGCTCATCGTCGGCGCGTTCTCCGCCACGGGCCTCGCCGGCACCCTCGTCAACGAGCTCATCTTCATCGCTGGGGACAACACGTTCGTCCTCCTCCTGATGGGCGCTGCCACCGCGTTCGTCTTCGGCATGGGGATGACGGTGACGGCGTGCTACATCTTCCTCGCTGTCGTCCTCGCGCCGGCGCTCGAGGCGGGCGGGCTCAACCAGCTCGCGGTGCACCTGTTCATCCTCTACTGGGGCATGGTCTCCTTCATCACGCCGCCGGTGGCGCTCGGTGCGTTCGCCGCGGCGACGCTCGCCGGCTCCAACGCCATGCGCACCGGGCTCGAGGCGATGCGGCTCGGTAGCGTCATCTACATCGTGCCGTTCTTCTTCGTGCTGAACCCGGCGCTCATCGGCGAGGGCTCGGCGGTGGAGGTGACGGTGACCCTCGCGACCGCCCTCCTTGGAGTGGGATTCATCTCCATGGCGCTGCAGGGCTACGTGAGCTTCGCCGGTCCGCTGACGGGATGGGACGGGCTCCTGATGCGCGCGCTCCTCCTCGCCGGCGGGTTGTTCTTCGCCGTCCCCACCATCGAGGGGCTGGGGCTCAACCACCTCGAGCTTTCGGCGATCGGGCTCGCGCTGTGCGCCGTTCCCGTCCTCCGCGCGATGCGCGCCGGGCGCACCGCCGCCCCGTCCCCCGCATGACCCGCGCCCCGACGGGCGCGCAACACGGCGCGCCGAGCGCCGACAACAACGAGGTCCACGATGACTGAGAACGCGGTGATCGTCGAACGCGAGGGCCCCGTCGGCCTCCTCGCCTTCAACAACCCTCCGGTGAACGCCGCATCGCAGGCGCTGCGCCAAGGGCTCGCCGACGGCCTCGACGAGCTCGGCCGCGACGACGCGGTGAAGGTCATCGCGCTCTACGGCCGCGGCCGCACCTTCGTGGCCGGTGCCGACATCCGCGAGTTCGGCAAGCCACGCCAGGGGCCAAACCTCAACGAGCTCATCAACGGCATGGAGGCGTCACAGAAGCCGGTGATCGCCGTCATGCACGGCAACGCGCTCGGCGGCGGGCTCGAGATCGCGCTCGGCGCCCACGCCCGCGTCGCCATCGAGGGGCTGACGGTGGGACTTCCGGAGGTCACCCTCGGAATCCTGCCGGGCGCCGGCGGCACCCAGCGCGCGCCGCGCCTCGCCGGCATCGACGCGGCGCTCGAGCTGATCCCGACGGGCAAGCGCATCGACGCCCACGAGGCCGAGCGCCTCGGCCTCGTGGACCGCGTCACGACGGGCGAGCCACGCGAGGTCGCCCTCGCGGCGGCGAAGGAGGTGCTGGATGGCACGCTCGCCACCCGGCGGACCCGTGACATCAAGGTGGAGGTCGACCAGGCTGTCATCGACGCGGCGCTCGCCAAGGCGGACGCCAAGCAGGGTCAGCTTTTCGCTCCCCAGCAGTGCATCCGCGCCGTCGCGGCGTCCGCGATGCCCCTCGAGGACGGGCTGAAGCGCGAGGCCGAGCTCTTCGCCGAGTGCATGGAGCACCCGCAGCGTGCGGCGCTCATCCACGCCTTCTTCGCCGAGCGCGCGGTGGCGAAGATCCCGGAGAAGGACGCGACGCCGCGCGAGGTCGCGAGCCTTGCCGTCATCGGCGGCGGCACCATGGGCTCGGGCATCTCCACCGCCGCGCTGATGGCGGGCGTACCCGTCACCATGATGGAGCGGGACGAGGCGGCGGCCGCCAAGGGTCGCGCCACCATCGAGAAGAACCTCGCCGGCGCGGTGAAGCGCGGCAAGCTGAGCCAGGAGAAGCACGACAAGGCGGTGGCCTCGCTCACCACCACGACCGACGTCGCCGACGTCGGTCAGGCGGACATGGTCATCGAGGCCGTGTTCGAGGACATGGACGTCAAGAAGGAGATGTTCGCCAAGCTCGACGGCGTCATGAAGGACGGCGCGGTGCTCGCCACCAACACCTCCTACCTCGACATCAACGAGATCGCCGCCGAGACCAAGCGTCCGGCCGACGTCATCGGCCTGCACTTCTTCTCGCCCGCCCACGTCATGCGGCTCCTCGAGATCGTGGTGGCGGACGAGACGGCACCGGAGGTCACGGCGACCGGCTTCGCCCTCGCCAAGCGCATGGGCAAGGTGGGCGTGCGAGCCGGCGTGTGCGACGGTTTCATCGGCAACCGCATCCTGTCGTCCTACAAGAAGGTGGTCGAGTACATCATGCTCGACGGCGCGTCGCCGGCCGAGATCGACGGCGCGCTGGAGGACTTCGGTTTCGCCATGGGCCCGTTCGCGGTCAGCGACCTCGCGGGGCTCGACATCGGCTACATGACGAGGAAGCGCCTCGCGAAGACCCGCTCCAACCGTGAGCGCTACGTCACCGTCGCCGACCGCATCTGCGAACAGGGCTGGTACGGGCGCAAGACCGGCCGCGGCTACTACGAGTACGAGGACGGCGCAGCGCGCAAGCCGAACCCCGAGGTCGACACGATCATCGCCGAGGAGCGCGAGAAGGCCGGCGTCACGCCGAAGTCGTTCAGCGGCGAGGAGATCGTCGACCGGGTGATGACGGCGATGATCGCGGAGAGCACGCGCGTGCTCGAGGAGGGCATCGCGCAAAGGCCCGTCGACATCGACGCGGTCTACCTGTTCGGCTACGGCTTTCCGCGCTTCCGTGGTGGCCCCATGTTCTACGCCGACACGGTCGGCGTCGGCGAGCTGAAGAGCCGCATCGAGCAGTACGCCGAGGAGGACGACTACTTCTGGCGCGTGCCGGACCTCCTCGCCAAGATGGACGGGGACGGGACGACGTTCGCAGCAATGAACGAGGGGCGCTGATCCATGGACATCTCCTACTCCGACGCCGACCTCGCCTTCCGCGACGAGGTCCGCACATTCCTCGCCGAGAAGCTTCCGCGCGACATCGCCGACAAGGTGCGCACCGGCAAGACGCTCACCAAGGAGGACTACGAGCGCTGGCACGCCGTGCTCAACGAGCGCGGCTGGCTCGCGATGAACTGGCCGAAGGAGTACGGCGGCGCGGACTGGACCCCGGTCCAGCGCCACATCTTCGAGGAGGAGGCGGCGCGCGCCTCCGCCCCGCGGATCGTCGCGTTCGGCCTCCACATGCTCGGTCCCGTCGTGATGAAGTTCGGCTCGGAGGAGCAGAAGCGCGAGATCCTGCCGCGCATCCTCGACGGTACGGACTGGTGGTGCCAGGGCTACTCCGAGCCCGGCGCCGGCTCCGACCTTGCCTCGCTGAAGACGCGGGCCGAGCGCGACGGCGACCACTACGTGGTCAACGGCCAGAAGACGTGGACGACGCTCGGCCAGCACGCCGACAAGATCTTCTGCCTGGTGCGCACCAAGTTCGACGGCAAGCCGCAGGAGGGCATCTCCTTCCTCCTCATGGACCTCGACACGCCCGGCATCGAGATGCGGCCCATCCGCCTCATCGAGGGGGGCGTCGAGGTCAACGAGGTGTTCTTCACCGACGTTCGCGTCCCCGTGTCGAACCTCGTCGGCGAGGAGAACATGGGGTGGACGATCGCGAAGTTCCTGCTCACCCACGAGCGCACGAACATCGCCGGCGTCGGCTTCTCGGTGCAGGCCTTCGAGCAGCTGAAGGGCTTCGCGAAGGAGCAGCGCCGCGGCGGCAAGCGGCTCATCGACAACCCGCTGTTCGCGGCACGCCTGTCGGAGATCGAGATCGACCTCGAGGCGATGAAGATCACCAACCTTCGGATGCTTTCGGACGCCCAGAAGAACGGCTCGCCCGGCCCCGAATCTTCGATGCTGAAGATCAAGGGCACGGTGATCCGCCAGGCGCTGAACGACCTGTCGCGCCGCGCACTCGGCCCGGCCGCCGCGCCGTTCCCCTCCGAGGACCTCGAGGGCAACGAGGCGCTGGTGCCCCCCGAGCAGGCGCACCAGGCCGCGCGCTACTTCAACAACCGCAAGATCTCCATCTTCGGCGGCTCCAACGAGATCCAGCGCAACATCCTCACCAAGGCCGTGCTGGGCCTCTGACCGGAAGGCGCTGAACGATGGACTTCGAGGTCTCCGACGACCGGCGGATGCTCTCCGACACCCTGACGCGGTGGCTCGCGTCGGACTACCCGATCGACCACCGCAACAAGGTCGCCTACACCGAGCCGTACCACGACCCTCAGAAGTGGGCCGAGCTCGCCGAGCTCGGCGCGTTGATGGCGTTGGCGGACGAGGCCCACGGCGGCTTCGGCGGCAGGGGCTACGACGTGATGACGGTGTTCGATGCGCTGGGGCGGGGCCTCTGCCCTGAGCCGGTGCTGCCCGCCCTCATGGCGGTGCGCGTCCTGTCCGCCGCCGGCGAGGACCTCGAGGCGCTCGTGTCCGGCGCCACGCGCTACGCCGTCGGGATCGGCGAGCTCGCCGCGCCCTACACCCTCGACGGCATCGAGACCGAGGCGACCCCGTCCGGCGACGAGTGGCGCGTCACCGGACGCAAGAGCGTCGTTTACGGCGGGATCGGCGCGGATCGCATCCTGGTCGCGGCGAAGCACGGCGGGACGCTCGGCGTTTATGAGGTGGACGGGACGCGCGCGCGCATCACCGGCTTCGGCATGATCGACGGCGGGCCGGCCGCCGAGGTGTTCCTGGAGGGCACGCCCGCGCGCCAAGTCATGGGGGACGGCACGGCCGCGCTGCAGGACGCGCTCGACTGGGGCGCGCTCGCGCTGTGCGCCGAGGCCGTCGGCGCCATGGACGTCACCAAGGACACGCTGCTCGACTACCTCAAGCAGCGCAAGCAGTTCGGCAAGCGCATCGGCGACTTCCAGGTGTTGCAGCACCGCACCGTGGACCTCGCCATCGAGATCGAGCAGGCGCGATCGATCACCATCCTCGCCGCGAGCCGCATGGGCGAGGTGGATCAGTCACGCACCGCGTCGATGGCGAAGAACCTCATCGGCCGCGCCGCCCGCCTGGTGTCGGAGGAGACGATCCAGATGCACGGTGGCATCGCGATGACGTGGGAGTACCCCGTCTCGCACTACGCCAAGCGGCTGGTGATGCTGGACGGGCAGCTCGGCGACACGGACTACCACCTGGAGCGGGTGATGGCCGAGCACATGGCCGCCTGACCGCGTCCCCGCCGGCGGTGCGTCGCCGAACAGGGTTGAGGCGGGCGCCCCGCCGGCAGGAGGGTGCCGACGCGGCGGTAGCCGTGGGCGCGAATACGGCACCGCCAGCTCCCGCATCAGGGCCAGGACAGGCGCGTCCTGCCCTCCCTCCGCGAGCGGTGGTGCAGCGCCGAACGGGCGGCACCGAACAGCGTGGAGGCCCTACGACCACAATGGCACGCTGCCCGACAATAGCTTGTGGAACGAGACCGGCTTGCGCCGTTCGATCCGCTCGACGAGCGCAGCGCGAACCACAACGACGAGGATGGCTGCGTCGATCACCCGGTTCGCAGCGGCGACCCCAGGATCATCGGCGCTCCGCTCAGCTCCGACCAGTGGGTCGTGACACCCCCTTCCGACGCCCGTGCCAGCGTCGTGGATCGCACCGGACGACTTCGATCTCGAAGTCACGCTCGAACACGAAAGCACCCTGGGTCTTCCGAGACCCAGACAAGATGCTCTAGCTCGTTTGTCGACGTCCTCGTCCCACGAAGCTCGCCGACATTAGGTTGTGGGTGCAGGTGCGCAGTCCACGGCCTAGCCTTCCCGCCAACGAGCACTCGACGCCATCGCCATCAGAACGAAGGTCTGCCCATCCATAAACCAACGTTGGGTCGTCGATCCGAGCCTGCGGCCCTGTTCCGTGGCTCCCGACTGTCAGGTGCCGGTGCGGTTGCGCTCCGTGCGGCGGCGCATGGCCTCCATGAACGTGAGGAGGAGGATCGACAGGATGACGAGGATCGTGGCGAGCGCCAGGATCGTCGGGCTGATCTCCTCGCGAAGCGAACCGAACATCTGCACCGTCATCGGCTGCTGGCGCGGCCCGGCCAGGAACAGGGCGACCACCACCTCGTCGAGGGAGGTGATGAAGGCGAACAGCGCGCCGGCGACGATGCCGGGGGCGAGCAGCGGCAGGATCACCCTGAAGAACGTGGTGAAGAGGTTCGCGCCGAGGGACTGGGACGCGCGTACGAGCTGGTTGTCGAAGCCCGACAGCGCCGCCGTCACCGTGATCACCACGAAGGGCGCGCCGAGCACCACGTGGCTCATGATGATAGAGAAGTACGTCTGCGACAGGTTCGCCCGTGCGTAGAACGAGAACAGCGCCGCCGCGGTGATGATGAGCGGCACGATCATCGGCGAGATCAGGAACGCGGTGATGGCGGCGCGGGCCGGCATCTCTCGGCGCGACAGGCCGAGCGCGGCGAGCGTGCCGAGCGTCGTCGCGATCGCCGCGGAGACCGTGGCGATGAAGAACGAGTTCTCGATGGAGCGCAGCCACTCGCGGCTGGTGAGAAGGTCGCGGTACCAGCGCAGCGACCAGCCCGCGGGATCCAGCGTCAGCATCGCCTCGGTGAAGGTGAAGTAGGGCGTGGCGTTGAACGACAGCGGGATGATGACGATGATCGGCGCCACCAGGAACACGAAGATCGCCGTGCAGGTGACGAGGTACGCAATCCGCCAGGCGCGCTCCAGCGGCGACGTGTGCGCGGGGAGCGCCATCAGCCGAACTTCAGCCGCTCGACGCCCACCAGCCTGTTGAACAGCCAGTAGAGCACGAGGACGCCGACGAGGAGGATGGTGGACAGCGCGAGCGCGAGGCGCAGCTGCGCGAGCGAGCCCGTCATCCGGTCGGCGATGAGGTTCGAGATGAAGACGCCGGACTCCCCGCCCACCAGCGCGGGCGTAATGTAGTACCCGATGGCGAGGATGAAGACGAGGAGCACGCCCGCCGCGAGCCCCGGCACGGTGAGCGGCAGGTAGACGGTGAGGTGCGCCCGCAGCGGTGTCGCGCCCATGGAGCGGGCCGCTCGCGTGAGGCTCGGCGGGATGGTCTTCATCACCGAGTAGAGCGGCAGGATCATGAACGGCAGCAGGATGTGCGTCATCGCCACGATGGTGCCGATGCGGTTGTAGATCATGCGGATGCGCCCGTCCTCGCCGATGATGCCGAGTGCCACGAGCAGGTCGTTGAGCACGCCCTCCTGCTGCAGCAGCACGATCCACGCGGACGTGCGCACCAAGAGCGAGGTCCAGAACGGCAGGAGGACGAGGATGAGGAGGAGGTTCGCCCGCGCCGGCGGGAGCGTCGCGATGAGGTGCGCCACGGGGTAGCCAAGGAGGATGGTGAGCGTCGTGATGAGCGCGCTCATCCAGGCGGTCTGCCAGAAGATCGCTCGGTAGACCTGCAGCTCCGGCGGCCGTGGCACGACCTCGCCGTCCGCGTTGTACTCGTAGTCGATCGCGCGCAGGTAGTAGGCGGGCGTCAGGGTCCGCGACTCGCGCTGGATGAGACGCCACAGTTGCGGGTCCGCCCAGTCGTCGTCGTCCTCGAGGAGGGCGGACTTGTAGGGTGCGACGAACTCGTCGGAGCCCCGCATCGCTCCCATCATGGTGGAGCGCACCCCCGGCAGCTCCGCGTTCAGCCGCGCAGCGACCCGGCCGATGGTCGCCCTGCCTCCAGCCTCGAGGTCGGCGACCATTGCGGCGAACACCGGCTCGTCGGGCAGACCCTCGCCGTCCCACCCCGCGATCGCGTCCGCGGTGTTGGGCAGGTAGCTCGCGACCTCGGGGTTCATCACCGAGCGAGCCATCATCTGCACGATCGGGACGATGTAGGTGAGGAGGAGGAAGGCGAACAGCGGCAGGACAAGGAGCATCGCGTTGCGCCGCGCCCGGCCGTTGGCGCGGCGCAGCGCCGTCTTCAGCGGCTTGCCGTCCGCGGTGGTGAGCGGCACCGCCGCCTCGCGCATCGCGCCGGCGCCGGCGCCGGCGGCAACGTCAGTCACGACGGATCGCCTGGGTGAGAAGGGCGCTCAAGGCAGGTCCTTGCGAGAAGCCCGCCGGCGGGCAAGCGCCGGCAGGCAACGGGACTGCAACCTACGACGACAGCCAGGCGTTGAAGCGCTCCTCCAGCGCGTCGCCATAGTCGGCCCAGAACTCGACGTTGAAGCGGATCGCGTCCTCGAAGTTCGAGGGTTCGGTCGGCATGTGCGGCTTCATGTCGACGCCCGTCTCGGCGTGCGTTGAGACGAGCGGCGTCGAGGACTGACGCGCCGGCGCATAGGCGATGTACTTCGCCTGGTCGGCGAGGCGCTGGGTGTCGGTGGCGAAGCGCAGGAACTCCTTGGCCGCCTGCTCCTGGGGATTGTCGACGGGGATCACGTAGCCGTCCGCCTCGAACATCGCGGCGTCCCAGATGATCTCGAAGGGCTGGTCCTCGTTGACCTGCGCGTTGAAGATGCGCCCGTTGTAGGCGCTCGCGATGGTCGCCTCACCGTCGGCCAAGAGCTGCGGCGGCTGCGCGCCGGCGTCCCACCAGATGATGTTGTCCTTCAGCTCATCGAGCTTGGCGAAGGCGCGGTCCTGGCCTTCCTGGGTGGCGAGTTCGTCGTAGACCTCGTCAGGCGCGACGCCGTCCGCGATGAGCGCCCATTCGAGGTTCTTCTGGGGGATCTTCTCGAGCGCACGGGTGCCGGGGAAGCGCTCGGTGTCCCACACGTCCGCCACGCTCTGCGGGCCGCCCTCTGGGAAGGCCTCCTCGTTGTAGGCGAACAGCGTCGAGTAGAGGATCGTCGGCACGAAGCAGTCGCCGAGCGTGTTTTCGATGAAGTCCTCGGACGCGGGCGTGCCGTCAGGCGCTGGCGAGAGCATCTCGTCGTGCTCGATCTCGAGGAGGAGCCCCTCGTCACAGGCGCGCTGTGCGTCGGATTGGAGCATGTCGACGACGTCCCAGGAGACGTTGCCGGCCTCCACCTGCGACCTGATCCCCGCGAGCGCCTGGTTGGACTTGTCCTCCTCGAGGATGCGCGTCCCGGTCTGTTCGGTGAACGGTTCGTGGTAGGCCTTGCGCTGGCTTTCGGAGTACGCACCACCCCACGAGACGACGTTCAACGGGTCGTCCTGTGCAACGGCGCTGCCGAGCACGAGCGCGGACACCGCGGTGGTCATGACAAACGTTCTGATCAAGTTGGCTCTCCCCTGAACATTCTTCTTCGACGTCGAGCATCAGCGACACAGCACACGAGTGCAATGCCAAGGGGCTGCCGCTCGGTTGCCTACGCATCGAAGTGAGCAAACATCATGCCGCCTCGCCGCGCGTTCGTTGAAGACGTCGATGAGGCGCTATCGTAGCCCGGCGTTGCGACCGCCGACAAGCCGAACGCGTCGGTGGGCGGCGACCCGCTTCGGCGTCCGTCATCGCCCGTTCACCGCGACCCAGCGCTGCGTTCATGGCGAGCCTCACTGCGCGTCGTGGCTTGGTCGACCGCGCGACCGGTCGCGCGCATCATGCTGCGCTCCGTTGAACGGACGGCGGAGGAACGACCGTGTTCCAAGTTGAGACGGCGGCGCTCGGCCCTCGCGACCGCCCCGTGGGCGTCCCCATCGAGGCGGCGCGCCACGGCGAAGTTGGCCTTTTGCCAGGGCTCACCGGCGGCGGCCGCGACCGCCCGTTCGCCCTCCTCGTCTGCTGTGGGCTCGCCCAAGCGGCCACCGCCGCGTGCAGGGCCGGGGCGATTGGGCGATCCGCACGAGCATCGACGGCGCTCAGGAGCAGCCTTCCAACTCGTCGCCGCGGGGCTCGCCGTGTGCGACGCCCTCGCCGCGGCGCTGCGCGTCGTCGAGCGGCGACTGTCGGAGGACATGGGGCAGGCTGACGTCGGTGCGTTGCGGATGCACCTCCTGCGAGCGGGGGAAGGGCTGACCGTGCGCGCGCTGGCGCGCTGGCGGCGCGGTGCGCTCGTCCTGCGCCACACCGGGAACCTTGCTGCCAAGCACGGTTGAGTGGGACGCGGGCTCGCACGCGTCCCCGTCGCTGGGAAGACCTTGCCGCGCGCGGACCGCCCGCAACGCGGCTGGACCCGTCCGCCCCGCCGATGCGGTCCCTCCGCGAAGTCCCCGACTGACCCCGGGCGCGCCCGCACGCACCCAGACCTTCGCCCCTCGCACGGCGACGCGCATCCGCGGTCCGGCTGGGAGCGGCAGGAGCGCCCTCCTCATGGCGCTCGCTCGCACAGTTAGGCCGGGACGGGGTCGAGCGCGTGGCAGTCGCTTGCCGCCCAGCCGACGGCGACGCTGGCGCCCTCGGCAAGATCCGCACGTCCGCTGCGGTTCGGCACCTTGACGATGAAGTGGTCGTTCCCCTCCACCGTTAGGCGGGCGCGCAGTGTCTCCCCGAGGTAGATGAGTTCCTCCACACGGCCGTTCAGCACCGTGTCCCCCTCGCCGCCCAATGTCACCCTCTCGGGCCGCAGCGACAGCGTCGTGCGCGCGCCCTCCCCTTCCACGTTCACCGGATGGGCGCGCACCGTGGCGCCGGTGTCGAGCGTGACCTCGCAGGTGCCCCCCTCGAGGCGCGACACGCGGCCCGACAGCTTGTTGTTCTCGCCGATGAACTGCGCGACGAACGAGTTCGCCGGGTGCTCGTAAAGCTCGGCCGGCGGCGACAGCTGCTGGATGATGCCGTCGTTGAACACCGCCACGCGGTCCGACATCGTGAGCGCCTCGGTCTGGTCGTGCGTCACGTAGACGACGGTGACGCCGAGGTTCTCGTGGATGTGCTTGATCTCGTACTGCATCTGCTCGCGCAGCTGCTTGTCGAGGGCGCCCAGCGGCTCGTCCATGAGGACGAGGTTCGGCTCGAACACGAGCGCGCGGGCGACCGCGACGCGCTGCTGCTGCCCGCCGGAGAGCTGCGCCGGCCGCCGCCCGCTGAAGCCGGAGAGCTCCACCATGGCGAGCGCGCGCTCCACCCGTTCCCTGATCTCGGACCGGGCCATGCCGCGCACCCTCAGCGGGTAGGCGAGGTTCTCCCCCACCGTCATGTGCGGGAACAGCGCGTAGTTCTGGAACACCATGCCGATGCCGCGCTTGTGCGGTGGCAACTGCCCGATGGGCCGACCGTCGAGGAAGATCTCGCCGTGGGTGGGGGGCTCGAACCCGGCGAGCATCATGAGGCACGTCGTCTTGCCCGAGCCGGAGGGCCCGAGCATCGTCAGGAACTCGCCCGGTTCGATGTCGAGGTTGAGGTCCTTCACCACGAGCGTCTCGCCGTCGTAGCTCTTCTGCACGGCGTCGAACCGGACGGCAGCGCCGGTGCCGGGGGACGGTGTGGTCTTCAGGGCGGCCTCCATGTTGCGCTGCGACATACGGCACGCGCGGGCCGCGAGCGTCAAGGCGGCCCGCACGCGCGGGCCGCGAGCGTCAGGCGACTTGGTAAGCGGGACGAGGGGTGCGTGGGAATGTCCTCTGCCGCCCCGGAACGCCACCACGGATCGCTCCGTTGCCTTCAGACGCGGCGGCACTGGCGCCGTCGGGGGAGGCGGCCCGGTGGCGATGGACGGCGTTCCAGTGACAACCCTCATGCAAGAACCTCCGGCACCGACGGCAGGCCGCCTCCCGCTCCCCTTGCGGACCGCCCTCGCCGACGCGGCCGACGAGGAGGACCGCACTGGGACGATGTCCCGTTCCCTGACGCTCCTCGCTGGGGCGGGCTGGTTCGTGAAGGCGTTGCCAAGGACCTATTGCGGGGTCGGCCTCGGGCGCGGTGGTGTGACGGCGCGCGACGGCGTCGACGCGTTCGTCGCGCTCGGCGAGGCGAACCTGTCGCTCGCTCGCATCTTCGAGGGGCACGTCAACGCCGTCGGCCTCGTGCTGCGCCACGCCGATGATGCCGTGCGTCAACTCCTGGCCGACGCGATCCATGCGGGCGCGGTGGTGGGCGTCTGGGGCGCCGACGGCGACCGGCCGCTCGCCTGGGACCCGTCGGCGAACGCGTTGGCCGGCGTCAAGCGCTACGCGTCGGGCCTCGGTGTGGTCACCCACGCGCTGGCGCCTTGCCGCGACGGCGAGGCCTGCCAGCTCGTTCTCGCCGACGTCGGCGATCCCGCCCGCGCCGACGCGGCCGCCTGGGCCATGGCAGGGATGCGGGCGACCGCCTCCGGCACCTACGTGTTCGACGGGATGGGTCACGACCGGCTGTCGTTCGTCGGGCCGCCGGACGTCTACACCGTCGAGCCGACCTTCCTCGGCGGGGTCTGGCGCATCGCGGCGGTGACGCTTGGCGGCGTGTTCGCCCTCATGGAGGCGGTCCGCGCGACGCTCGCCGAACGCGGCCGACTGGACCACCCGGCGCAGCTCGCGCGGCTCGGCCCCGTCGTGTGGCGCGCTGCCGCCGTGCGCGAGGCCACCGTGCGCGCCGCCGCCTGCGCCGAGGGGGATGAGGGGGCGCGCGCGCCGGAGCGCGCCGTCGCCCTGTCCGTCGCGGCGCGCCTCATGGCCGAGGAGGTGGGCATGGAGGCGATCGCTGCGGTGGAGCGCTCCGTCGGCCTCGAGCACTTCGCGGATGGTGCCCGCACCGGGCGCATCGCCCGCGACCTGTCCACGTACATGCGTCAGGCGATGCCGGACGCGCTGCTCCAGCGCGCCGCGGCCCACATGCTGATGGGCGACATGCGGCTTGCCGAGTTGTGAGCTTCGACGCCCTCGCCGCGGCGGCGCGGCCGACCTCCGCCGCGGCCATCGCCGCCGGTCGGCCGGTCGTGGTGCTCGCGCCGCATCCTGACGACGAGACACTCGGCTGCGGCGCGCTCCTCGCTGAGGCGTTCGCAGGGGCCGGTGCCCACGTCGTATGCGTCACCGACGGCGCACGCTCCCACCCCGCCTCGCGTCGCTACCCCGCGGAGCGCCTGGCGGCGGTGCGCGCCGCAGAGCTCGACGAGGCGGTACGACGGCTCGGCGGCACCCCGCGCGACGTGACGCGGCTCGGCTGCCCGGACTGTGCCGTCCCCGCGCCTTGCGATGCCGACGCGCTGGTCGGCGCCGTCGCCACCCTTTGCGAGCGCCTCGGCGCCACGACGCTCGTCGCCACCAGCGCCGCCGACCCGCACTGCGACCACGTCGCGACGGAGGCGCTCGCGCGCGCCGTCCAGCGCAGGGTGCCCGGCCTTGCGCTCTACCTCTACGCGGTGTGGGCGCGCTGGCGGGCTGACGCCGACCTGTCGTCCCTTGCCCCGCTCGCCGGAGTCCGCCTGCCGTCGGGACGCTGGCGCACGGTCCGCGCGCACGCGCTCGCGGCGCACCGCAGCCAGCTCGGCCTCGTGGTGACGGACGACCCCACCGGCTTCACGCTGCCGGCCGCGATGGTCGATGCGCTGATGGCCTCCGACGACGTCCTCTTCGAGGTGCCGGCGTGAGCGCGGCAAGCCTGACCGACCTCACGGCGATCTACGCCACCTCGCCGGACCCGTGGCAGTTCCGCACCTCGCCCTACGAGAGGGCAAAGTTCGTCGCCACCCTCGAGGCGCTCGCCCGGCCGACGTACGGCGCCATCCTGGAGGTCGGCTGCGGCAACGGCGAGCTCGGCCGGCTCCTGCGCCGGCGCTGCGAGCGCTACGTCGGCCTCGATGCGGTGGCGAGCGCGCTGGACGAGGCGCGCCGCGCCGTGCCCGACGGGGAGTTCGTCGAGGCCTACCTGCCGGGGCCGCTGCCGGACGGTGCGTTCGACGCGGTCGTCCTGTCGGAGATCCTCTACTTCCTGGACGCGGACGGCATCGGGACCCTCACCCGCGAGATCGCCGGCCGTTGGCCCGGCGCCGAAGTCCTCGCGGTGCACTACCGGCCGTGCGAGACCGGCCTGACCGGCGACGCGGCGGTGGCGATCGCAGCTGCCGCCCTCACACCGACGTTCGGTCATGAACCGGTCGCGATGACCGACGCCTACCGCATCGACCGCTTCGTCGCGGCCCAGCGGTGACGCCGCTCGTCCCGCTCGATGCGGTCGCCATCGACCTCTTCGGGGCGACGCGGTTCGCTGCGGCGATCGTCGTGCCGGCGCGCGATGAGGCGGAAGGCATCGGCGCGCTGGTCGCCTCGCTGGCGGCGCAGCAGGGTGCAGCGCCCTTCCTCACCGTCATCGTGGTCAACGGCTCGCGCGATGCGACCTTCGCGCTCGCCGTCGCGGCGCTACGCGGCGCACGCCTGCCCCACATCATCCTCGACGCGGCGGTCGGCGAGGGCGGTGTCGGCGCGGCTCGTCGGCTGGGCGCCGAGGCGGCGCGTCCCCTGGCGCCCAACGCTGCGATCCTGTTCACCGACGCCGACTGCGTGCTCGACCACCGCTTCGTCTCCGCCGCCCTCGCCCACCTGAGGCACGCCGACGCGGTCTGCGGGCTGGCCGCGCTGTCGGACGCCGACGAGGCCGGCCTGACGCTCCTCTCGCCGTGGGCGAGGCATGAGGCGATCTATGGCGGGCTTTGCCGTGCGGTCGCCGCCCGGATCGACCCCGAGCAGTGTCAGGGTGACGAGCACGACCAGACCGGGGGCGCGGCCCTTGCCGTGCGACGCAGGACCTACGACGCGGTGGGGGGCTTCACGGCGCTGCCGTTCGGCGAGGATGGCGACCTCGTGGGCCGGTGCGTCGCAGCGGGGTTCCGCATCGTCCGGAAGTCGGACATGCGCGTCCTCACATCGGCGCGCACCGTCGGCCGCACGCCCTACGGGATGGCGACGACGCTGGCGGAACGAGCGACCGAGGTCGATCCCGTCGCCGACCGCGCGCTGGAACCGTTCGGGGCGATGGTGCGCCGCGCCGCTGCACGCGCGCGTTGCCGCGAGCTGACGTTGCGCGGCGCCTCCCTCGCATCGCTGGCCCGGCGCTTCGCCGTGCCGCCCGCAGAGGTCATCCATCTCGACAGATCACACAGCTTCGGTGCCGCCTGGTCGCACCTCGAACGTCACAGCCCGCACCTTGCCCGCACGGCGCTGCGCTTCAGCGCGCTGGGCAACGAGATCGCAGCGGCCGAGCGCTGGATGGCCGCCGGCTGAGCGTGCCGCTGCCGCGGGATCAGTCGGAGAGGTCGGTCACGATCTCAATACGCCACGTCGTGGTGCGCCATTCCGGTCTTGAAGCCATCCTCGGCTGCGGCCACGATCGCGGGATCGGTCCCGTTGTGGGCGGTGTACTCGATCCGCTTGTACCAGTTGTCGTGGAAGACCACCTGCGTCTGCATGTAGGCGAGGTCGAGGAGCTCGTCCGGCATTGCCTGCAACCGCTCCAGCACGGCGCGCTCGAGCGGTCCGGGCTGCTCGAGGGGAGCCACATCCTTGGATCGCGCGATCTCGGCCAGCGCGTCGTAGGAGGCGCCGTGATCCCGCACCATCTTCTGAGCAAACGCGCGGACGCGCTCGTCCTGCGCGCGGTCGAGCACCATCTCGCCCAGCGCCACCTGGGCGAGGTCGAGGTTCATCGTGAACGTCAGCAGGGAGCTGTCGTCCGGGTGCGGTCCGGGGGGAAGGTCGTCCTCCCGCGGCGTGGCGAGGTCGAGCGTGCGCTCCCAGCGCGCTTCCGCCGGCGCGGCGGCCGCCTCGGCCGCCTGCACGATGGGCGCCTCGGTGGCATGACGCGCGGTGCGGCGGTGGACCCACTGCTCGGTGTAGAGCGCTGGCTCTTCGCCGGCGAGATAGGACGCGTCGAACGCCGCGCCCGACAGGCCTTCCAGCTCGTCCAGCCGCTGCTGCGTCACCGGGTCGAGCGCAGTGACCAGCTCGACGTCGCGGGCGTCGGCGAGCTCTTCAACCGCGTCGAGCGTGGTGCGGTAGTGCTCCAGGAGGTCGCTCGCGAGCGCCTGGACTGGCTCCGCCCCCGCCTTCTCGACGGCAAGCTCGTTGATCGCCACCTGGGACGCAGCGAAGGCGGCGGCCTGAAGGAGCCACGCGCGGTCTTCGGCGTGGGGCGGCGGGAACTGAGCGCTCGCGGTCCCGGCTGCAACTGCGAGCCCCGCCACGGCGAGGAGGCGCATGATCTGACGCATCAGGGTCGTCTCCTTTTGTATGGGTTGGCGGATCCGATCCAACCTTGTCGGCCAGACCGTGCCGCCACCTTCAACCAGCACGTGCTCCGGTCCGATTTCGTGCGTCATAGTGCACATCGGTCGTGCGGGAAAGCTCAGGCGTCCTCGGTGCGTCGCTCGGCCTTCTTGCGCTCGTTGGGGTCGAGGTGGACCTTGCGCAGGCGCACGTTCTGCGGCGTCACCTCCACGAGCTCGGCATCGGTGATGTAGGCGAGCGCCCGCTCCAGGCTCATGCGGATGGGCGGCGTCAGCTTCACGGCGTCGTCCTTGCCGGCGGAGCGGATGTTGGTGAGCTGCTTGCCCTTCAGCACGTTGACCTCGAGGTCGTTGCCGCGGGTGTGCTCGCCGATGATCATGCCGCGGTAGACCTTGACGCCGGGGTCGATGAACATCGGGCCGCGGTCCTCGAGGTTCCACATGGCGTAGGCGACGGACTCGCCGTCCCCGTTGGAGATGAGCACGCCGGTGTGGCGCATGGGGATCGGCCCCTTGTGCGGCACGTAGTCGTGGAACACGCGGTTCAGGATGCCGCTGCCACGCGTGTCGGACAACAGCTCGCCCTGGTAGCCGATCAGCCCTCTTGTCGGCGCATGCAGGACGATGCGCGTGCGGCCCGCGCCGGAGGGGATCATCTCCACGAGGTCGGCCTTGCGCTCCGACAGCTTGGAGATGACCGTGCCGGAATGCTCGTCGTCGACGTCGATGGTGACCTCCTCGATGGGCTCCAGCGTCGCTCCGTCCTCGGCCTGGCGCATGACGACCTGGGGGCGCGAGACGCCGATCTCAAAGCCCTCCCGTCGCATCGTCTCGATGAGGATGCCGAGCTGCAGCTCGCCACGGCCCGCCACCTGGTAGGCCTCGCCGGCCTCCGTCTCGGTGATGCGCAGCGCGACGTTGCCCTCCGCCTCGCGCAGCAGGCGGTCGCGGATGACGCGGGACTGAACCTTGTCGCCCTCGGTGCCGGCGAGCGGCGAATCGTTGACCCGGAAGGTCATCGCGAGCGTCGGCGGGTCGATCGGCTGGGCCGGGATCGGCTCGGTGACGGAGGGGGCAGCGAGGGTGTCGGCGACGGTCGCCTTCACCAGCCCGGCGAGCGCCACGATGTCGCCGGCGCGGCCCTCCTCGATGGGCGCACGCTCCAGCCCGCGGAAGGCAAGCACCTTGGACACGCGGCCCTGCTCCACGAGGGCGCCGTCGCGCGACAGCGCCTTGACCGTCTGGTTCGGTCGCACGGTGCCGGACGTGATCCGGCCGGTCAGGATCCGCCCGAGGAAGGGGTCCGCCTCGATGGTGGTGGCGAGCATGGCGAACTCACCGGCGTGCACCGTCGGAGCCGGCACGTGCGCGACGATGAGGTCGAGGAGCGGCGCCATCGTTTCGGAGGCGCCGGCCTCGGGCGTCGCGGCCATCCAGCCCTGCTTGGCCGAACCGTACACGATGGGGAAGTCGAGCTGCGCGTCGGTCGCGCCGAGCGCGTCGAACAGGTCGAACACCTCGTTGACGACCTCGGTGTGGCGTTCCTCGGCCTTGTCGATCTTGTTGACCGCGACGATCGGCCGAAGCCCCATCTTGAGCGCCTTGCCGACGACGAACTTGGTCTGCGGCATCGGCCCCTCGGCGGCGTCCACGAGGACCACCGCGCCATCGACCATGTTGAGGATGCGCTCCACCTCACCACCGAAGTCGGCATGACCGGGGGTATCGACGATGTTGATGCGCGTCGGCACGCTCGCCTCGCTCTGCCACTCCACCGACGTCACCTTGGCGAGGATGGTGATCCCGCGCTCCTTCTCGAGCACGTTGGAATCCATGGCGCGCTCGGCGACGCGCTGGTTCTCGCGGAACGCGCCGGACTGGCGCAGGAGCACGTCGATCAGCGTGGTCTTGCCGTGGTCGACGTGCGCGATGATCGCGACGTTGCGCAGCGCGCGGGGTGCGGTGGTCATGGGCGGCCGATGCATCAGGGGACGGCGCCCTAGTGCCATGTTGCGCCGACGTGCGCCAGCGCCGTGCGCGCGCGGCACAGATGCATCCGCGCGGCCTTGGAGCTGAAAAGCGAACAGCGGGCGATGCTTCGGCGTTCTCCCAACGAACGATGGAACGAACCCAAGGAGCTTGCCATGACCGATCCCCACTCCCCGATCCGGCGCCTCGCGCGCACAGCCTCGATCGCCGCGCTCCTCGTCCCGCTCGCGGCAGGCGGGGCGCTCGCCCAGGTCGTCATCGAGCGCGAGGAGCCCGAGGAGACCGCGCCGAACGTCGTCATCATCGAGGAGGGGGCGGACGCGCGCGAGGCCGATCGCGAGGACAACGTCGTCATCGACACCCCGGCCGGCGCGGTGCCCGACGTCGACTTCAGCGAGCTGGTCGAGATCGACGAGGACTTCGTGCTGCCGCGGCTCAACCTGCCCGTCTACGCCCTCGACGACTACGACATCGTCGACCGCAACGGTGAGGACGTCGGCGAGATCGAGAAGGTGCTCGGCCCCAACGAGAACACCGCGACGATGATCGTGGTGGAGTTCGACGGGCCGGGCTTCCTGTTCGACCACGACGTGCCGCGCCTCGTCGACCTCAACGACGTGACCATCGAGGGCGACAACCTCGTCATCGACATCGCCGAGGACGAGGTGCGCCGCCTCACCGTCTACGAGGACTGACCGGCTGCGGCGGCCGCGCGCAGCGCCAGGAACGGGCCATTGCAGGCGACGTTGCCCCGTCGATCGCAACGATGAGGAGGGCTCATGGCCACGAGCACACGCCGCACGTTCCTGAAGGCGACCGCGGTCGGCGCGGGCGCCACCCTCGCGGGCCCGGCGCTCGCCCAGCTCGGCAACGGCGCCGAGGTGCCGGTAGGGGACATCCCGAACCGGCCGGTCGGCCGCCCCATGCCGGCGCTCACCATCGACCCGCCGCTGCCGCCCTCCGAGCGCCTCGGCTGGGCGATCTGCGGCGTCGGCAACTTCGCGCAGAACCGGATGATCCCGGCGATCGGCCGCTCCTCGCGCGCCAAGCTGGCTGGGCTGATCTCCGGCAACCGCGACAAGGCGCTGTCGGTCGCCGAGCGCTACGGCGTGACGGGCGACGCGATCTACGACTACGCGATGGAGGGCCTCGCCGAGGACGAGCGCATCGCGGTCGTCTACGTCATCACGCCGAATGGCCTGCACGCGGAGAACGCGGTGCGCGCCTTCGAGGCCGGCAAGCACGTCATGTGCGAGAAGCCGATGGCGAACTCCCCGGCGGAGTGCCAGCGCATCATCGACGCCGCCCGTGCGGCGGACCGCAAGCTGATGATCGCCTACCGCGCGCACTTCGAGCCGCACAACGTGGCGGCCAAGGCCCTCATCGACGGCGGCGCGCTCGGCGAGGTGTGGTACGCGACCTCGAGCCATCACCGGCCGCTCGACCCCTCCATGCCGCGCGACCAGTGGCGCATGCTGAAGGACCTCGCCGGCGGCGGCTCGCTGCCCGACATCGGCATCTACGCGCTGAACGGCATCATCGACTTTTTCGGCGAGACGCCGTCGCGGCTGGTGGCGAACACCTTCGCGCCGCCGGGCGATCCGCGCTTCGGCGAGGTGGAGGCGATCGCGCAGGCGCAGATGATCTTCCCATCCGGCCGTCGCGCGGACATCTCGTCGGGCTACATCGCGTCGGAGAACAGGTTCGCGCTGATCGGCTCGGAGGCCACTGCGGAGCTCGATCCGGCGACGTCCTACGAGGGGAACCGTCTGATGGTGCACCGGGCGGAGGGCTCGCACACGCTGGCCGCGGGCCAGTCGATCACGCAGTTCCCGGCCGAGGTGGACCACTTCTGCCAGGCGATCACCGAGGACACGCCCATCAAGACGCCGGGCGAGATGGGCCTGCGCGACGTGCGCCTCATCGAGGCGATCTACCGCTCGGCCGCCGAGCGGCGCTGGGTCGACCTCAACCCGGACGGGACGATGGCGAGCTGAGCCAGCGACCCGCCGTGGCGACGGCTGAGAAAAGGGACGCCGTGCCCCGGCGCGGCGTCCCGGCGTCGATCCGTCAGCCCGCGAGACGCTCCGGCGTCGCAGCGAGGACGTCGGCCGCGCCGTCCACCGCGCTGATCGCCAGCGCCGGGACCGTCGACACCTGCGCATCGGCGAAGAAGCGGGCGAGGCCGGCCCGCGCCTCGGCCGACCCGTTCGACTGCAGCGCGGACGTGACGAGGTAGGCGCCGCCCGCGGTGAGCCCCAGCGCGCGGAGGAACGGGCTCGCGCCGGCGAGCGCGCGGTCCACCTCCCCGGACGCCAGGGCGCCGCGCAGCGCGTCGGCGGCGCGCTCCACCGCGTCGATCGCCTCGTCGAGCCGTCGCGCCGCGCCGGCGAGCTGCAGCTCGTTGGCGCCGCGCGCCGCGTCGGCCACCTCGCGCAGCTCGCCGAGGTAGGCGGCGAGCGCCGCGCCGTCCTCCATCACGATCTTGCGGCGGACGAGGTCGATGGCCTGGATGCCGTTCGTCCCCTCGTAGATCGGGAAGATGCGGGCGTCGCGGTAGTGCTGCGCGGCGCCGGTCTCCTCGATGAAGCCCATACCGCCGTGGACCTGGACGCCCAGGGAGGCGACCTCGACGCCCACGTCGGTGGCGAACGCCTTGGCGACCGGGGTCAACAGGTCCGCGCGTGACTTCCAGAACGCGGCGTCGGGCTTGCCTGGCCGGCCGCGGTCGATGGCGACGGCGCAGGCGTAGCAGATCGCGCGGGCCGCCCGGGTGAACGCTTGGCATGTGAGGAGCATGCGCTTGACGTCCGGGTGGTGCGCGATGGGCGCCATCCCCCCCTCGCTCCAGGAGCCGGCACGGCCCTGCCGGCGCTCGAACGCGTAGGCCAGCGCCTGCTGCGTGGCCCGCTCGGCGATGGCCGCGCCCTGCATCCCCACCTGGACGCGCGCGTTGTTCATCATCGTGAACATCGCCGCGAGCCCCCGGTTCGGCTCGCCGACGAGCCAGCCCACCGCCCCCTCGCCCCCCGCGCCGTAGGCCATCGTGCAGGTGGGCGACCCGTTGATCCCGAGCTTGTGCTCGAGGCCGACCACCTCGACGTCGTTGCGCGCGCCGAGCGAGCCGTCCTCGTTCACGAGCACCTTCGGCACGAGGAACAGGGAGATGCCGCGCGTCCCCTCCGGCGCGTCCGGCAGGCGAGCGAGGACGAGGTGGATGATGTTGTCGGTGAGGTCGTGCTCGCCGTAGGTGATGTAGATCTTCTGCCCGAACAGGCGGAACCGGTCGCCGTCGGGCTCGGCCTTCGTCTTCAGGTCGCCGAGGTCGGAGCCCGACTGGGGCTCGGTGAGGTTCATCGTGCCGGACCACTCGCCGGAGATCATCTTGGGCAGGTAGCGCGCCTTGAGCTCGTCCGTGGCGTGGGCCTGGATCGCCTCCACCGCGCCGATGGTGAGGAGCGGGTTGAGCGCGAACGCCGCGTTCGCCTGGTTGAAGATGTCGGTGAGCGCGACCTGCAGCGCCATGGGCAGGGCTTGCCCGCCCCATGCCTCCTCGCCGGTGAGCGAGCCCCAGCCGCCGTCCACCCAGGCGCGGTAGGCCTCACGCCAGCCGGGGGGCGTGGTGACGGTCGCGCCCTCGCGCACGGGGTGGTTGCGGTCGCCCACGCTGTTCAGCGGGGCGAGCGCGTCCTCGGCGAACCGCGCCGCCTCGGTGAGGATCGCGCGCACGTCGTCCGCGCCGAGCCCCTCGACGGCGCCCGCGTCCCGCGCCGCGGACAGCCCGGCGACGGTCTCCAAGGTGAACACGAGCTCGTCGACGGCGGCGGTGTACGTCATCCCAACTCCCCCTATGCTGTTCCCCATGACAATAGGGGTCGCGGACACACCTGCCACGGGAGCGCGCACGGCGACGCGCACCGTCGCCGCGGAGCCGCAGGACGTGGCGGCGGGCGCGGCCCTCGACGTGCTCGCCGCCGGGGGCCTCGTCGCGCTGCCCACGGAGACGGTCTACGGGCTCGCCGCGGACGCCCGGTCGAGCGCGGCGGTCGCCAGGCTCTACGCGGCGAAGGGTCGGCCGGCGCACAACCCGCTCATCGTCCACGTGGCGTGCCTCGACGATGCAGCGCCGTTCGCCGACGTCGAGGCCGCACGTGCCCTCGCGACACTGTGGCCGGGGCCGCTCACCGTCGTCCTGCCGGCGCGGCCGGGCATCGTCGCACCGGCGGCGTTGGCGGGGGGTGCGACGGTCGCCGTCCGCGTGCCGGCAACGCCGCTGTTCCGCGCCGTCGCAGCGGCGTTCGGCCCCCTCGTCGCGCCGAGCGCGAACCGCTCGGGGCGGGTTTCCTCCACAACCGCCGCCGCAGTCGCCGAGGAGCTCGACGGCCGCATCGACCTCATCATCGACGGTGGACCCACGGCACTCGGCGTCGAGTCCACCGTCGTCGACCTCACCGGGCGGCCGACGCTGCTGCGGCCGGGCGCCATGGATCGGCGCGCGATCGAGGCCAGGGTCGGGCCGCTCCGCGACCACGATGCATCCGGGGGGGCGCTGCGCGCGCCCGGCCTCCTCGCCTCGCACTACGCGCCGCGCGCTCGCCTGCGGCTAGACGTCGCACCACAGGAGGTGCGTCCGGATGAGGGGTGGCTCGCGCTTGGCGAGGCGCGCTCGGCGGCGGCAGAGGAGCATACGGTTCGCCTGTCCCGGACGAACGACCTCGACGAGGCGGCACGGGGTCTCTACGAGGGGCTGCGCCGGCTCGATGCAACCGGGGTCGAGGTCATCGCCGTGTCGCCGGTGGTGAACGAGGGGATCGGGACGACGATCCGCGATCGGCTCCGTCGCGCCGCGGCACCGCGCGACTGAGGCCGGTGCCTCGCTGTCTGCGCCGCCTGGAGGTCCCCGTGACGCTCATCTACATCGACCCGCTGTTCGCCGAGCACGCCACGCCGCGCGGTCATCCGGAGCGCGCCGAGCGCCACGTGGCGGTCCTTGCCGCGCTCGACGGGGACGGCACCGCCGCCATCCCGCGCCGCACCGCGGCAGCCGCGTCCTACGCCGCCATCACCGCAGTCCACCCGTCCTCCCATGTGGACAAGCTGTTGGCGGCCGTGCCCTCGTCCGGCCACATCGCCATCGACGCCGACACGACCATGGCGCCGCGGACGATGGACGCGGCGCTTCTTGCCAGCGGCTCCGCCATCGCGGCGGTGGACGCGGTGCTTTCGGGCGCTGCAGCCAACGCCTTCGTCGCCGCGCGCCCGCCCGGGCACCACGCCGAGCGTAGCCGCGCGATGGGCTTCTGCTTCATCAACCACGTCGCGATCGCCGCCCGGCACGCCCAGCGCGCGCACGGCGTCGGCCGCGTCGCCATCGTGGACTTCGACGTCCACCACGGCAACGGCACGCAGGACGCCTTCTGGGACGACCCGTCGGTGCTCTACGTGTCGACCCACCAGAGCCCGCTCTACCCCGGCACCGGCGAGGCCTCCGAGCGCGGCGCCGGCAACATCCTCAACGTGCCGCTGGCGCCGGGGACGAGCGGTCCCGCCTACAGGTCCGCGTTCGACGGCACCGTCATGCCGGCGCTGACGGAGTTCGCGCCGGAGCTCCTCATCCTGTCCGCCGGCTTCGACGCGCACGCGCACGACCCGCTCGGCGGCCTGCTGCTGACGGACGAGGACTTCGTGTGGATCACCGAGCGGATGATGGACCTCGCCACAACGTCCTGCGAGGGTCGCATGGTCTCCTGCCTCGAGGGCGGATACGACTTGTCCGCGCTCGGCCGCTGCGTCGCCGCCCACGTCGCGACGCTCGCGACCCACTGATTTTTGGGGACCTTTGTAGGCCGCACGTTCCTCGGCGCGGCCGTTGGGCTAGTGTCGGACTCGCGCCGAAGAGGACTTGGCATGGACGACGAGACGCAAGGGCAGCTACAATCACCCGTTGAGGCGATGACCTTCGAGGCTGCGATGGGCGAGCTCGAGGAGATCGTCGACCGGCTGGAGAAGGGCAACGTGCCGCTCGAGGAGTCGATCGCGTACTACGAGCGCGGCGAGGCGCTGAAAACCCGCTGCGACGACCTCCTGAAGCGGGCGGAGATGCGTGTCGAGAAGGTGCGGCTGAGGTCCGGGGGAACCCCGAGCGGCACCGAGCCCCTCGACGGCGACGCCGACGACGATGTGCCGTTCTAGCCGCACCACGCCGCGGTCATGGCGCGTCGTCGAGACCGGCAACGGACGCCGACTGACCGTCGAGCGTCCCCGTGTGGTTGATCCCTCATGAGCGTGAGCGTGAGTTTCCGGCGGACGGCAGTCATGGCGAACGAAACGGTCGGCGCGCGCAGCGCCCTTGCTCCGGTGGCGGCGCTGTTTGCCGGCATCGCCCTGCTCTACCTCGGCTACGGCCTGCAGGTCACGCTGGTGCCCCTGCGCGCCGACGTCGAGGGCTTCTCACGCTTCGCCATCGGCCTCCTCGGCTCGACGTACTACGCAGGCTTCGTCGCAGGCTGCCTCCTCGCCCCCTACGTCATCCTGCGCGTCGGCCACATCAGAGCCTTCGCCGCCATGGTCTCCTGCGTCTCGGCGGCGGCCCTCGCCTTCCCGCTGGCGCTCGAGGAGGCCGCGTGGATGGCGTTCCGCCTCGCCACGGGGTTTTGCATCGCAGGGCTCCTCGTCGTGATCGAGAGCTGGCTCAACGAGAAGGCGACGAACGTCACGCGCGGCATCGTCATGAGCGTCTACATCGTCATCACCTACGCGGCGATCAGCGTCGGGCAGCTCGGCGTGTCGGTGCAGCCGCTGGAATCGTTCTCGCTCTTCGCGCTCTGCTCGATCATCCTGTCGCTCGCCGCGCTCCCCGTCGTGCTGACGCGGGCGAGCCAGCCGGCGCCGATCCCCGTGGTGCGCTACGAGCCGCGGCGCATCTGGCGGACCGCGCCGGCCGGCTGCATCGGCTCGTTCGCGGCGGGCTTGTCCATCGGCTCGATCTTCGCCCTTGGCACGATCTTCGCCATCGAGCTCGGCTACAGCGCCAACGAGGCGGCCATCTTCGTCTCGGCGTGCATGTTGGGCGGTGCGCTCGGGCAGTACCCGTTCGGCCGCGTGTCCGACTTCATGGATCGACGCTACGTCCTCCTCGTCGCGGTGGCACTCACCACGGTCGTCAGCTTCATCCTCGTCGCCGCGCCCCTCATGCCACAAGCCCTCGTGTTGGTCCTGGGTCTCGCGGTCGGCTTCGTGCTCATGCCGACCTACTCCATCGCCGCCGCGCACGCCTACGATCGCACCCGTCCCGAGGACATGGTCCCCATGAGCGCAGCGCTGCTGGTGCTCTTCGGAGTCGGTTCGATGGTCGGCCCTCTCCTCGCAGCGCCGGCCATGAGCTGGTTTGGACCGGGTGGGCTGTTCCTGGTCATCGCGCTGGTATCGAGCCTCCTCGCCCTGTTCGTGGCGCTCCGCATCTTTGCGCGTGCACGGCCCGGTGAGGCCATGCGGGCCGACTTCGACTACTGGTCCACTGCGCCGGTAGGCGGCGCGGTCACGCCGGAGCACGCCTCGGTGGAGGACCGTTCCATGGAGCTGCCGACACCGCGCGGCGCGGCCCCCGCGACGCCGCCCGAACCGGTCGAGGATCCCGCCCCGTCCACCACCCTTCACAGCGCGGACGAGGAACCCGATATCTCGATCCGAGTGGACGCGTGAGGAGCTTGCGGTGAAGACGGTTCGGCTCGTCCTTTGGGGACTCGTCCTGGTGCTCGGAGCGGTGGTCGCCGGCGTCACGGTCGGACGCATGATCTCCGGTGGCCAGACGCTCGTCGCCGACGCGCCGCTCGGTGCCGCGCTGGTTCGCGCGGGCTACGAGGACGCCGGCGGCCCGTTCACCATGACGGATACCGAGGGGCGCACGGTCACCGAGGCGGACTTCGCGGGCACGCCGCGCGCCATGTTCTTCGGCTTCACGCGGTGCCCCGACGTCTGCCCGACCGCACTCCTCGAGGCGAAATCCTGGCTCGATGCGCTCGGCGAGGACGCCGACGAGGTCGCCGTGCTCTTCGTCACCGTCGACCCGGAGCGCGATACGCCGCAGGTGATGGAGCGCTACGTCGGCGCGTTCGACGAGCGCATCGTGGGCCTTTCGCCGCCCAGCGAGGAGGCGCTCGAGGAGATCGCCGAGCGCTACGCCATCCGCTACGAGAAGGTGCCCCTCAAGGTCGGCGACTACACGCTGAACCACACCGCGGACACGCTGCTGTTCGACGCCGACGGCGACTACGCGGGCTACATCCCGTTCACGTCCTTCGCCGCGCGGCAGGACGCTGCGCTCGCGGACGAGGCCACGGCCGACGCCGTCGCCAAGCTGAAGGCGCTGATCCCCTCGTGAGCGGGAGCCTCGCCATCGCCGCGGGCGCCGCCTTCCTCCTCGCGATGGGGGGCGTGCTTTGGCTCGCCGCCGGCGACGCCGTGTTCGCCGCACTCACCGAGGCCGGCGCCTACTGGTGCCTGTAGAACATCCCGTGGCAGTGATGCGGCTCGACCAGGCGCTGGTGGCGCGGGGCTTGTCGCGCACCCGCAGCCAGGCGCGCGAGGCGATCCTGCGCGGCGCGGTGCGCGTCGACGGGATCGTCGCCACTCGCGCCGGCCTGCGCGTGGTCGATGCGTCCGCGCTGGAGGCGAGCAGCGCAGCGACGGTCGGCCGCGGGTCGCTCAAGCTCGCCGCCGCGCTCGACCACTTCGCCATCGACGTCGCGGGGTGCCTCGCCCTCGACGTCGGCGCCTCTACCGGCGGCTTCACCGAGGTCCTGTTGGAGCGTGGCGCGAGGTCGGTCATCGCACTCGACGTCGGCCGAGGCCAACTCGCGCAGCAGCTCGCCGAGGATCCCCGCGTCGTCCAGATGGAGGGCATCAACGCGCGGCACCTTCGGCCCGCCGACCTGCCCTATGCACCGGATGTCGTCGTCGTCGACGTCAGCTTCATCTCCCTCGCTCTCGTCCTTCCTGCGGTCGTGGACGCCGCGGCTTCGGCGATGACGCTCGTTGCGCTCGTCAAGCCGCAGTTCGAGGTCGGACGCGCCCACGTCGGCAAGGGCGGCATCGTGCGCGACAACGTGGCAGCGGCGGCGGCGGTCGAGCGCGTGGCGGTGCTCGTCGGTACGATGGGGCTCACCGTCCGGGCACCCATCGCTTCGCCCATCAACGGCGGGGACGGCAACCGCGAGTTCGTGCTCGCCGCGCGCCGCTGAGCCCGGCGGACGAGGCCCTGCCGGTCGGAGCGTGCCCGCTGTTCGGCCGGTGCGGCGGATGCAGCGCGCTCGACCGCCCCGCTGCGACCTACGCCCGGCAGAAGTCGGGCGCGGTGGCGACGGCGTTGCGCGGTCGCGGCCTCGAGGCGCCGCTCGCCCCACTGGTGCGGCTGCCCTTCGCGAGCCGACGCCGCGCGACGCTGACCGCGGCCGCCGGGCGGTCCGGCGAGCTCGTCGGCTACCTCGCAGCCCGCTCGCACGATTTGGTGGACGTCGCCGCCTGTCCCGCGCTCGATCCGAGCCTTGCGGCGTCCTGGCCGGCGATCCGGGCGATCGGCGCCGCGCTCGCCCGCCACGCGGGGCACGCACGGCTGACTGCGACGCTGTGCGCCAACGGCGTCGACGTCGCCGCCACGCTGCAGCCGTCGCGCTCCGGCCGCGGGCGAAGGCCGCGCCCCGCGCCACCCATGTTGGCGGTGGACGACCCGGCCATCGCGCGCCTCACCGTGGACGGCGACATCGCGCTGTTGCGCGAGCCGCCCGTGGTGCGCTTCGACGGCGTAAACGTGCCGTTCCCGCCGGGCGCCTTCCTGCAACCGAGCCGCACCGGCGAGGCCACCCTCACCCGCCTCGTCCTCGCGGGGGTCGGCGAGGCGGGACGTGTCGTCGATGCATTCTGCGGGCTCGGGACCTTCGCCGTGCCGATCACCGCACATGCGCGGGTGACGGCGGTGGACGCGGACGGGCCGGCCCTTGACGCGCTGGCGGCGGGGATGGCGCGCGCCTCGGGGCGCAGGCCGCTCACGGTCGCGCGACGCAACCTCATGCGTGACCCGTTGAGCCTCGCCGAGCTCAACGGCGTCGAGGCGGTCGTCTTCGATCCCCCCCGAGCCGGTGCGGAGGCGCTGGCGCAGGGCCTCGCCAACTCGACCGTCCCGCGCATCGTCGCGGTGTCGTGCGAGCCGCGCACGCTCGCCCGCGACCTCGCCCACCTCGTCGCCGGGGGGTACAAAATCACGCAGGTCACCCCAGTCGATCAGTTCGTGGGCACGGGCCATATCGAGGCGGTCGCGGAGCTTCGGAGGGACGAATGACGCCGGTGGAACGTCTGGCGCTGCGGGCACGCTTCGGCGTGACGCAGGCGGCACGGGTCGGATGGTACGCCTCGCAGAACGCCGCCGGCGTGCGCCTCGGCAACCGGGTCGGGCGCACCCTGCCGAGGATCGCGCCGCCGCGGATCGAGGCGCCGGGCGGGATCCCGAACCGCGCCGTCCTCCTCGGCCACGTGCGCAGCCTCCTCGCCCGCGACCTCGCCAACGTAGAGGCCGGGCTCTACCCGATGCCGGAGGACGAGCCGGACGGGTTGCCGGGCCTCCTCGAGCGCCGCGAGATGTACCTCAAGGATCTGCCCAACATCGTGCGCCGCCGCGCCACCCAGTCTCACCAGGAGGTGGACCGTGAGGCGGGCCGCAGGCCGCGCTACTACATGCAGAACTTCCACTTCCAGACCGACGGCTGGATGAGCGAGGGGTCGGCCAAGCTCTACGACACCCAGGTCGAGACGCTGTTCTTCGGCGCCGCGGCGGCGATGCGGCGGCAGGGACTCGTTCCCATCGCCGAGCTCGCGCGCGGGCGCGACCAGCGCGAGCTGCGCATGCTCGACGTAGCGTCGGGGTCCGGCGCGTTCCTGCGCGACGTGCGCCTCGCCTTCCCACGGCTTCCGGTCGTGGCGAGCGACTTGTCGGAGCCTTACGTGGCGATGGCGCGTGAGAAGCTCATGCCACGCGCGGGCTCCGGCGCCGTGGTCGGCGCCGCAGAGGCGCTGCCCTTCGCGACCGGCGCCTTCGACGTCGTGTCCAACATCTACCTGTTCCACGAGCTGCCACCCAAGGTGCGGCGCGAGGTGGCAGCCGAGCTCGCCCGCGTGGTCGCGCCCGGCGGCAGGCTCGTCATCATCGACAGCCTGCAGACCGGCGACACCCCGGAGCTCGACGGGCTGCTCGAGCTGTTTCCGCAGCTGTTCTACGAGCCCTACTACCGCTCGTACTTGACGGAGGACATGGACCAGCTATTTCGGTCGGCGGGCCTCGAGCTGGATGCCAGCTGGCCCGCGTTCGTGTCTAAGGTGATGGTGTTCCGCAAGGCGCACGGCTGACGGCACCGCGACCGGACGCACCGCTCGTCAGCGGCAGTTGCACGAGGCGCCGGACGGCGACGGCAGGGCACGCATGAAGTTCTTGGCCACCCGGGTGCGCAAGGCAGCGGTCATCGTCATCGCGAGCCTTTGCGTGATCATCGGCTTCCTCACGGCACCGACCCCCCTGCCGACCGGCGTTCCGCTGATCGCGATCGGCGTCGTCATCCTCGTCACCGTCTCAGCCACTGCGCGGTACTACGTGAAGAAGGCGCGCGAGCGCTCCGGCGCCCTCGACCGTGGCTTCGTGTTCGTGGAGACGCGCGCCGGTCGCAACATGGCGACGATGCTCAAGCGGACGCGGCCGCTCAGGCGCAAGATCGAGGGCAAGGCCGCGCTGAAGGCGGCGGGCAACGCCATCAAGAGCGTGCGGGCGGGCGGCAAGAAGGGCGGCGGCGAGCCGCAAGGCCCGCGCGCCGTTCGCGATTGACGCCGCTGCGCGGCTGACCGACAACCCGCAGCCTGCGACAGGTTGGAGGATACCATGGCCGACGCGCACGAACCCGGCTTCAACACGCGGGCGATCCACGCCGGCGCGCAGCCCGATCCGACGACCGGCGCGCGGGCGACGCCGATCTACCAGTCCACCTCGTTCGTGTTCGACAGCGTCGACCACGCGGCCTCGCTCTTCGGCCTGCAGGCGTTCGGCAACATCTACACGCGCATCGGCAACCCGACCTGCGCCGTCCTGGAGGAGCGCGTCGCCGCGCTGGAGGGGGGCACGGCGGCCGTGTCCACCGCCTCGGGCCACGCCGCGCAGGTCCTCGTCATGCACACCCTGATGCAGCCGGGGGACGAGCTCATCGCCTCCAACAAGCTCTACGGCGGCTCCATCAACCAGATGACCCACGCCTACAAGAACTTCGGCTGGGTCGTGAAGTGGGCGGACGCGGACGACCCCTCGTCCTTCAAGGCCGCGATCACCGACAAGACGAAGGCGATCTTCTGCGAGTCCATCGCCAACCCCGGCGGCGTCATAATGGACCTTGAGGCGATCTCCGCCATCGCCAAGGAGGCGAACGTGCCGTTCGTCGTCGACTCGACGATGGCGACGCCCTACCTCGTGCGCCCCTTCGAGCACGGCGCGGACATCATCGTGCACTCGGCGACGAAGTTCCTCGGCGGGCACGGCAACTCCATCGCCGGGGTGATCGTCGACGGCGGCTCCTTCCAGTGGGCCGGGGACAGGCGCTACCCCATGCTGTCCGAGCCACGGCCCGAGTATCAAGGCATGGTGCTGGCCGAAACGTTCGGCAACTTCGCCTTCGCCGTCGCCTGCCGCGTGCTCGGACTGCGCGACCTCGGCGCCGCGCTGTCCCCGATGAACGCGTTCATGGTGCTCACCGGCATCGAGACCCTGGCGCTGAGGATGCAGCGGCACTGCGAGAACGCGCTGGCCGTCGCGCAGTACCTCAACGACCATCCGAAGGTGTCGTGGGTGAGCTATCCGGGGCTGCCCGGCGACCGCTACAACAACCTCGCCAAGAAGTACTGCCCGAACGGTGCGGGGGCGGTCTTCACCTTCGGCCTCACCGGCGGCTACGACGCGGGCGTGGCGCTGGTGTCGAACCTCAAGATGTTCTCGCACCTCGCGAACATCGGCGACACCCGCTCGCTCGTCATCCACCCGGCGTCGACGACGCACCGCCAGCTCGCCGACGAGCAGAGGAAGTCCGCCGGCGCGGGGCCGGACGTGGTGCGCGTGTCCATCGGGATCGAGGACATCGAGGACATCATCGCCGACCTCGACCAGGCGCTGATGGCCGCCTGACGCGTGCCCCGGAGCGCCGCCGACGGGGCTCCGGGTCAACGCCGCTTTACGCCGTGCCGCGGTCCATGGCGGGCGGGGCGACGTCTTTGCGCGCGCACTTCTTCGCGTACTTCCTCGGCCAGAACGAGTAGCCGCCCAGCGCCTCCTGCTGGCGCAGGAGCATTGCGACGAACGCCGGCCGGTGTTTGCCCTTCAGCGACTTGAACAGCTTCTTCTGCGGCTTCGTCATCGAGCAGGCGATGCAGTGGCCCTCGCGGCGGAACTTGCACACGCCGATGCAGGGCGAGGGCAGCTTGCCGGTCACCGCCTCAGGCCCGGTGAGCGGCCGCGACCTGCGCGGAGACGGCTCGTGTGGCGGGGACGTACCCCAGACGCGCTGCGTGCGCCGTCGCCACCCAGAGGATGACCGCGGCCATGACCTGATGGAGCCCTGCGAGCTCCAACGGCACGCGCCAGACGACGACGCCGACGCCGATGGCGGCCTGGGCGACGACAAGCGCCGCGAGCCCGACCGCGGTCGCTGCACCGGCCGACGCGCGGACCGCCGCGGCAGCGTGCCAGAGCACCAACGCGAGCAGCAGGTAGCCGGCCAGGCGGTGGTTGAACTGCGCCGTCAGCGGGTTCTCGAAGGCGTTGGCCCACCACGGGTCGAGGAGGAGGAGCCCGTCGGGGACGACCGCGCCCGCCATCAGCGGCCATTGGTCGGACGCAAGGCCTGCGTCCATCCCGGCGACCAGGCCCCCGAGGGCGATCTGGATCAGGATCGCGAACGGCAGGATGACAGCGCCGAGTCGCACGGGCGTCGGCGCCTCAACCCCGCCAGCGCGGCCGGCGAGGCGCACCGACAGCCACACGGTGAGTGCGAGGATGACGCAGGCGAGCGTCAGGTGCACCACCAGGCGGTACTGGCTGACGTCGACGCGCTCGGTCAGGCCGGACGTCACCATCCACCAGCCCACCGCGCCCTGCAGTGCGCCGAGGGCCAGGAGCACCAGCGCCCACGGCTTGAACCAGTCCGGCAGCCGGCCGCGCAGCCAGAACCAGGCCAGGGGCAACGCGAACGCCAGCCCGATGGTGCGCGCGACGGCGCGGTGCGCCCACTCCCACCAGTAGATCACCTGGAAGTCGGCGAGGGACATGCCCCGGTTGACGAGCTGATACTCCGGGATCTGCCGGTAGAGCGCGAACGCCTCCTGCCAGGCCGCCTCAGTCAGCGGCGGCACAACGCCGAGGATCGGTCGCCACTCGGTGATCGACAACCCGGAATCGGTGAGACGCGTCGCACCGCCCACCACGAGAGTCGCGACGACGAAGGCCGCGACGATGCGCAGCCACCAGGCGATTGAAGCGTCGGTGTCCATGGCGCACATCTAGCGGTGCGGCCTGCAGGCTCCAAACACGAAGCCTGAGCGCAGGCGATCATGTCGCGCCTGCGTTGGCCGCTGGGATCACACGGCTGACGGGGAAGCATGGACGTTCGCTGGAAGAAGCTCTTGGGCACGGTGGTCACCGTGCTGTTCCTCATCGTCTACGCCCACGCGGCGATGGTCCTCGCGGTGCGCCTCCTGCCGGGGACCGACGGCGTGACCCAACTTGCGTACTACTTCGTGGCGGGGCTCCTCTGGGTCGTCCCAGTCGGCGCGCTGATCAAGTGGATGCAGCGCGAGGCCTGACCTGGACGCCGCTTGCCTGGTGCGGTCAAACCGGATACCGAGGCAGCACGGAGCGTAGCGCAGCCTGGTAGCGCACTTGACTGGGGGTCAAGGGGTCGTGGGTTCGAATCCCGCCGCTCCGACCACCGTTCCATCCTCCTTCACGACGGCTGCTTCGTGGGTTGCCCTGTACGCAAATGGCGGATTGGGGCAGCGCGACATTTCAGGTAGGCTCGCGGTCCTCGCGCAGCGCGGAGCGACCGTGTGATCCCACCGAGCCTACCGACGCCTGCCCGCAACCCAGTCGTCGATCGCGCGGCCTGGGAGCGCATGCGCGCCGCCTGCCTCGATGACCCGGGAGCTTTTCACGGCGCCCTCGCCAAGCGCGAGATCGCATGGTTCCTGCCCGACGAGGGCAAGGCAGGCGTCTGGGCGAGCCTTGACGACGAGCGAGGCTGGACCGGGTGGGATGCGGCGACCCTCGAGCCCGTGACGCTCGACCTGCCTGCCGATCACGACCCTTGGCACCGCGCGTTCAACGCCGACGATCCCCCGCACTTCGCCTGGTTCGAGGGCGGCCTCACCAACGCGGCGTTCAACGAGGTCGATCGCCACGTCCTTGCAGGTCACGGCGAGGAGGCGGCGCTCATCTTCGAGGGCGACCGCTGGAACATGTCCGACAACGCGGGGCGCGGCGGGCCCATCGACGCCTACAGCGTCAGCCGTCGCCACCTCCTGGTGGAGAGCGCCAAGTGCGCGCTGGCGCTGCGGGCGCTCGGCCTCGAGCCGGGCGAGCGCATCGCGCTGAACATGCCGAGCATCCCGGCGCAGATCTTCTGGACCGAGGGTGCCAAGCGAGCTGGCATCATCTACACGCCGGTGTTCGGGGGCTTCAGCGACAAGACGCTGTCGGACCGCATCACCGACGCCGGCGCGAGGGTCGTCGTCACCACGGACGGCAGCTACCGCAACGCCCAGCTCGTCGCATTCAAGCCGAGCTACACGGACCCCGCGCTCGACAACTTCGTGCCCGTCGAGGTCGCGATGCGCCTCTTGAAGGAGGCGCTCGCGGAGCCCAGCCTCGAAGTGCCGCAGGAGCAGGCCGAGCAGATCGCCCGCACCGTCGCCGAGCTCCTGACCGGCGAGGTGACGGTGGAGCGCTCCGACGTCATGCGTGGCGTCGGACGCGCGCTGTCCGAGCTTGGCCAGGACCGGGCGATGACGCCGGAGGCCGCGGCCACGGTGCGCATCGCCGTCGCCGAACGCCTCGTCGCCTCGCCACCGCGCGTCGATGCGGTCGTCGTGGTGAGGCACACCGGGCAGCCCGACCTCCCCTGGAACCCCTCCCGTGACCACTGGAGCCACGAGCTCACCGACCGCGCCTGCGAGGCGCTGCTCGCGGCAGCGCGCGAGGCCGGCTTCGACGTCGCCGACGAGGCGGCGCTCCTCGCCCTGCCGGACGACGACCTCGTCCGCGCCGTCTGGGCCGCCTGCCCGCCCCTGCCGGTGGACGCGGAGTACCCGAACTTCATCATCTACACGTCCGGCTCGACGGGGAAGCCCAAGGGCGTGGTCCACGTCCACGGCGGGTACTGCGCGGGCGTCGCCGCGACCATGCCGGTCTCCTTCGACGCGAGGCCCGGCGACGTCATGTACGTCGTCGCCGACCCTGGCTGGATCACCGGACAGAGCTACCTCATCGCCGCCGCGCTCCTCACGCGCGTGACGACGGTGATCGCGGAGGGCTCGCCGGTCTTCCCCCACGCCGGGCGCTTTGCGTCCATCATCGAGCGCTACGGCGTCTCGATCTTCAAGGCGGGCGTGACCTTCCTGAAGTCGGTGATGCAGGACCCGGAGAACCTCGCCGACATCAAGAACTACGACATGTCCTCGCTTCGCGTGGCGACGTTCTGCGCCGAGCCGACCTCGCCGGCGGTCCAGGCGTTCGCCATGGAGAACGTCACGTCCTGGTACATCAACAGCTACTGGGCGACCGAGCACGGCGGGATCGCCTGGACGCACTTCTACGGCAACGACGACTTCCCGCTGCGGGCGGACGCGCACACCTATCCCCTGCCCTGGGTGGTCGGAGATGTCTGGGTGGAGGATGCCGAGGCCCCAGCGCCCGATGGCGCGGCCAAGCTGCGGCGGTCGGAGAACGAGGGCGGCGCACCGTGGCGCCCCGCCGAGCGCGGCGAGAAGGGCGAGATCGTCGTCGCGCTCCCCTACCCGTACCTGACGCGCACCATCTGGGGCGACGCGCCGAACTTTACCGTGCGCAGCAACGGCGCCGCTGCCCACATCGCGCCTGGCTGGAAGGGCGACCACGAGCGCTACGCCGACACCTACTGGCGGCGCTGGCGCGGCGCGTGGGCCTACACCCAGGGCGACTTCGCCATCGCCCACGAGGATGGCTCGTTCTCCCTGCACGGGCGCTCCGACGACGTGATCAACGTGTCCGGCCACCGCATCGGCACGGAGGAGATCGAGGGCGCGATCCTGCGCGACAAGGCGCTCGACCCCGACTCGCCCGTCGGCAACGTCCTCGTGGTCGGCGCGCCGCACCGGGAGAAGGGCGTTACGCCCATCGCCTTCGTGACCCCAGTCGCGGGACGCAGGCTGACCCAGGACGACCGACGCCGCCTCACCGACCTCGTCCGGACGGAGAAGGGCGCCGTCGCCGTCCCGTCGGACTTCCTGGAGGTCAGCCAGTTCCCCGAGACGCGGTCCGGCAAGTACATGCGGCGGATGGTGCGCGGCGTCGTCGAGGGCTCGGCGACGGGCGATGCCTCGACCCTGCGCAACCCGGAAAGCCTCGACGAGCTCGCAGAGGTGGTCGGGGCATGGCGACGCCGCCAGACGCTGTCGGACGAGCAGGCGCTGTTCGAGCGCTACCGCTACTTCCTGATTCAGTACAACACCGTGGCGCCTGGCCAGCGCGTCGCCACCGTCACGGTGTCAAACCCGCCGGTGAACGCGCTCAACGAGCGCGCCATCGACGAGCTCGTCACCGTCGTCGATCACCTGTCGCGCAAGGCGGATGTGGCGGCGGTGGTGTTCACCGGCGCCGGCAGCGCCTCGTTCGTGGCCGGCGCCGACATCCGCCAGATGCTTGAGGAGGTGAACACCGTCGGCGAGGCGAAGGTGCTGCCGAACAACGCCCAGCTCGCCTTCCGCAAGATCGAGGCGATGGGGAAGCCCTGCGTCGCGGCGATCCAGGGCGTGTGCCTCGGCGGGGGCATGGAGTTCGCCCTCGCCTGCCACTACCGCGTCGCCGAGCCGACCGCGCGCTTCGGCCAGCCCGAGATCAACCTTCGCCTGCTGCCAGGCTATGGCGGCACGCAGCGCCTGCCTCGGCTCCTCGCCGAACGGCACGGCGAGCGCGGGCTGCGCGACGCGCTCGACCTCATCCTGGGAGGGCGCGCCATCGACGCAGCGCGCGCCGAGGCGATCGGCGCGGTGGACGCGCTGGCGCGGGGATCGGAGGACGTCCTGTCCCTCGCGCACGCCGCGGTGCGGGACTACGTGGCCGATGGCGAGGCGAGCGCGCTGGGCCAAGCGTTCGCCGAGCGGCGCGCGATGACGCGGCGCTGGGACGGCCCGTCCGGCATCGACCTCGACGCGGTCCTCGCCGACGACGTCCTGCAGCGCACCCTGCGGCAGCTCGCGTGGGCAGGGCGCGACCGGGCGGGAGAGCGCGCGCTCGAGGCCGTGCGGACCGGCTGGCGCGAGGGGATGACGGCCGGCCTCGCGGTGGAGGCGGAGCGCTTCGCCGAGGCGATCATCGACCCGGACGGCGGCAAGACCGGCATCCAACAGTTCATGGACCGGCAGAGCCCGCCCCTCCCCGTGCGCCGCGACGGCATCTGGGAGTACGACGCCCACGAGGCGGAGAAGGCGCGACGCATCGAGGCCGGCGATCTCTTGCCCCTCGGCGCGCCGTTCTATCCGGGGGTGACGCCCATCCCCCCGGCGCAGCTCGCGTTCGGCGTGGCGCGCGATCCCGCGACCGGTGCCCCGCGGCTCGGCCCCCCCGAGACCAGCGAACGCGAGCTCATCGTCCCGGTTCGCCGACCGGAGCCCAACGAGGCGCTCGTCTACCTGCTGACCTCGGAGGTCAACTTCAACGACAACTGGGCGCTCACCGGCATCCCCGTCTCGCCCTTCGATTCCCACGACGAGGACGTCCAGGTGACGGGCTCGGGCGGCCTCGCGCTCGTCGCCGCGCTCGGCAGCGAGGTGAAGGCGGAGGGGCGTCTCAAGGTTGGTGACATGGTGGCGGTGTACTCCGGCACCACAGACCTCTTGTCGCCGTCCGCCGGGGACGACCCGATGTACGCCGGCTTCGCCATCCAGGGGTACGAGACGAAGACCGGCAGCCACGCGCAGTTCCTCCTGGTGCAGGGGCCGCAGCTCCACAAGCCGCCCGCCGACCTCACCTTGGAGCAGGCCGGCAGCTACACGCTCAACCTTGGCACCGTGACGCGGTGCTTGTTCACCACGCTCGGGATCACCCCCGGCAAGACGATGTTCGTGGAGGGCTCGGCGACCGGGACGGGCCTCGACGCGCTGAAGAGCGGCGTGCGCACCGGACTCTCGGTGACCGGCCTCGTGTCGTCCCGGGAGCGGGCCGAGTTCGTTGGTGCTCAAGGGGCCGTCGGCGCCATCGACCGCCGAGAGCCGGCCATCGCCGATGCGTTCCGGCCGGTGCCCGAGAATCCCGAGGAGGCGGCGGCCTGGGAGCGCGAGGGGGAGCCGATCCTGGAGCGCTATCGCGCGCTGAACGACGGCCGCCTCGCCGACTTCGTGGTCAGCCACGCCGGCGAGCGCGCGTTCCCGCGCAGCTTCCAGCTCCTCGCCGAGGGTGGCAGGCTCGCGTTCTACGGCGCCTCGTCGGGCTACCACTTCTCCTTCATGGGCAAGCCTGGCAGCGCGAAGCCCCAGGAGATGCTGGAGCGCGCCGGGCTGACGGGGGGAGAGTCGGTCCTCCTGTACTACGGGCCCGGCACGCGCGAGCTCGCCGATCCGGCCGGGCTCGAGATGATCGAGGCCGCACGGCTCGCCAAGGCGCGGACCGTCGTCGTCACGTCGAGCGATGGGCAGCGTGAGTTCCTGCAATCCCTCGGCCTCGAGGAGGCGGTGGAGGGCATCGTCAGCCTCGAGGGGCTCCACCGCCGCGACGGCGCGTTCCGCTGGCCGCTGACCCTCCCTCGCCTGCCCGACGCGCGCGAGGACATCGAGGCGTTCAAGAAGGGCGTGCGGGACTACCAGCAGAACACGCTCAAGCCCTTCGGCAACGCGGTCGGCCGCCTGCTGCGCTCGCCGGGCAACCCGCGCGGCGTGCCCGACGTCGTCATGGAGCGCGCGGCGACGGACACGCTCGGCGTCTCCACCTCCCTCGTGAAGCCGTTCGGCGGTCGCGTGGTCTACGCCGAGGACGTCGGCGGGCGGCGCTACACGTTCTACGCGCCGCAGGTGTGGACGCGCCAGCGCCGCATCCTGATGCCGACGGCGAGCATCCTGGGGACCCACCTGTGCAACGCCCACGAGGTCACGGTGATGAACCGCATGATCGCCGCGGGGCTCCTCGACGTCACCGAACCCACGGTGGTGCCCTGGGAGGACCTGCCCAAGGCGCACCAGGCGATGTGGGACAACACCCACGCCGGTGCGACCTACGTCGTAAACCATGCGTTGCCGGCGATGGGGCTGCGCAGCCGGGACGAGCTGCTTGAAACCTGGGCGTCACTGGCCAGCGCCTGATCCCCCGCGCCACGAGGACCGTAGGATGACCCCACCGAGCTCAGACGCCCTCATCGAAGAGCGCGCGGTCGCCGCACCGAAGGGGCGCCTCGCGGGCAAGACCGTCGTCGTCACCGGCGCCGCCGGCAACCTCGGCACCGAGATCTGCCGCACGGTGGTGCGCGAGGGCGCCTTCCTCGTCATGACCGGACGCACCCGTGAGCGCGTGGAGGGCGCACGCGACCGCCTCGTCGCGGAGACGCGCACCCCCGCGGACCGCGTGGTGACGGCGATCCTCGATGGCGGCGACCCGTCCTCGGTACGCACCGCGCTCGCCGAGGTGAAGTCGATCTACGGGCGCATCGACGTCCTCATCAACAACGCCGGCTCGGCAGGGCCCAAGCGTCCCCTCGACGACGTGCCGCTCACCCAGGAGGAGATGGAGGCCATCGGCGAGACCGAGAGCGTCGCCGATGCCATGCGCAACCTCCTTGGCGTGACGTGGAACCTTGCAAGGATCGCGGCGCCCATCATGCCGGTCGGCGGCTCGATGGTGAACATCTCTACGATCTTCTCCCACACGCGCTACTTCGGCCGCAGCGCCTACGTGATGCCGAAGGCGGCGCTGAACGCCCTGTCGCGGCGCCTCGCCCGTGAGCTCGGGCCGCGCGGCATCCGCGTCAACACCGTCTTCCCGGGGCCCATCGAGAGCGAACGCATTCGCACCGTGTTCGCGGCGATGGACGCCGTGCAGGGCAACACCGAGGGGCAGACCGCGGACTACTTCATGGGCCGCATGGCGCTGAAGCGCATCATCGACGGCAAGCCGAAGGCCCGCTCGCTGCCAACGCCCCGGGACATCGCCGGCGCCTGCCTGTTCCTTGCGAGCGACGAGTCGGCGGCGCTGAGCGGCGTGGAGATCGACGTCACCCACGGGATGGACGTGCGCAAGGAGTCCCGGTCGACCTTCGTCGAGCGGCCGAGCATGCGAAAGCTCGATGGCATGGGGCTGCGGATCTTCATCGCCGCCGGCGAGGCGTGGGAGGACGCGCTCGCCACCGCGAAGATGCAGCTCGACTACGGGGCGAAGGTCCTGCTCGGCCTCGCCCGGCAGGCGGATGTCGCCCAGGTCGAGGCGCGCACCCGCGCCCAGGGCATCGGCGACGCGCTCACCGTGGCGCGGTTCAACCGCGGCGAGCCGGAGACGATGGAGGCGGTGCTGGATGGATACAGCGCTACGCACGGACCGCTGACCGGCGCCGTCGTCTTCCCGGTGAAGGGGTCCGGGCACTACAGCGGGCAGCTCTCGGAGGCGGACGACGCGACGGTCAACGAGTTCCTCGCCGTGGAGATGGTCGGCGCGGTCGCCCTTGCGCGCACGCTCAACCGCTACTGGTCACGGCGCGAGGACCTGCTGCAGTCGCCGTGCGCGGTCTTCATGAGCAACCCGAGCGACGGGTCGGGCGACACCTTCAACGAGGTGCTCGCCGCAGGCGTCACGCAGCTCCTGCAGATCTGGCGGGATGAGTCCCGCGTCGCGGCCAACGCCGGGCGCGTCGAGCGGCCCGTGTGGGCGAACCAGATCATCCGCTACACCAACGCCGAGGAGGAGAGCGGCTGGTTCGCCGCGGGCCACGCGACGCGTCTGGTGTTCAACGAGCAGCGCATCGCGGAGATCGACCTGCGCCTGCCGGCCGACATCGCGGTGGAGACCGGGGCGCGACGCGCGATGGTCGGCGCGGCGGAGAACATCACCGGCCTGCACCTCGGCAAGGTGGCCCTCATCACCGGCGGCTCGGCGGGCATCGGCGGGCAGATCGCCCGCCTCCTCGCCCTCGCCGGCGCCAAGGTCATGATGGTCGCACGGCGCGAGGCGGAGCTCGACGCGGCGCGCGAGCGCATCGTCGGCGAGCTGCAGGACGTCGGGTTCTCCGGCGTCGAGCGGCGGGTGAGGACGCTGGCGAACGTCGACGTCAGCGACTTCGCGGCGCTGCGCCGCGCGGTCGACGCCACGCTCGAGGCGTTCGGCCGCATCGACTACCTCATCAACAACGCCGGGGTCGCCGGCGCCGAGGAGATGGTCGTCGACATGGACCCCGACGCCTGGCGCCACACGCTGAACGCCAACCTCGTCTCGAACTACGTCCTCATGCGCGAGGTCGTCCCGCGGATGAAGGCGCAGGGCAGCGGCTACGTGCTCAACGTGTCGTCCTACTTCGGCGGCGAGAAGTTCCTCGCCGTCGCCTACCCGAACCGTGCCGACTACGCGGTGTCGAAGGCGGGACAGCGCGCGATGGTGGAGAGCTTCTCCAGCGCGCTCGGCCCGGAGGTGCAGTTCAACGCCATCGCGCCCGGCCCGGTGGCCGGCGACCGGCTCGCAGGCACCGACGGGCGACCGGGGCTGTTCGTGCGCCGGGCGAGGCTCATCCTGCAGAACAAGCGGCTGAATGCGGTGTACGCGGCGGTGATCGCCGCGGTTCGCGGCGGCGCGGAGGTCGATGTCGTCCTCTCCCGCCTGTCGCGCAACATCACGGGCGCGCTGTCCCACGACGCGCTGGCGCCGCGGGAGCTTCGCGAGCTCGCGCTCCAGTGCGCGCGCCAGGGCGACGGCGTGTGCACCTGGGACAGGTTCGTGCTCACCCCCGAGCTCGCCGCGCGCCTCCTCGAGCGCCTGAAGCACGGCGGCCACCTCCTCGAGGCGCCGCGCTGGCAGACCCGCGGTGAGACCGAGAACGAGGGCGGCGGCTGGCTCGCCATCGCGCCGCCCGACGACGTGCCGTTCCTGCCCCAGGAGGTGATCGGCGAGGAGGCGGACAAGGTGGGCCAGGGCGTCCTCTCCCAGCTCCACCTCGGCCGCATGCCCACCGAGGCGGAGGTCGCGCAGGCCACCGTCTTCTTCCTCGCGGACCGTGCGGTGAGCGGCGAGACCTTCATGCCCTCGGGCGGCCTCAGGGTGGAGCGTTCGACCACCGAGCGCGAGATGTTCGGCAGCCCCAAACCCGAGCGGCTCGCCGCGATGCGCGGGCGCACCGTGTGGATCGTCGGCGGGGAGCACCTGTCGGACTACGTCGTCGCCACGGTGCGCCACCTCGTCGCCGACCTCGGCGTCGCCCACGTCGTCTTGTTGGTGCGCACCGAGCGGGGTGGCACCGCGGTCGCGAAGGCGATCGGCGACCTCGGTGGCGAGGCCGTCCACGTGGTGACAACCGGCGCCGCCATCGAGGCGACGATGGACGACGTGCTGGCGCGCTACGGACGGCCGACCACCGTGGTGTCGATGCCGAACGAGGCGCTGCCGGATCACCTGCTCGAGCCCGAAGGGGGGCTGTCGGCGGAGGACTTCGGCCGGCTCGTGGAGGAGAACCTGACGCAGCACTTCCGTGTGGCCCGAAAGGCCTCGCTCTACGACGGCTGCCAGCTCGTCCTCGTCTCGCCGGACGTGCCGCAGGGGACCAAGGGCCACGCCTTCGCCCTCGCCAACTTTCTGAAGACGACGCTGCACGCCTTCACCGCGACGCTCGCGGTGGAGAACGAGCGGCTCGTCCACGACGTGCCGACGAACCAGATCAACCTGACGCGACGCGTGCGCTCGGAGGAGCCGCGCGACGAGGCCGAGCAGCAGGAGGAGCTGCGACGCTTCGTGCGTGCGGTGATGTTGGTCGGTGCGCCGCTGCCGGACGCCCAGGACTCGCGATACCGCGCGCGGATCTACCGTGGCACCTCGATGACCGTGTAGCCGCGCTGGCTGCCCGTCAGCGTGCCCCGTCCAGGCGGCGCACGCAGGCGATGAGCTCGGACAGGATCTCGCGCACATCCTCGGAGTCGGCGCCGAACGTCGAGCGGACGGCGGACGCTGGTCCCCCCGTGCGATGGTGGACGAGGGCGTCGGGCGGGATCGGCCGCGAGGCCGCGCTCCCCGGGCCTTTCGGGACGATGCCGTGCAGCCGGCGACGCCCCTCACGCTCGATGGCGTCGCGCTCGCCGGCCGCGAGGCGCCGGCTCACCTCGCGCAGCGGCTCGCCCTGCTCGTACAACAGCTCGACGAGGCCGGCGAGCAGCACCGCATCGTCCGCCCTGTAGGCGCGCTCGCGCCCGTGCGTGAGGCCGCGGACGCCCGGCACACGCGCCTCGAGGTAGGCGAACACCGAGGCCGGCACGCCGAGGAGCTGCGACAGCTGCGCCGCCGAGATCGTCGTCCGCCCGGCGGGTGCCGACGTGGGCATGTCCGATCCGGGGGGCAGGACCGTCTCCGATGGCACCGGACGTGCCTCGTCGCCGGGTCAGCGACCGTTACACGGCGGCTCGTTGATGATGCGCTTCAAGACGTCGCTCGGACGGAAGGTGACCACGGAGCGGGACTCGATGGGCACCTCCTCTCCGGTCTTCGGGTTGCGCCCGACCCGCTCCTTCTTGCGGCGCACCTCGAACACGCCGAACGAGGACATGCGGACCGGCTCGCCGCGCTCGAGCGCTGACACGATCTCCTCGATGATCTGATCGATGAGGTCGGCGGCCTCGGCGCGGGACACGTTGGCCCGGGCGCAGATGGCGTTGGCGAGATCGGCTCGTGTGATGGTGCGCCCTGTCATGTCCCCTCGCTCCGCGATCGAGCGACGGCCGTCCGCCGGCGCGGACGGGCGGTGCGCGGACGACCCCTTGCATCATTGCCGAAATTTAACGGCGCCGGCGCGCCTCGCGCAAGGGTGCGCGGCCCGATCCACAGCGCTCCGGACGGCGTCGGCCGATCACCAGCGCACCAGGGACGCACCCCAGGTGAAGCCGCCCCCCATCGCCTCGAGGAGGACGAGGTCGCCCTCCTTAATGCGCCCGTCCGAGGAGGCCTCGGCGAGCGCGAGGGGGATCGAGGCGGCCGACGTGTTCCCGTGATGCTGCACGGTGAGGACCACCTTCTCCGGTGCAATGCCGAGCTTCTTGGCGCTCGCGTCGATGATCCGCTTGTTGGCCTGATGCGGCACGAACCAGGCGACGTCGTCGGCGGTGACACCGGCCTTGGCGAACACGGTCTCGACGACGTCCACGGTCGCGGACACGGCGAACCGGAAGACCTCCTGCCCGCGCATCCTGAGGTGCCCGACCGTCTGCGTCGAGGACGGCCCGCCGTCCACGTAGAGCTTGTCCTTGTGCGTCCCGTTGGAGCGGAGGCTGGAGGCGAGGACGCCGCGGGGCGAGGCACCGGCGGCACCGCCTGCGCGCTCCAGCACGACCGCGCCGGCGCCGTCGCCGAACAGGACGCACGTCGTGCGGTCGGTCCAGTCGAGGATGCGCGAGAACGTCTCCGCACCGATGACGAGCGCACGCTCGGCGAGCCCCTGGGCGATCAGCGCGTCGGCCGTGGACAGGGCGTAGACGAAGCCCGAGCACACCGCGTGGAGGTCGAACGCCGCCCCCCGCTCGATGCCGAGACGGCTCTGGACCTCCACGGCCGTGGACGGGAAGGTGTTGTCAGGCGTCGCGGTGGCGAGGACGATGAGGTCGACGTCCCTCGCCTCGCGACCGGCATGGTCCAATGCGGCCCGAGCAGCCCGCTCGGCGAGGTGGGAGGTGAACTCGCCCTCCGCCGCGATCCGCCGCGCCTCGATGCCGGTGCGCGAGTGGATCCACTCGTGGGAGGTGTCGACCATCTCCGCCAGCTCGTGGTTGGTGAGCACCCGTTCGGGCAACGCCGACCCCACGCCGACGACGCGCGATGCCGGCGCACGCTCCCGCTGCGAGGCGCGCGCCTCGCCGAGCCCGTCGCCGAGAGGTCGATCAACCCGCGTCTGCAAGCTCTTTCGTCTCCGTCAGCACGGCAACGTCCGCTGCGATGCGACGCTGCAGCTCGTTGCGGACCATGTCGTGGGCGAGCTCCACAGCGCTCGCAAAGCCGAGCTCGTCGGTGCCGCCATGGCTCTTTATGACAAGGCCGTTCAATCCAAGGAAGACCGCGCCGTTGATCTTGCGGGGGTCCATCTTGTCGCGCAAGCGGGCGAAGGCAGGCTTGGCGAGCAGGTAGCCGATGCGCGCCCGCAGCGTGCGGCCGATGGCCATGCGCAGGTACTCGGCGAGCTGGCGGGCGGTGCCCTCGGCGGTCTTCAGCGCGATGTTGCCGGAAAAACCCTCGGTGACCACCACGTCGACCACGCCACGACCGATGTCGTCACCCTCGACGAAGCCCTCGTAGCGCATGGTCGGCAGGTTCGCATCACGCAGGACCTGCCCTGCCTCGCGAACCTCCTCCAGGCCCTTGACCTCCTCGACCCCGATGTTGAGCAGTCCGACCTTCGGCGACTCGATCCCGAACACCGCGCGCGCCATGGCGGCGCCGAGGATCGCGTTGGTCACGAGGTTCTGCGTCTCGACACCGATGGAGGCGCCGACGTCGAGCACGATGCTCTCGCCGCGCACGGTGGGCCAGATGGCCGCGAGCGCCGGACGGTCCACCCCCTCCATGCCGCGCAGGCAGAAGCGCGCCATGGCCATCAGCGCCCCGGTGTTGCCGGCCGAGACCATCGCCTCCGCACGCCCGGACTTCACGCACTCCAGCGCACGCCACATGGACGAAACGCGGCGGCCCATCCGAAGCGCCTGGCTCGGCTTGGCATCCATGGGGACGGCCACGTCCGTATGGTGGAGCCTCGCGCGGGCGGCGAGCTCGGGATGGCGCTCGAGGATGGGGCCGACCACCTCGCGGTTGCCGAACAGCTCGAACGTCAGCGTCGGGCAGCGCACCAGGGCGACCGCAAGGCCCGGCAGCACCATGGCCGGACCGTCGTCACCCCCCATGGCGTCGATGGCCAACCGGATGCTGCCGTCAATCATCGAACCCCAACCGCTGGCCCCCGACCGCCGTCCGGCCGGGACCATAAAGGATGTTACTCGCCACCACGAGGTCGGTTCCCGCCGTTTTTGAGCCTCGCCAACACCGCGAACGGGGACGGCTCCTTGGCCTCGGCACCGTCGCTCTCGTCGGCCTCGAACTCGACGCCCGGGGCGCGCGGGTACGGGTCGAGCCCCAGGACGAAGTGCTCGAGGCAGATGGCGCCGACGTCCACCTCGTGGCCGGTGAGCTTCTCCGGCGGGTCCGGCGCGTCGGGATCGACCTCCACGCTGACGGCGACGGCGGCGTCCGGGTGCAGGCGGACGTCGAACTCCTCCTCAACGGTGCCTGGGACCGGCTCCAGCGTCACGACGCACGACTGCACGACAGCGCCGCGAACCGTGCCGGTGACGCGCACGCCCTGCCCGCGCCAGGGACGCAGCGCGACGTCCGCCGTGAGCGCGTCGAGGGCGACGAGGTCGAGCGCCTCGACGAGCGCGGCGCGCTCGGGCTCGCTTGCCTCGATGCGGTGGACCTCCTCCCCGGTGAGGCGGCGCACGGAGACCGGCCGACGCAGCCGCGCCGTCATGCTGCCGCCCCCTCCGCCTCCACCGCCGCGCCATCCGGCACGAACCGTGCCGGATCGGGGAAGTGCGGCGACGGCGTGAGCTTTCCGGGGGCGGCGTCGCGCAAGGCGCGCATGTACCGCGCCAGGGCCCGTGCCTCGGGCGAGGTCGGCCGGTCCGGCGCATCGAGCACGTTGCGCGCGCAGGCCGCGGCCAGCGCATCGCCGTCGTCCATGGCACGGCGATAGGCGTCGAAGCGGCCGTAGAAGGCGGCGCCGACCTTCTTCATCTTCTTGGGGATCGAAAGGTCACCGACGCCGATGGTGCGAAGGTTCTGGTCCATGTCCGATAGGAAGTGGTCGAACAGCGCCTGACCTTCCGGGAGGAGCGAGCCGCCCTCGTCTCGCAGCCCGTCGATCAGCGGCGTGACGTGGAGGACAACCATCTCGAAGCGGCCGTCGAGCGTGTCGGCGACGCCGTAATCGGTGTAGAACACCGGCAGCCGCGCCTGCGCGACCGCCGCGTCGTACATCCGTCCCACCCTGGGATCCTCTTTGTTCCGGAAGAAGTAGCGAAGCATGGCACAGAACCCCTCACTCGCCACACATAGGTGGGGCCGGACCGCATTCGAGGTGTCGCGGGTCGTCCTGGCGCTGCTCGCCGCGCTCACGCTGTCGGCCTGCGCGGTGGGCGAGTCGTTCACACGCGGTCAGAAGATCAGCGCCGACCAGCTGGAGCAGGTGCCCATCGGCTCGTCGCGCGAGCAGGCGGTCCTTGCCCTGGGGACCCCGACCACCACCGGGCTCGTGGACGGTGAGGCGTTGTACTACATCTCGCAGACCTCGGCTCGCACGTTCGCCTTCCAGAAGACCGCGGTTCGCGACCGGCGCATCCTGGTCGTCTACCTCGGCGACGACTCCGAGGTGCGCCAGATCGCCGAGTACGGGCTGAAGGACGGCAAGGTCTTCGACTACCTGTCGCGCAAGACGCGCACGTCCGGCAGGGACCTCGCGTTCCTCTCCCAGGTGCTGACCGGCATCGCGAACCCGACGCTCTAGCCGACCGACGGCGTCGTGGCGCGCGCCGAGCCGTCCGGTCGCTGGTCCTGGGACGCCCTCGCACGGTCGATCCACCGCTGGCGCTTCCCCATCCTCGCGGCCTGGGGCCTCGCGATCGCCGCGACGTTGGTGGCGGCGCAGGACGTCATCTACGATCCCGACGTCCTCGTGTATTACGACCCGCAGCGACCGGCGCGGCAGGCGTTCGACCGGATCGAGGAACGCTTCGGCCGCACAGCCGAGGTGGTCACGCTCGTGGTGCCACGGTCGGGCACCGTCTTCGAGGTCGAGGCAGTCACGGCGATGGCTCGGCTCGCCCAGCGCTCCGCCGACCGTCCCGAGGTCCGCGCGGTGCGCTCGGCGCTCTCCGATATCGGGGTGTCGCCACGGGACCTCCTCGCGATGGCGCAGGAGGACCGGGCGCGCGTCGCGGCACGCCTTGCAGGGGTCGCGGAGGCAGGTGGCGAGGCGCGAGCCCTCGTCGCCCCGGACGGCTCGGTCGCCGTCGTCGCCGCGGTGGTCCGCCCGCCCGCGGACAGCGCCGGGACCGAGGCCATCGCCGCGGCGCACCGGGCGCTGCGCGACGCGGTGGCCGCGGACGCTCCCGGCCTGCAGCTCATCCAGACCGGCCGGATCGTCATCGACGACGCCTTCCTGGGCGAGAGCCGCGACGACGTGTCCGCCTTCGCCGGGCTCCAGGTGGTCGTCCTCGCCGCCATCGTCCTCGTCGCGCTCGGCTCGCTTACGCTCACCCTCGCGATCCTCGTCACGGTGGTCGCAGTGAGCGGCGGAGCGGTCGGCGTCATCGCGTTCCTCGGCGTCCCGCTCAACGGCATCTCCAGCTCGGCCCCTGCCGTCCTCATGGGCCTCATGGTGGCGAGCGCGATCCACGTCGCCATCGCGTGGCAGGAGGGCATCCGGGAGGGGTTATCGCGGATCGAGGCGACGGCACGCGCGTATCGCCGGAACGCCAAGCCGGTGGTGCTGTCGGTGCTCACCACGGTGGTCTCGTTCCTCGTGCTCAACCTTGCCGAGGCGCCGCCCTTCCGCCAGCTCGGCAACATCGTCGCCGTGGGGCTCTTGGGCACGCTCGTCCTCGTCTTCACGCTGCTGCCGGCGCTCCTCGTCGTGGTGCCGCCGAGCGAGGCGCGGCACCGCGCGCGGATGGAGGGATGGCTCGCCGACCTCGGCGGTTGGGTCGTGCGGCGGCGCAGGCTGATGCTCGGTGCCACCGCGGTGGTCGCCGTACTCGCCGCGGTCGGCATCGGTGGCATCACCATCGACGACACGTTCTCGCACTACTTCGACGAGCGCTACGAGGTTCGCCGCGCGACCGACCTCTTCGAGGAGAAGCTTTCCGGGACGACGATCGTCGACGTCGCGGTCGATGCCGGCGGACCCGGGGAGGCGCTGGGCTCGAGCGCCTTCGCGGCGGCCCAAGCGTTGACGGGCTGGCTCGAGGCCCGACCCGAGGTGGCGCGCGTGGACAGCCTCGCCACGCTGGGCGCCGGGCCGGACGCGCAGGCGCTGCGCGCGGCGGGCGAACGGCTCGCCGAGGCCGGTGGGCCCCGCCTGGTGGACGAGGACGCCCGCTTCCAGCGCTTCAACGTCGTCATGCGTGGCGTCTCCTCACGCGACACGCTCGCCTTCGCAGGCGCCGCCGAGCGCGAGGCCGAGCGACTGTTCGGGACGGACCGTGCCGAGGTCACCGGCATGCCGGTCCTGTCGGCGGAGCTGTCCCTCGGCTCGGCGAGGTCGATGATCGTCGGCATGGCGATCGCGCTCGCTGCGATCTCCTTCATCATCGTCGTGACCCTGCGCTCGGTCCCTCTCGGTGCCATCAGCCTGATGCCGAACCTTCTGCCCATCGCCGTCGCCTTCGGGCTGTGGGGGTTCGCGGCGCGCGAGGTGTCGTTCGCCGCCACCGTCGTCGGGGCGCTCACCTACGGCATCGTGGTGGACGACACGGTCCACATCCTGACGAAGTTCCAAAGGTTCGCCGAGCTCATGCCGACCGGCGAGGCGATCCGCGAGGCGCTGCGCACGGTCGGCGTCGCGGTGGTGGTGACGACGCTGGCCCTCGGCCTGTCGTTCCTGCCGTTCGCGCTATCCGGCTTCCTGGTGAACCGGCACTTCGGCGCGCTCACCGCGTTGACGCTCGGTGCCGCGCTGGTCGCCGACCTCCTGTTCCTGCCGGCGCTCCTGGCGTTCGTGCGCACGCAACGTTCCAAGCGAAGGATGAGCCATCCGGAACCATCGCAGTGAGCCTACCGTTGGCCGGTTCGTAAGTTTGTTCCCGGCCGACGACGTCCGGGCGAACCTGCAAGGTAGGGAGTTCAAAGATGACCAAGTCTCTCACGGCCGCGCTGGTCGCAGGCGCAATGCTGGTCGCGGTTCCTGCGGCCCAGGCGCAGGTGTCGGTCCAGTTCGGCAACGCGCCTGAGACGACGCGGGGCGAGGAGCGCGGCGAGCGCATCGAGGATCGTGGCGCAGACCGGGCCGAGCGTGCGGCCGACCGGGGCGACTACCGGCGAGCCGCGCAGATCGAGCGTCGCACCGAGCGGCGTGCGGACCGGGTCGAGGAGCGCGACCAGCGTCCCGCTGCTGGCACGGACACCGGCCTCACGATCAGGCTCGACTGACCGGCGACCAGGCCGCGCGCGTCCAGCGCGAGGCTTCCCGACACTGGGGAAGGGCCGTCCTGAGGGGCGGCCCTTCTCGTTGAGGTCGACCCGACCAGCTACACGCCCTGGTGGGCGAGGACGGCGAGCAGCAGGAGCGCCACGATGTTGGTGATCTTGATCATCGGGTTCACCGCGGGGCCGGCGGTGTCCTTGTAGGGATCGCCCACCGTGTCGCCGGTCACCGACGCCATGTGCGCCTCCGAGCCCTTCATGTGGCGCACGCCGTCGCGGTCCACGAAGCCATCCTCGAAGCTCTTCTTCGCGTTGTCCCAGGCGCCGCCGCCCGCGGTCATCGAGATCGCGACGAACAGTCCCGTCACGATGACGCCGAGGAGCATCGCTCCGGTGGCTGCGAACGCCTCGCCCTTGCCGGCGATGAAGTAGATGGTGAAGTAGACCACGATGGGCGACAGCACCGGCAGCAGCGATGGCACGATCATCTCGCGGATCGCCGCCTTGGTCAGCATGTCCACAGCACGCCGGTAGTCAGGGCGATCCGTGCCCTCCATGATGCCCGGCTTCTCACGGAACTGGCGGCGCACCTCCTCGACGACGGCGCCCGCGGCGCGGCCGACCGCCGTCATGGCGATGCCGCCGAACAGGAACGGCAGGAGGCCGCCGAAGAACAGGCCCACCACCACGTAAGGGTTGGCGAGCGAGAAGTTCAGCGTCTCCTGCGTCAGCCCGGCGAAGTACGGGTAGGTGTCCGAGTTTTCGATGAAGTATCTGAGGTCCTCGGTGTAGGCCGCGAAGAGGACCAGCGCGCCGAGGCCGGCCGAGCCGATGGCGTAGCCCTTGGTGACGGCCTTCGTGGTGTTGCCGACGGCGTCGAGCGCATCGGTGGTCGAGCGTACGTCCTCCGGCAGGTCCGCCATCTCGGCGATGCCGCCGGCGTTGTCCGTCACCGGGCCGAAGGCGTCGAGTGCGACCACCATGCCGGCGAGCGCCAGCATGGTCGTCACCGCGATGGCGATGCCGAAGAGCCCCGCCAGCGAGTACGTCACGATGATGCCAGCGATGATGACGAGCGCGGGCAGCGCCGTCGCCTCCAGGGACACCGCAAGGCCCTGGATGACGTTCGTGCCGTGCCCGGTCACCGACGCCTGGCTGATGGAGCGCACCGGCCGGTAGCCGACGCCGGTGTAGTACTCGGTGATCCACACGATGAGGCCGGTGATGATGAGCCCGGCGACGCCGCAGAGGTAGAGGTCGAGCGGGGTGAAGGACAGCACGGGGTCGAGCTCGGCCGCCTCCGCCGTCGCCGCCACGTCGCCGATCGCTGGATCGCCCGCCCCGGCCGATACGGCCGTGATCGCCTCGGTGAGCGAGCCGAACACGAGCCAGGTCACCGGCAGCAGCACGACGAGCGAGAGCACCGCGGTGACGATGAACCCCTTGTAGAGCGCGCCCATGATGTTCTGCGATGGGCCGAGCTTGACGAAGAAGGTGCCGACGATGGAGGTCAGCACGCAGGCCCCGCCGATGGCGAGGGGGTAGAGCATGGTCGCCCCGAGGAACTCGGACTGGGCGAAGTAGATCGCGGCGAGCACCATCGTTGCGACCACGGTGACGGCGTACGTCTCGAAGAGGTCGGCCGCCATGCCGGCGCAGTCGCCGACGTTGTCGCCCACGTTGTCGGCGATGGTGGCGGGGTTGCGTGGGTCGTCCTCGGGGATCCCGGCCTCGACCTTGCCGACGAGGTCGCCGCCGACGTCCGCACCCTTGGTGAAGATGCCGCCGCCGAGGCGCGCGAAGATCGAGATGAGCGAGGCGCCGAAGCCGAGCGCGACCAGGGCATCGACCACCGTGCGCGACGTGGGCGCGTTCCCGAGGATGACGGTGAGGACATAGAAGTAGACCGCGACGCCGAGCAGCGCGAGGCCGGCCACAAGAAGCCCGGTCACCGCACCCGACTTGAAGGCGATGTCGAGCCCACCCTGCAGCGACACCGACGCCGCCTGCGCGGTGCGCACGTTGGCTCGCACCGAGACGAGCATGCCGATGTAGCCAGCGGTGCCCGAGAGGATGGCGCCGACCGCGAAGCCCACGGCCACGAGCATCCCCAACAGCCACCAAACGAGCGCGAAGATGACGACGCCCACGATCGCGATGGTCAGGTACTGCCGCGCGAGGTACGCCGAGGCGCCCTCCTGGATGGCGCCGGCGATCTCCTGCATGCGTGCGGAGCCGGCGGGCGCGGCGATGACGCTGCGGATCGCCCACGCTCCGTATAGGAGCGAGACGAGCCCGCAGGCGATGACGATCAGGATCGGGTCCATTCAGTCCTCCAGCGCACCGTGCGCCTCAGTGATCCGCCGCGGGCGGTCCGGGGGGAGTAGAAGGTGGGGACCGTTCAGGCAAGCCGGCCGCGGCGCTGCCTCGACAGGGCAGCGGCCGCGGCGAGGCACACGAGGGGCAGCGCCACCAGGGGCATCAGCGTCCAGTTGATGGACGCCCAGCCCACCGTCTGGAACAGCACGCCGGAGGACAGCGAGGCGAGCGCCACGCAGCCGAACACGATGAACTCGTTGGCGCCCTGGGTGCGGGCGCGCTCCTCGGGCCGCTGCGCGGCGGTCAGCATCGCCGTGCCGCCGATGAAGCCGAAGTTCCACCCGAGGCCGAGGAACACCAGCGCCACGTAGAAGTGGCCGAGCGTGATGCCGAAGAGCGCGGTGGTCCCGGCGAGGACGAGGAGGAGGAGGCCGATCGCCGCGATGGGCTCGGCGCCGTAGCGCGCGATGAGCGAGCCGGTGACGAAGCTCGGCGCGAACATCGCGATGACGTGCCACTGGATGCCGAGCGCGGCATCGTCCGTGCCGAAGCCGCAGGCGATCATCGCCAGCGGCGCGGCCGTCATCATGAGGCTCATGACGCCGTAGGAGATCACCGCGACGAGGATGGCGAGCATGACCTTGGGCTCGGACAGGATCTGCGTGAGGGGACGGCCGCCCTCGACCTTTTGGACCTCCACGTCCCCCACCGGGCGGTAGAGGAAGAGGATCGCGATGGTGACCAGTGCGAGCCCCGCCTGGGCGAGGTAGGCGCCGGCGTAGGCGACGGGGGCGAAGAGGTCGCGCGTCGCGATCACCGTCTGCGGGCCGATGATCCCGGCGAGGATGCCGCCTGCCAGCACGTAGGAGATCGCCTTGGGCCGGAAGCCCGGGGTCGCCCCCTCCGCCGCCGCAAAGCGGTACTGCTGGACGAAGGCGAACGCGAAGCCACCCAGGAAGGTGCCGACGCAGTAGAGCGCGAACGAGCCGGTCATGATGCCGGCGAACGCGGTGAGCCCGCCCGACGCGGAGACGAGCGTGCCGACGACGAAGCCGTTGCGACGGCCGAGCCGGGCGAGCAGCATGGCTGCGGGGATCGTGCCGCACGCGGTGCCGACGACCATCGTCGTGACGGGCAGCGTCGCGAGCTTCGAGGAGGCGGAGAGGAGGTAGATGCCGACGAGCCCGCCGAGCGAGATCGTGATCGACGTCAACGCGCCGCCCATCGCCTGCGCCATGGCGAGCACGAACGCGTTGCGCCTGGCGAGACGGTCGTCTGTGTGCATGTCCGGCGGCTTACACCCCACGATCGACACCGGCAAGCCGCCTCCCTTGCGCCAGCCCTTGGTATGGCCGCGAAGCGACTTTGACGGTCGCCGCCTGCACCGTAGCGCTCAAAAGTGTTGGAAGCGGCCGTCGGCCAAGGTGATCTCTCGGTCGCCATCCACGGTGCGGACCGGGCCGCACGCCTCCGTGACGAGCCCGATGGCGGCGGCCTCGATGCCGTCGCGGCGGAGGGCGTCGAGGTACGCCGCCACGCCCCGGAGGCACCGCGGCGAGGACTTGGTAGTCGTCGCCGCCCGTCAGCGCGATGTCGCGGGCGGACGGATCGTTGGCGACGGCAGCGCGCACGTGCGGTGACAGGGGGACGCGCTCGACGTGGAGCGTCGCGCCGACGCCCGCGGCGCGGCACATCTTCGTAAGGTCGCCGACGAGCCCGTCCGAGACGTCCATGGCCGCACGGGCGTGCGCACGCACCGCGCGCCAGGCGGCCACCGGCGGATGGGGCCACCAGTACGCGTCCCGCAGCGCGTCTGCGCTGTCCTGGGGCAGGCCGAACGCCGGCGCGTGCCGGCACTGGAGCCCGAGCGCGGCGTCGCCGATGGTGCCCGTCACCGTGAGGACGTCGCCCGGGCGCGCGGTCCGGCGTCGCACCGCGGACCCCGCCGGCACCCGGCCGAACGCGGTGATCGTGATCGTCGCGCCGCCGCCCGGCGAGGCACGCAGCGTGTCGCCCCCCAGGAGCGTCACGCCGTAGCGCGCCTGGTCGGCCGCGAGCCCGCCGGCGAAGGCCTCCGCCCAGGCGGAAGTCCACCCCTCGGGCAGCGCGAGCGCCAGGAGGTAGCCGAACGGTTGGGCGCCCTTGGCCGCGAGGTCGGACAGGTTCACGCGCAGCGCCTTGGCGGCGAGGGCGGTGGGCGGATCGTCGGGGAAGAAGTGCACGCCTGAGGCCAGCGCGTCGCAGGTGACGACGACGTCGCCCTCGCCGCACGGGAAGGTCGCGGCGTCGTCGGTCAGCCCTTCGGCCCCCTCGGACGTGGCGAGTGGCGCAAAGATCCGCGCGATCAGCGCGTCCTCGTCCACCCGGTCAGGCGGCCATGGCGAGCGCGTCGACGAGGTGGCGGGCGACCGCGTCGGGATCCTCGCGCTGGGGGAAGTGCCCGAGCCCCGGCAGAACGCGACGCTCGTAGGGGCCGCGGAACATCGCCTCCCGACCCTCGGACGTCTCCGGCGCGTTCACCGGGTCCGCGCCGCCGTGCAGCGTCATCGTCGGCACCGCGATCGCCGGATCATCGGCCTGCCGCCGACGGATCGCGCCGTATCGTGCGGCCGCCGGCGCGTGATCCCAGCGCACTCGGTAGGAGGACAGCGTCACGTCCGGCCATGCCGGGTTGTCGAACGCCTCGGCCGTCGCCGCGAAGGTCGCCGCGTCGAAGTCCCAACCCGGGGCCCACAGGCGCCACAGATAGCTCGTCAGCGCACGACGGTCCTCGCGGACCATACGCTCGCCGCGCGGCGTCGCGAACAGCCAGTGGTACCAGTAGTTCTGCGTCTGCCGGAGGCTGAGCGGCTGGTCGGGCACGTTGGTGCCCCAACCCACCGAGACGCCGACGCACGCGGCGATCCGCTCGGGCGCCAGCATCGAAGCGATGTAGGCGGCCCGCGCGCCCCAGTCGTGACCGACGACCACGGGCCGCTCAAGCTGCATTCCGCCGACGAGGTCGAGGACGTCCTGGCCCAGCGCCTCGAGGTCACCGACCGGCGGCTCGCCTTGGTGGAACGTCGTCGACCCGAACCCGCGCAGCGTCGGCACCACCGTGCGCCAACCGGCGTCGTGGATCGCGGGAAGCACGCCGTCCCACGTGCGCGGACCGTCGGGCCAGCCGTGCAGCAGGAGCGCCGGCCGACCGTCCGCCGGCCCCGTCACCTCCACCGCGACGGACAGCGTGCCCGTCCTCACCACCTCAACCATCAACGCCCTCCGAGCGCACGTGACGCGCGATGGCGTCGAGCACTCCGTTCGCAAGGCGGGGCTCGTCCTCCCCGAAGAACGCCTTTGCCACCTCGACGTACTCGGAGATGACCACGCGCACCGGCACGTCCTCGCGCATCATGAGCTCGAACGTCCCTGCCCGGAGCACCGCCCGCAAGGTCAGGTCGATGCGCCTGAGCGGCCAGCCCTCCTTCAGGGCGTCGTCGACGGCGGTGTCGATCCGGCGCTGGTGCGCCACCACCCCGGTGACGATGCCGTCGAACCAGTTCATGTCGATGGCGCGCAGCTCCTCGCCGTCGATGTCCTGCTTCAGCCGGAACAGCTCGAACTCCTTGACGATGTCGCGCGCGCCGGACCCGGTGACGTCCATCTGGTAGAGCGCCTGGACCGCAGCGAGCCGCGCGACGGCACGCTTGTTCGCCGGCTTCTGCCGCGGCGCAGCCTCGCGTGGAGGCCTCATCGGTTGAACGCTTGGCGCAGGTCGTTGAGCGCGATCGCCGCGAGCGCGGCGTCGCCACCCTTGTCCTTCTGCGCAGGGTCGGCGCGGACGAGGGCCTGCTCGCGGCTCTCCACCGTCAGGATGCCGTTGCCGAGCGCTAAGCGGTTGGCCACCTGCAGGTCGACGACGGCGCGGTTCCCCTCCCCTGCGACGACGTCGTAGTGCCCGGTCTCGCCGCGGATGACGCAGCCGAGCACGACGAACACCCCGTAGGGGAGGTCGCGCCGCCGCGCCGAGGCGATGGCCATGGCGAGCGCCGGCGCGATCTCGAGGACACCGGGGACGCTCACCACGTCGTCGCCGAAGCGCCGACGCGCGAGCTGTGCGCGCGCGCCGGCGAGCAGCATGTCGGCGATGTCGTCGTAGAACCTCGCCTCGATGATGAGCGCGCGTGCCGCCATGGATCCCTCAGCCCGGGCTAGGCCCGGCGCGACGGCCCGTCAGCACCTTCTGCACCGACGAGCCGCGCCACGTACCGCGCAATGGTGTCGACTTCAATGTTGACCATGTCACCGACCTGCCGCTCCGACCAGGTGGTGACCTTCAGCGTGTGCGGGATCATCGCGACGGTGAACGCGTCGGCCGCCTCGTTCGATGTCAGCGACGTGCCGTCCAGCGTCACCGACCCCTTGTGGGCGATGTAGCGCGCGAGGTCGGCCGGCGCCGCGACGCGGAACGTCGTCATGTCCTCGCCGTCGATCCGGTCCAAGACCTCGGCGCGGCCGTCGACGTGCCCGGCCACCAGATGGCCGCCGAGCTCGTCCCCGGCCCTCAGGGCGCGCTCGAGGTTGACGCGCTCGCCCTCGCGCCAGGTGCCGAGCGTGGTGCGGGCCAGCGTCTCGGCCGAGGCGTCCACGGTGAAGACCGATCCGTCGCGCTCGGGCTTCACCGTCGTCACCGTGAGGCAGCAGCCGGCGCAGGCGATGGAGGCACCCATGGCGATGGTCTCCGGCGCGTAGCGCGAGGCGATGGCAAGTCGCGCGCCGTCGCCAAAGCTCGCGCGGCTCACGAGGCGTCCGACGTCGGTGATGATGCCAGTGAACATGGAAGCCGCCACAGCTGGGTCCATCGGTCCTCGCCGACCCATCCCACGTGGCGCATGGGCAGTCGCCGCGCAAGCGCCGCCGCGCCCCGGCCACCGAACGGTCGCACGGCGTCCCCACCCACGCGGCGCGGCGCCTCGATCCACGTGGCGGCGTCGATGAGGTCGGCGGCCGCGAACGCCTCGGCGAGGGCTGCGCCGCCCTCGACCAGGAGGCGCGTGACACCGGACCGGGCGAGCGCCCGCAGCGCCAGGTGAAGGTCGAGCCGTCCGCCCTCGCCGCGCGGTACGGGCACGACGGTGGCACCGGCGACGTGGAGCGCCCGCACGCGGCCGCCATCGGCGTCCGGCGCCGTGAGGATCGTTGCTCCTCCGGCGAGGAGCGTGGCGGTCGGCGGCGTCCGGGCCTCGGTGTCGAACACGACGCGCGTCGGGGATAGCCCGGCCATCCCGGGCAGGCGGCAGGTGAGCGCAGGATCGTCGGCGAGGACGGTCCCGACGCCGACGGCGATCGAGTCGTGCTGCGCGCGCATGAGGTGTGCGCTGGCCCGCGAGCCTGGCCCTGAGATCATGACCTGGCCCTCGCCGCGTCGGCCGATGGCGCCGTCCGCCGAGACCGCGAGCTTGAGGCTGACGTGCGGTCGGCCGTGGATCATGCGCAGGATGTGCCCGGAGAGGTCGCGCCGCGCCTCGCCCTCGCGCATGCCGACGACGACCTCGACACCGGCGCGACGCAGCGCCTCCACGCCCTGCCCGGCGACGAGCGGGTTTGGGTCGAGCGCACCCACGACGACGCGCATCAGGCCGGCCGCGAGCACGGCGTCGACGCAGGGCGGGCTCCGCCCCACGTGCGAGCACGGCTCGAGGGTGACGTAGAGCGTCGCGCCCCGCGCCGCGCTGCCCGCCATCGCAAGCGCCACCACCTCCGCGTGCGGCCGACCGCCATCGGCCGTGCGGCCGATCCCCACGACGGTGCCGTCCTGCACGATGAGGGCCCCCACCGACGGGTTCGGTGCGGTCCGTCCGAGGCCCTGCCGGCCAAGCGACAGGGCAGCGGCCATGGATCGATCGTCCCGTGCGGCTTGGTCCACGAAGCTTCGTCGTCCCGGGCAACGCGCCATCGCCATCCGATCGCCCTGTCCCGAAGGCTCTTCGACCTCCGCGAGCCGAAGTCCCAGCATTGTGCCGGGCCCCTTGCTACCGTCGGACCCCGCTTGTCGACACCGACCCGACGTCGCGGCGTGGCGCCGACACCGTGGCAGCATGGGCACGCTGGCCCATCGCCCGGCGGCTTCCGGGAAGTCGAGCGGTTTGTCGGGTGCAGCTGTTGTATCTCGCCGCCGCGCCTTCCCTCCATCGGCCTGGTCCACGGAGCTTTCTCGGCCCGGGCAACTCTCCGTCGCGTCCGATCGGCCCGGGGTAGAGGGACCTCGACCTGTGCAAGGCCCGGCCAAGTGCTCGCCGGCATCCCGCGACGCATCTGGCGTCAGACGCTGCGACGCCAAGCCGACTTCGCAGCGTTGCGCCGACAACGTAGCAGCATAGGCACGCTGCTCCATCGCCCGACGGCTCTCAGGATGTCATGCGGATTGCCGCGAGCAGCGATGCTCGCCCTTCAGCCTTGCCCGCATCCGGGCACCGACGCCGTCACGCTACGAGCTTCGCCGGCTCGTCGCCCGAACATTGCCCGAGCTCGGATCGACCGTCGGCTTGAACGACGCATGCTGAGGCGCGCCGTCGGGTGTAAGGGCAGCCGGCATCGCTGACCGCCGACATGCCAGGGCGAACTCGAGGGGACACGGCGCAGTGTCTCGCGCGGCGTCTCCGTTCGGCGGCGCCGGAGCACGCGTGCCGACCCAAGGACCGCCGGTGCCCGCTGCGACGCCAGACGCCTCACCCCTCCTCGGCCGTCTTGCGCTGGCCGACCGTCTCGGCGAGGTCGGCGACGAAGGCCTCGAAGTCCCGTGCCTCGGCGAAGTTGCGGTAGACCGAGGCGAAGCGCACGTAGGCGACGTCGTCGACGACCCGCAGCGCCTCCATCACGAGCTCACCCAGCGTCGCGGCAGCGACCTCCGCCTCGCCGGACGCCTCGAGCTGGCGCACGATGCCGCTCGTCATCCGCTCGATGGTCTCGTCCGCGACCTGACGCTTGCGCGTCGCGATGGCGATGGAGCGGACCAGCTTGTCCCGGTCGAAGGGCTGGCGCTTGCCGGAGCGCTTGAGAACGGTGAGCTCGCGCAGCTGCACGCGCTCGAACGTGGTGAAGCGGCCGCCGCAGACCGCGCAGACGCGACGGCGCCGGTTGGCCGCGCCGTCCTCGGTCTGGCGCGTCTCGCGCACCTGCGTGTTGTCGGCCGCGCAGAAGGGGCACCGCACGCCGGCGGACGGCGTCAGCCGTAGATCGGGAACCGGGCGGTCAGCGCCTCGGCCTCCCCGCGCACCCTCCTCACGACGCCCTTGTCCGCGTTGCCGCCCTGGTCCATCGCGTCGACGACCTCGGCGATCATCCGCGCGACGTCCTGGAACTCGGCGACGCCGAACCCGCGCGTCGTGCAGGCCGGGGTGCCGACCCTGATGCCCGACGTCACCATCGGCTTCTGAGGATCGTTCGGCACGCCGTTCTTGTTGCAGGTGATCGCCGCAAGCCCGAGCACGCGCTCCACGTCCCGCCCGGTCACGCGCTTCGGCCTCAGGTCGACGAGCATGACATGGGTGTCGGTCCCGTTGGAGACGACGTCGAACCCGCGCGCGCGCAGCGCCTCGGCGAAGGCGCGTGCGTTCTCCACGATCTGCCGCGCGTACACCTTGAACGAGGGCTGCAGCGCCTCGCCGAAGGCCACCGCCTTGGCGGCGATCACGTGCATCAACGGGCCGCCCTGGAGCCCGGGGAAGATCGCCGAGTTGAGCGTCTTGGCAAGGCCGGCGTCGTTGGTGAGGATGATGCCGCCGCGCGGGCCGCGCAGCGTCTTGTGGGTCGTCGAGGTCGCGACGTGGGCGTGGGGGAACGGGCTTGGGATGACGCCACCCGCCACGAGCCCCGCGAAGTGCGCCATGTCGACGTGGAACAGCGCGCCGACCTCGTCCGCGATCTGGCGGAACTTGGCGAAGTCGATCACCCGCGAGTAGGCCGAGCCGCCGGCGATGATGACCGCCGGGCGGCGTTCGCGCGCAAGGTCTGCGACGCGGTCGTAGTCGATGAGGCCGCTGTGCGGGTCGACGCCGTAGGCGACCGCGTCGAACCAGCGTCCGGACAGGTTGACCTTCGCGCCGTGCGTGAGGTGGCCGCCGGCGTCGAGGCCCATGCCCATGAGGACGTCGCCAGGCCTGGCGCAGGCGAGGAGAACCGCCTGGTTGGCCTGGCTGCCCGAGTTCGGCTGGACGTTGGCGAACTCGACGCCGAACAGGCGCTTGACGCGCTCGATGGCGAGCTCCTCCGCGATGTCGACGAACTGGCAGCCGCCGTAGTACCGCCGGCCCGGGTAGCCCTCGGCGTACTTGTTCGTCATGACCGAGCCCTGCGCCTCGAGCACGGCGCGGGAGGCGATGTTCTCGCTGGCGATGAGCTCGATCTCGGTCTGCTGGCGCTCGAGCTCAAGGGCGACGGCGCGGGCGATCTCGGGGTCCGCCTCGGCGAGGCCCTCGTCGAAGAACGGACGCGTCTCGACGGCATCTCGCAGGCTCATGGCGCCCCCCTCATCGCAACCGGCCGTGATCCCCCAGCCTTCGCACGCCCGACGGCGCGGCTGCAACGGTCGCGCCGTCGCAACGGTCCGTGGCACCAAGAACCGCCGGCGCCCGCACGGCCCCGCTCGCTCGCCGTCCCGCAGCGCGAAGCCAGGCTCGTCGGACCCCAGCATGGCTCGAACGCGGATGGGCGCGTCCCCGGTGCAACCGGTGCAACAAGCGGCGCGGTCGCCCCCCAAGGGGTCGCTTGCGCAGCCAACGCACCGCAGTCGCATCGCGGCACCCCGCCATGGCATGAGGGCGTCGCGGACAGCGTCGTGGCGTCGCCGGTCGAAGGCGATCAACGCGGCGGCGGCCACCCCGGATGCGCAGCGCCTAGCGCAGCCGTCCGATGCCGGCGTCGTAGGCGGCCGTCGTCACCCGGTCCTGGTTGTAGATGTCGTCGCGGAAGTGGACGACGCCGTCCGCGTTCACCCAGGCGGTGATGTAGGCGAACAGGATCGGCGTCTTCACCTCGAGCGGCACATCGCGCCTCTGGCCGGACCGGATGACCGCATCCACCTGACCCCGATCCCAACCGTTCGGTGCCACGAGCCAGGTGATGAGCTCGCGCACGTTCTGCACCCTCACGCAGCCCGAGGAGTGGAACCGCGCACCCTCGCCGAACAGGCTTTTCTGAGGCGTGTCGTGCAAGTACACTTGGTGCGCGTTGTGGAAGTTGATCTTCACCGTCCCCAGGGAGTTGAGCTCCCCCGGATCCTGACGGAACATGTACTGCGTGGCCTCGTCGGTGTTCCAGTCGATCTCGCGGACGTCGTACTCGCGGCTCTCATCGCCCCAGCGATAGATGCGGATCTTCTGGTCGGCGAGGTAGGAGGGGTTGTCCTGCATCTTCGGGATGAGGTCGCGCCGCACGATGGAGACGGGCACTGTCCAGTACGGGTTGAAGTTGATCTCGTGGACCTGGCTCGTGAGGATCGGGCTCGGCCGGTCGACCTTGCCGACGACGGCGGTGTGGCGCGAGCGCACGCGCCCGCTCTCCACCGCCTCGATCTCCGCCGCGGGGATGTTGACGAGGACGTAGCGCTCGCCGAGCCCGACGGCGCGCTCGGAGATGCGGACGAGGTTCGTCTCGAGCTGGCGCAGCCGCACGTGGACCGGCACGTTCATGGCGATGAGGGTCGGCGCGTCCAGGATGCCGTTGGCGGAAAGCCCGTGCCGCAGCTGGAAGCGGCGGACCGCCGCAGCGACGTAGGAGTCGTAGACGTCGGAGCTGCCGCTCACCTGGGTGAGGTCGCCGGAGACCGCGAGGCGCTGGCGCAGCACCGGCACGTTCGGGTCGCGCGCTCCGAGCTGCAGCGCCACCCGCGGCGACGACACGATGGGCCAGCCGCCGGCAGCGGCGATGCGCCCGTGGTTGCCGATGGCGATTTGCATCCGCCCCAGCGCCTCGGGCGACAGCGTCGGGTGCGAGGAGTTGACCGCGCGGAGCTCGGGGAGCGACGCGTCGAACCGGTCCGACCACTCCGCCTGGCGCTTGTAGTCGCGCAGGGCCGCGAGCGGGCCATCGTCCGTCGCCGCTGCCGGAGGAGCGGCGAGAAGGGCGAGCACGGCCACGCCGACGAGGCGCTGAGCGATGCGCTGCAACTTCAAGGTTCGCAACATCGTTGTCACGCGCAACTCCTGGCACTGGCTGAACAGGAGCTCGCGGTACCACGCAAATGGTCAACGAACAACGAGCGAGCCGAGGACCATCACATCACAAGGGTCGCTGTGCCGAGCCTTGCGTCGGCGGCGCGAAGGGACGCTCAGTTCACAATCGGTAGAGCACCTGGTCCTTCCAAAACCTGTCGAGCCGGCGCAGGACGAGGCCGGTGGCCTCCAACGCCTCCCCCTCGACGCCGCCGATGGGGCCAAGGGACTGCATCTGACGGTCGATTAACGCCTCCACCAGCGCTGCAACCTCCGCGCCCTTCTCCGTCACGGTGATGCGCACCGTGCGGCGATCTCGGTTCGACCGGCGCTGCACCAGGTAGCCGAGCTCGTTCAGCTTCTTGAGGTTGTAGGAGACGTTGGAGCCCAGGTAGTACCCGCGAGACTTCAGCTCCGACGGCGTCAGCTCCTCCCCGCCGACGTTGTGCAGGAGGACGGCCTGGACGTTGTTGACCTCGTCCCGACCGAGCCGCTCGAGCTCGTCCTTGACGACGTCGAGGAAGCGCCGATGCGCGCGCTCGATGAGGCGGATGCTCTCCACGTACGCCTCCCGTGCGTTGGAGTTCATTGGGACGCCCTTCGAGGTGCCATCGTCCACCTGCCGCACTGCCACGTTCATCGTCTGCCTCTCGGGTTTCAGCCCGTGTTCGGGCACTCTTTCCCGCGAGGGTGAGCGGCTGCACTAAAGCGCGGCTTAAGCGCCAGCGTTACGAATTGGTGAAGGGACGGGCCGTGGCCTCGGTGCCACATCAGGGCAATGCGCGTCGGACGGACCATCGACCATCCGGGCCGCGCTTCGAAGCGCGGGGCTCGCGGCTGTTCCCAGTCCGTGGGAGGTGCGCGCGGTGATGCGGCCGCTCGTCGTCGCCCAAAGCTGGCCGGATGGGGCCGGCGGTCCGCCTCAGGCGCGGCTGGGACGCGAGGGCCGCAGGGCCATCGCGACGTCCCGCATCGACGCGCCGACGGCCCGGCCCGGACCCACCGTACACCACGCCGCGGCGATCGCAGCGCTCAGGGCGACGAAGAGCGCGGTCCGCAGGACGACGTTCGGCAGCCCCACGCCAGGCAGGGCGAGCTGCAGCGCGGCAACCGCGAGCATGGCTGCGACGACGACGGCCGCCATGCGAAGGAGCGCGAAGCCGACCGGATCGACGCGCTGCGAAAGCCAGGCGATCCCGACGAGGAACGCCACGCTGCCGACGGCGCGTGCGGCCGCGGCACCCAACGGTCCGAGCAGCGCGGTGAGCGGCAGCAGGAGGAGCGCGAGGACCGTGAGGCCGCACGCGATGGCGTAGACGTTCTTGTGCGTCTGGCCGGGACGCAGCAGGCCGATGTTGAGCGGGTGCGTCATGCCGATGGCGAGCATCGACAACAGGACGAACGCGAGCGTTCCGGGCGCGTAGGTGACCTCGGGCGCGAAGGTCGCCACGACGATCGGGCCCGCGAGGAACGTCGCGCCGCACGCGATGACGAGCACCAGCAGGAAGAGTTCCGCCGTCGTGGTGAAGAACGCCTCGCCGCCGTCCGCGTCGCGCATGTGGCGGAACCGCTCGGTGGGGAACCAGAGCATGAACGGCATGAGGACGCCCTGTCCCACCAAGGCAGCGACCTTGACGTGGACGACGTAGGCCCCGACGGCGGCCTCGTCGCCCATGGACCCGACGGCGTAGCGGTCGGCGACGTCGAGCGCGAGGGACAACAGGCTCGTCACGAGGATGCCGGAGCCATAGTGCACCGCGTCCGCGAGCCGGCGCCACGACCAGCCGAACCGTGGCGCAAGGAGGCCGAGCACCAGGACGGTGGTGGACGCGACGAGCGCAAGGCGCACGGCCAACACCTCGTCGACGTCGTCGATCGCGAGCCGAGGCACGACGAGGACGAGGGCGAGCCCGGCAAGCACGAGGAGCGTGCGGCCGATCTGGCCGACAGCGAAGCCGACCAGGCGGCCGCTCGCCCGCGCCGCCACCATGAGGAAGGCGAGCACGCCCTCCACCGCCGCCACCGCGCCGACGAGGAGCGCGGTGGCAATGCTGCCGGCGGCGAGGAGCGCCACGAGCACGGCGAGCAGCGTCGCGACGACGAGCGGCACGAGACACGGCGGCAGCAGCTCGCCGACGACACGGCGAACGTCGCCGCCATCGTGGGCCACCTGCTTCATCACACCATGCTCAGCACCGAGCACCGCCAGCGCCGTCCCAAGGTAGACGATGGGCTCGATGAGGGACCAGGTTCCAAATCCTGCAAGCCCGAGGAGGCGCACGAGGATGGGGATGGTGAGGAACGTCGCGAGCGCCGCGGTCGCGGTGATCGCGGCGTAGAGGAGGAGGCTGAGGCGGTCGGCCAACGCCCGCCGATGCGCTGCGGGCCGCTGCGCCCCGGTGCCGGCCTCGATGGGGCCCGGCGGTGCGTCGCCGGCGCGGCCGTCGCCGGAGACCGCGTCGGCCGGTGGGGTCACGCGCCGGCTCGGATCGATGCCGAGCGGTTGAGGACGACGCCCCAAAGCGCCGTGCCCCCCTGCCGCAGGGTGCGCTGGACGTCGGCCACCGCGCGCTTACGGGCGCGGCGAGCGTCGACGAGGAGCAGGACGCGGGCGACCTCCGCAGCACAGAGCACGAAGTCGACGTTGCTGGCGAACTCCGGACCGTCGACGATGACGACGTCGTAGCGCGGCAACACCGCCGAGAACACGTCCGTGAGCTCCTCCGCGGTGGACGAGGCGCTCAGTCGTCCGCCGAGGTCGAGGATGTGGAGCACCGCGCTCGCGCCCTCGCAGGCCGGCGACGCCGCCGTGACGATCCCCTCCGCCGAGAGGACGTCCGGGACCAGCGCAGCTCCCCCGTCGTCGTCCGCTCCGCCGTCGAGGGTGACGACGAGCACACGCTTGGCCGTCGCCAGGGCGTAGGCGACCGCGCGAGCCACCGTCGTCTTGCCGTCGCCCTTGCCCAACGAGGTGAACACGATCGGCCGAAGCTGCCCGCGCTCGTCGCGCGACGCCGCCAGCGCATGGCGGGCGAGGGCACGGACGGCGCGCGAGAAGTCCGACCTCGGTCGCGTCAGCGGCCAGCGGGCCACCTGTCGGGCACGCGAGGGCCATGCGCCGCGCCGCCTCGCGAGCGGGATGACCCCGCTGCAGCGTGTGCCGAGCTCGGAGCGCACCTCGGACGCGATCCTCAGGCGGCCCCGCGAGCGCACCTCCAGGCCAAGGGCGACGGCACAGGCGATCATCCCGCTGAACGCGAAGGCGGCCAGCGCGAGGACCGTGCGGTTGGGGCTCGACGGCTCGGCCGGCGGCCGTGCGGTCGACACGATCCAGCCCGGCGACACGTCGACGGGGATGCGCTCGACCTCCCGCGCGCGTGCCACGAACGTCTCATAAACCGCCTGCGCCGCGGCGACCTCACGGTTCAGCGCGCGCTGGCGGATGTCCTGTCGGCTCGCCTCGTCGAGGCGGCGGTGCAGCGTGGCCAGCTCCTCCTCGAGCCCGGCGACCCGCTCGTTCGCGAACCTCACCTCGGAGGCGAGGTTGGCGAGCCGGCTCCTCGCCTCCGTCCGCATCTGCTCGCGGATCGCCTCGAGCGCCTCGCGCGGGCGGTCGAGGCGAGGGTGGTTCGGGCCATGACGCGCGGTGAGCTCCCTGAGGAGCTCGTCGGCCTCGCCCTCGCGCTCGGCGAACCGCTCCATCGCGGGAGAGTCGAGGACCGCGAGGACGCCGCGGGCCCCCTCCGCCTCGAAGGCCGCCAGCGCGGCACGCTGGCGGGCGATGGCGCGCTGCTCCTGCGCCTGCGCCTCGAGGACCGCGCTGCCCGCCTCGCGGATCTGCTGCCGCACGAGCTCGGCATCGGCGCCGACCTCGGCGATGGCGCGGGAGCGGAAGTCCTCCGCCTCACGTTCGGCGGCCTCGAGCTCAGCGCGCAGCTCGTCCATCTCACCGACGAGCCACCCGATGGTCCGGTCCGCCATGGCGGCGCGGGCATCGGCCTGCATCTGGAAGTACAGGCCGACGAGGCGGTTGACGACGGCGGCGGCCAGCGCAGGGTCGGGCGCAGTGAAGCGCACCTCGATCACTCGCGAATCGTTGACCGCCCACACGTCGAGCCGCTTGGCAACCTCCGAGACGACGCGAGAAAGTTCGACGGCGCCAAGGCCCAGCGCGCCGAGGTCGGCCGCGTCGGCGTCGAAGGCGCGCACCACCGAGGGCAGCGTCCCCGGTGTCGGCAGGGCCATCGGGGCCGGCCGCTCGTCACCGCCGCGCCCTCGCGGCGAGAGCTTCGCCAGCAGCCCTTCGAGCGGACCGTCCGGTTCGTCCTCCGGGGCGAACGGCCCCTGTTCCGCAAGCTTCAGGTCGAGCACCACCCGGCGCAGCAGGTCGCCGGATCGCAGCATCTCGACCTCGCTCGCGATCGCTGCCTCGTCGCCCAGCGGCGTTGCCGGCAGGACGGGGCGTACGTCCACGGCGAAGCGGTCGCGGGGATCGATGACCAGCGAGGCCTGCGCGGTGTAGACCGCGGGCAGCGCCGCGATGACCGCGAGGAGCGGCGCGAGGAGGAGCGCTCCGACAAGAACGACCAGCCCGAGCCTGCGCCAGACGACGCCGACGAGGTCGAGGACGCCGAGGTCGCCGCGCCGGTCCTGCCCCATCAGCCGGTCGAGGGTCAGGCTCGCGGCCTCGTCCCTGGTGCTGTTCGGCAGGGAGCTCATGGGCTCGTCGACGTCCGTCCGTCCGCGGCGATGCAAGGCCTTGCCAAACCCGCGCATCCCGCCAGCTGCATCAGGACGCTCGGCGAGCGCTCGCCCGGCGGAGCGACGCCTCGCGCCCTCACGAGGCCCGCTGCAGGCCGCGCAGGGCCTCCACCGTCGCCGTCGTCGAGTGTCCCTCCAGGAGGTCGACGAGGACCACCCTGCCGCCATTCGCCTCGACGACGTCCGCCCCGACGACCTGATCGCGCGCGTAGTCCGCGCCCTTGACGAGGACGTCGGGGACCAACGCCTCGATGAGGGCGCGCGGCGTCCGCTCCTCGAAGGTGACGACGAGGTCCACCATGCGCAGCGCGGTAAGGACCTCGGCGCGGCTGCGCGCGTCGCGGACGGGGCGCTCCGGGCCCTTCAAGGCGCGCACGGAGGCGTCGCCGTTGAGGCCGACGATGAGCCGGTCGCACGCCTCGCGGGCGTGACGCAGGATGTGCACATGGCCAGGATGGAGGAGGTCGAAGCAGCCGTTCGTGAAGCCGACCTTCAGCCCCCGCGCGCCCCATGCCTTGCGCGAGCGGACCGCATCGTCCCGATGGGCCGCGACGATGCCCCCCTGCAACGCCCCGTCGAACGCGTCGGCAAGCTCCCCTCGCGTCACCGTCGCCGTGCCGTGCTTGGCAACGACAAGCCCGGCCGCGACGTTTGCCACCTCCGCGCTGCGCCGAAGCGGGATGCCCGCGGCGAGCGCCAGCGCGAGGCAGGCGACGACGGTGTCGCCCGCGCCCGAGACGTCGAACACCTCCCTTGCGACGCTCGGCAGATGGGAGGTGCCGGATGCCTCCACGAGCGTCATGCCGTCCGCACCACGCGTGACGAGGATCGCCTCGGCGCCCGTCAGGTCGCGGGCGGTCGCGCCTGCAGCGGCCGCGCTTGCGTCGTCGTCGGGCTCGCGTCCCGTCGCCGCGGCGAGCTCGCGGCGGTTCGGCGTGAGCACGGTGGCGCCGGCGTAGGCGGAGAGGTCGACGCGCTTCGGGTCGACGACGACGGGCACGTGAAGCGCACGCCCTGCCGCGATCAGCCTTGCCAAGACCTTCGGGGTCAGCACACCCTTCGCGTAGTCGCTCAGCACCAGGACATCGCACTCGTCGAGGGCCTCGAGGGCGCCGGCGCACACCGCCTCCTCGACGTCGAGGAGGGGCGCGGTGTCCTCGGCGTCCGCGCGAAGGATGTGCTGGCCTCCGGCCACGAAGCGCGTCTTCTCCGTCGTCTGGCGTGAAGAGGTCGCAAAGTGGGTCGCGATGCCGCCCTCCTCGCACAGGCGGCGAAGCTCCTGGGCGAGGAGGTCGCGGCCGACGGCGCCGACGAGGGTCGCCCGTCCGCCGAGCGCCACCACGTTGCGTGCCACGTTCGCCGCGCCGCCGGCAACCACCGTCTGCCGCGAGCGCAGGAGCACGGGGATCGGCGCCTCCGGGGAGATGCGGTTGACCTCGCCGTAGACGAACCTGTCGAGCATCAGGTCGCCGACGACGAGGACGTGGCGACCGCTCCAGTCGAGGTCGGCAAGGTCCGTCACCGGTCGAACCCCATGGCGGCCTCGACCGCATGGCACAGCGCATGACCGATCACGATGTGCAGCTCCTGGATGTGCGCGGTGACCTCGGACGGGACCGCGAGGACGACGTCGGCGTGAGCGCGGGCGGCGCCCTCCCTGCCTCCGGTGAGGAGGATGGTGGCGAGCCCTGCCGCGCGGGCCACCTTCAGGGCGGCGACGATGTTGCCGCTGCCTCCGGACGTGGAGATGGCGATGAGGACGTCGCCGGGCCGACCGAGCGCCTCCACCTGCCGCGCGAACACGCGCTCGAAGCCGAGGTCGTTGCCGCAGGCGGTCATCGCCGACGGGTCCGTCGCAAGGGCTAGCGCGGGGAGCGCAACGCGGTCGCGCACGAAGCGGACGGTCAGCTCGGCGGCCAAGTGCTGGGCGTCCGCCGCGCTGCCGCCGTTGCCGCAGAAGAAGGCCGTGCAGCCCGCCTCGAAGGCCCGGACGAGGAGCTGCGTCGCGGCGGCGAATGGGTCGGCGCACGCGGCGCCCGTCGCTGCCACGAGCGCGGCGTGGCGGTCGAGGTGCCCCTGCCAAAGCTCGCCGAGGGGGTCGACGAGGACTGCCGCCTTCGCATGACCTTCCATCTCAGCGCCCCGCCACGGCCCGCTCGATGCTGCGTCCGCGCACCGCGGCGCCGTCGCGCCGACGTGCGGTTGGGCGAGCCGATGCTGCACGTCGCGCCAGCGCGGCGTTCGAGGTCGCGGCGAGGGCGTCGCCGACCTCACGGGCCGGCACCGAGAGGATGCAGCGCTTGCCCTCCGCCCGGCACACGGTGAGGCCGCAGGGGGCACACGAGACGTCGTTGTAGAAGATCGTGTGGCCGGCGCCGCGCGGGTACCATTGCCCTGGCGGGTTGCGCCCGCTGAAGACGCACACGCACGGCACGGCGACGGCGGCGGCCATGTGCATGGGTCCGCTGTCGTGACCGGCGAAGGCGAGGGCTTGCGTGAGGGCCGCAGCGCTCTCCCGCACGGCGAGGGCACCGCACAGGTTCAGCGTCTCCCCGGGCCAGGCGGCAAGGACGTCCGCCGAGCGCACCTGCTCGTTGGGGGCGCCGAACGCGACCAGCGCGATGCCGGCGCAGCGCTCGCCGGCCCTGGCGAGGACCCGGCGCCAGTTGTCGTCCGTGTAGTCGTTGGGCTGCCACTTGGTGCCGAGGCTGAAGGCGACGAACGGCGTGCCCCCGAGAGGCGCGAGCGCTGCGGCCGCGGCGGCGTGCTCCGCCGCGGTGAGCCCGAGGTCCCAGCTCGTGTCGGCGTCGAGCGGCATACGCCCGAGCGCGGCGAGCGAGCGTGCCAGGCGCTTCGCCTCCGCCTCCACGAGCGGTCCGTCGCCGAGGATGCGGTTGCGCGACGCGTCGTCGAACAGGCCAGCGCCGATCACGCGCCGCACCCCGCACAGTCGAAGGAACGCGCGGTCGCGCACGCGCTGGCGCCACGTGCGCCCCTCGACCAGGTAGACGACGACCTCGGGCGCGAAGGCACGCACTGCGCGCCCGACGCCAGCCAGGGCCGACGGCGCGCGGGTCTGGCTCGGGTACGCGACGACGCCGTGGACGAGGCCCGGCTCGAGCAGGAGCCGTGCGGCCGGAGCAATGTTCGCGTTGGTGATCTGATCGCTGAGCAGCCGTCGCTCCGCCTGCGGGAAGGCGCGGGCGACGAGGTGCAGGCTCGGCAGCGCGACGATCGTGTCGCCGAGCGTGCCCTGGCGCCACACAAGGACGCGCCGCACCGCCCGATCGACGATCACGTGCCCCTCATCGTGAGGTCGCCCACCACCGCCATTCGGGGTCCGCCGCAAGGCCTCGACCCCCGTTGCGCTCCGGGAAGGCATGCTCAATGGGCGTGCGCCGAGCCGACCACTTCACGGATCGTGCTCAGCAGGATGCGCAGGTCGCACAGCAGGGACGAGGTGCGCAGGTATTGGAGGTCGTAGTCGAGGCGCTGCGCCATGTGGTGCACGGTCGGCGTCTCGCCTCGGGCGCCGTTGACCTGCGCGAGCCCCGTCATCCCGGGGATGGCCTCGAACCGCCGGTGGTAGTTCGGGATGAGGTTGACGTAGAGCGCATCAAGGGCGAGCGGATGGGGACGCGGCCCGACCAGCGACATGTCGCCGACGAACACGTTGAACAGCTGCGGCACCTCGTCGACGCTGAACCGTCGGATGAGCCGGCCGACCGGGGTGATGCGCGGGTCCCCCTTGCTCGCCTGCCGGAAGCCCTCCCGTTCGGCGTCGACCACCATCGAACGGAACTTCACCATGCGGAACGGACGGCCACCCCGGCCGGTCCGCATCTGCAGGTAGAACACCGGGCCCGGCGAGGTGACGGCGATCGCGAGCATCGTGACGAGGAGCAGCGGCGACGCGAGCAGGATGAGGAGGCCCGAGCCGGCCACGTCAATCATGCGCTTGAGGCCGGATGTGAGGTATTCGTTGGCACCTTCGACAACAACGGACCGATCCTCGATGACAGGCCGGACAGCAGTCAGGTTACTACTATAAATGGCAACATCGCTTGTCAATGATCGCTGTGACACATCGGCCCCTGGCTGAGGACAACTTCGATGCGGTCGAGCCGCGGATGGGCGAGCTGCAAACCAACCGGCGATCGGCGCGGTGACCGGTCACGCGTGCGAACGCGCGCCCGACGATGCCCCGTCGCGCCGCACTTCTGCCTTACAATCTTGGCGTGTTCAAGCGTCAATGTGGCAAAGGAGTATGTCCGCCCGTTGACCGCCGCCCCGCGGGCAGCCATGAGGGTTCGCCAAATGGCACTCGAGTTGGTTTGGTGGCAGTTTACGCCGTAGTGACGCACCAGCTCGGCCGACGACCGGTCGAGCTTTTGTTGCGGTGCTTGGACTCCTTGGCGGAGCAAGCATCGACGGTCAGTCACCTTCGGATCGGCGTCCTGTTGCAATGCGCGACTGCCGTGCCCGAGGCGTTACGTGCGCGCTATCCGACCATCGCCTGGCAGACCGTTCCACGGGCCCTCCCCGCCGCCACCGCGCGCAACGAGGTCCTGCGATCGCTGGTCCTTGCCGACGACGACCACCTGTTCTTCCCCGACGACGACGCCTGGTACCCACACGGGTCCGTGGCGCACCTCGTCGAGGTGAGCAGGACGCGGGCCGCGGACGTCCTCTTCGTGTGGTACGATGACGAACCGGCGACGTCGGACGCGCGTCTGGCGGCGCGCTACGAGCAGCCCAGCGCCGTCGACGTCATGCGCCGTTCCGGGATGATCACCATCGTCCTGACCGGACGCTGCGCGAAGAAGGTCGGCCTCATCGACGAGCGGCTCGGCCTCGGCTCTCCGCTACCGGGCGGTGAGGACGCCGACTATGCGTTCCGCGCCTACAAGGCGGCGCGGCGCGCCCTCATGACGAGGACGCCGCTGTTCGGTCATCGGTCGTTGACCCGGGACCGGCGGAGCCGGGTGCGAGAGATGTCGCGCTACTGGCCAGGCGTCATGTTCGCGACGCTCAAGCACCTGCGCCCCTCCCTTGTTCCCCTCGCGGCCTACCGGCTGGCGGCGGGCGGCTACCTCGTCGCCACGGGTCGCCTGCCCATCCGGTCGTTCGTCGCCGCGTTTGCCATGAAGGCGCGGCGCGCCGAACCGTGAGCCCGGTGCCGCGTCCTCGTTCACGCCAAGCGGTGACGACGCGGGAGGTCGGCCCAGGAGCGGCTGTCACCGACGGCAGGCGAGGACGCTCGACGACGGGGCCGAGGCGGCGGCGACCCGCCGACGGCTCGTCGTCATGAACGCCGGGCCGCTTTGAGCAAGCCGGGCGCCTGCGCGAGGTGGGCGAGGAACCAGCAAACCGCCTCGTCGCCGAGTTCGTCGGCGAGACCAGCCGGTGGGAGCGGTGCGGTGGCCGTGTCGCCCTGTTCCGCCCCGAGGTCGTCAGGGTGTTCGAAGCGGACGGGACGGCGTCGGCCGCGGGCCAGGACCGCGGGCATGGCGCACGAGGGGACGGCTCGGCGCAGAGCCCCGCAGGCGACGGTTGACCAAGGCTACAGCGCGGCCTAGAGGTGCCGCCTCCGATGCTCGGTCGTCTGCGGTCGCATGCCAAGCTGTTGGGGGATAGTTTAACGGTAGAACAGCGGACTCTGACTCCGTTAGTCCAGGTTCGAATCCTGGTCCCCCAGCCAGTCCTCAGCCGTTGATTTAGGTTGGCTCTGCGATGTTGCGAAGCGCTTCGAAAAACCGCGGACGTGGCGGGCTTAGCGGTGCGCACGCGCGTCGCGCCGGGTCCATCGGAGCGCACTGGTTCCGCACACCGCGTCTGACGGGGCCACCGTCTCCTAGGTCGGTTTCGGTGGTCTCACTGTCTGGTTGAGTCGCCCCATCCGCGCACGCGGCCGTACCTTCGATAAGAGCAGGATTCTCCCTGCGTCTGCAGGTCCGAAGGTCTGGTCTTGCGAGGTGGCTTCGAAGTGCGGCGAGCTCAGAGCATGCCGAGCTGCTTGGCCTGGGCGGTCCACTCCAGAGGAAGCTGATCGGCTTGGCGGGTGAGGGACGCTGCGTTGAGCACCGACGGCTGTCGGCCCTCGAGGATCGCCGCGACCGCTTTCGACGATAGAAAGCTGAGCTTCAGAACGCGCATGAGGTAGGACCAACTGACGCTGATCTCAGCGGCCAACGTCCCGATGGAGGCGCCGTTGCCGCGCATGACCACGTCGCGGAAGTGGTGCGCTTGGCCGAGGAGGCGCAGCAGGCTGCGATCGGGCGACAGGGGTCGATCGTCTGCGCCGTCGACGAGGAGCCGCATCTCCTGGCCCGCCCGCCGAAGCTGGATCGAGATGCCGAGGACGATCGGCGCGGCGTTCCTCGGATCAGGGCCCGGATGCGCCTTCGCGGCACTGCGACCGAGAAGCTGCACCAGCGACCCGCACAGCAAGGCCACCTCAATGCTCTCCGGACCGATCTCGATGCGACCGACGAGCTGTTGCAGCAGCGCGCGCCTGTCGGATGGCGTCAGGCTCGGCCATCGCTCGACGACCCGGGCCGCCTCGCTCACCATGGCGAGACGTCGGTTCGAGGCCCTCGCCACAGGCTCAAGGGCAGCGTGGAGCGCAGCTTCGTCGGTGAAGAAGATGCTAATGCGCCGCTCGACCAGAGCTTCGAGTTCGCCCGCGGGTACCCGTCGCCCGGTCTGACCGTCCGTAGGACGTCCGCGCCGGATCAGGTTGTGGCTGACGTAGTACCGGTAGAGCGTGCCCTTCTTATTGGCGTGGGTCGGCGTCATCCGCTCGCCGCGCTCGTCGTAGACGAGGCCGACGAGAAGGCTGGGCTCGGCGGCGCGGGCGCCGCTCTGCCGTTCGACCCGGTTGCCGGCCAGTTGCGCCTGGACCTCGTTCCAGAGCGCGTCGTCGACGATGGCTTCGTGCTCGCCGGGGTAGCTCGTCCCCTTGTGGACGATCTCGCCGCGGTAGAGCTGGTTTTGCAGCATGAGGTACAGCGTCCCGCGGGACAGCGGCTTGCCGCCGGTCTCGCGGCAGAACCGGTCGGTGCGGCGCTTGCTCGAGATGCTGGCGTCGTCGATCTCGGCCTGCAGGGTCCGAACCGAGCCAAGCTCGGCGTAGCGGCGGAAGATGTGTCGGACCGTCTCCGCCTCCGCCTCGTTGACCACGAGCTTGCGGTCGGCGACGTCGTAGCCGAGCGGCGGCAGGCCGCCCATCCACATGCCCTTCTTCTTCGAGGCGGCGATCTTGTCGCGGATGCGCTCGCCCGCGACCTCGCGCTCGAACTGGGCGAACGACAGGAGCATGTTGAGCGTCAGCCGGCCCATCGAAGTCGTGGTGTTGAACGACTGAGTGACGGAGACGAAGGTGACCCCATGCCGCTCGAACACCTCGACGATCTTGGCGAAGTCGGACAGTGAGCGGGTGAGGCGGTCCACCTTGTAGACCACGACGGTGTCGACCTTGCCGGCACCGATGTCGGCCAGCAGCCGCTGGAGCGCCGAGCGCTCGAGCGTACCCCCGGAGATCCCGCCGTCGTCGTACATCTGCGGCAGGACGATCCAGCCCTCGTGCTTCTGGCTGAAGACGTAGGCCTCGCAGGTTTCGCGCTGCGCATCGAGCGAGTTGAAGGCTTGCTCAAGTCCCTCCCCGGAGGACTTGCGGGTGTAGATGGCGCAGCGAACCCGCGCCATGCCGTTGCCGCCTACCAGCAGCGCCCGCCTAGCCATCGGTCAGAGCCGTGGCGTCGGCGGGTCGAGGGTTCCGGTCGGCTGCGCCTCTGTTGCGGCTCGGAGCGATGCCGAAGAAGCGAGGCCCCGACCAGCGCGCCCCGTGATCTGCAGCGCGATGGCTGACAGCGAGGGCCAGGTCTTTCCCCGCCAGCGGAAGCCGTCCTCCAGCACCAGGACGTCGCGGGTCTCGCCGTTCCATTCGCGCACCAGCCTTGCGCCGGCCTTGGGCGCGACGGCTCGGGGCGTCGCGATGTCCCCGTCCGTGCCCAGCGTGTCGGCGACAGCGGCGAGCTGCCGCCGTCCCGCCGGCGCCAGGCCACCGAGCGCCTTCTCCTGGAGCCTCCAGGCGATCCCCAGCTCAGAAGGTCGCGACTGGTCTGCTTCGGCGGCGGCGAGCGGTAGAGCCGCCGCCACTCGGCCTGGAGGTCGGGGTACGTCCGATGCGAGAGAGCAGCGAGATCTGCCGCCAGACTGCTCGCCGCGGAGCCGCGTCGGCGCGCAGCTCCGTCGCTGTTCGTCACGGTTCAGGCCTCCGACCGAACGAGCCGGTACGCCTTCCGGCCGCCGACGCTGTCGAGGCGCATGGCGAAGCCGCGCGAGCGAAGTCTACTGAGCGCGCCGTGAACCGTGTGCCTTTGCCAACCCGTCGCCGCGGCCAGCTCGAGGATGGTGGCGCCGGCATCGGTCGCCAGTCGCTCGACGAACATCCCGAGCTTGCCGCCCGGCCGTGAGGGTTGGATGGAAGTCGTCGCTGCTGCTCGTTGCACCTCCGCGGCGGCGCCCTGCGCTTGCCGCGCCGCTGCGGTCGCCCGGGCGCCGGATTTGCGCGGCGCGCTCGCCTTCTCCCGCGCCGCGGACTTCGGAGCAGACTTCGTTCTCGCCATGAGGTGGTTCTCCTTCCGGACCCGGCACCACGCCCGGTCCCACCACCCAAGCCCCGGAGACAAGGTCTGCCAGGGCAGGCGGCGAGGCTCAACCCCTCTCTCGCCGCCGCTCGCACTACCGCGTTCTACAGGGCGGAAGTCCAGTCCGCAGTGCGGGCGAGACCACCACACTGGCAACTCCCCGCTCTATAATCTACAGTTCGAGCTCCTCTCCCTCCGCCATCAGCGCATTTGGACTGTTTCTCCGCTCCTCACGTAGCCGCTGAGACCCGCAGAAGTCCCGCCAGCCTGGCATTTAAACTGTTGACCTCGGGGGTCTGCTTTTTCGCGATTCAAGGCTCTCTGAGTGCGTCAGTTCTCCAAAGCTGTTATCTCGCGCCTGGAGGTCAACAGCTTGCGACCTTACACGGTAGCCGGGACGGCACCCCAAAGAGGAATTGTTGCGTATATCCAAGGGCGCGGCCATGATCCTGCCTCAACTCATGCTCGCGTCGAGAAGCCATCCCGCCCATGCCGAACCCGATCGGCAATTTTGCTCATATCGAGGAGTTCGATCCGTCGCTCGCCTTCCTCGGCGCGCGCGCTGAGGCGTACTTCGCGGACGATCCGAACACAGCGCTCATCAAGACGAGACAGTTTGCCGAGCGTCTGGCGGCGGTGGTCGCAGAGCGGTCCGGCATCGAGCTTTCTCCCGGCGAAGCGTTTGTCGATACCCTGCGGAAGATCCAGTCCGCGAGCATCCTCCCACGTGAGCTGATCGACGCGCTTCATCGCATCCGCAAGGCCGGCAACACAGCCGTCCACGACCTGCACGGCGAGCGTCGGGAGGCATTCGACGCGTTGAAGCTCTGCCACCGCCTCGGGGTCTGGCTGCGCGCCAGCGTGACGAACAAGCCGGACCTCACGATCGCGTTCGTCCCTCCGCCGGCACGGGCGGACGACAGCGCGGAGCTGAAGGAGGCGATCGCCGAACTTCAGGAGCGCCTCGCCGCAGCGGAGGGCCAGGCCGCGCGGGCCATGAGTGCGATGGAGGAGGCTTCGACCGCCCGGCTGTCCGCTGAAGAGCGAGCCACCCAGGCTGAGGAAGAACGGCAGATCCTCGAAGAGCTTGCGCTGGAGGCCGAACGACGGGCGACAACCGAGCCGACCACGGACGAACGCATCGCCTTCGCTGCCGCCGCGGCACAGGCGGCCCGCAGCCTCGACCTCGACGAAGCCGACACCCGTCTGATTGTCGACGAGCAGCTTCGGACAGCCGGTTGGGACGCGGACACCGTGAAGCTGCGGTACTCTGAGGGCACCCGGCAGCAGTGCAACCGCAACCTCGCCATCGCGGAGTGGCCGACCGCGAACGGCCCTGCCGACTTCGCACTGTTCGTTGGCGAGAAGCTCGTCGGTCTCGTCGAAGCCAAGCGCAAACGAACCGAAGTGGCAGCCGCCGTGGACCAGGCCGGGCGGTATTCCCGCGGCGTCCAGTGGACGACCGGCGGCACCGCTGCCGGTGGGCCGTGGGAAGATTTCCAAGTGCCCTTCGTCTTCGCAACGAATGGGCGCGGATACTACCCGCAGTTCCACACCCAGAGCGGCATCTGGTTCCGTGACGTCCGGCGATCGACGAACGGTGCCCGCCCGCTGGAGGGCTGGCCGACACCGGAGGGGCTGACCGAGCAGCTCGAGATCGACGTGGTGGGTGCTGAAGCGACGCTCGCGGGCAGATCCTTCAACTTCGACTTTCAACTTCGGCACTACCAGATCGATGCGATCAAAGCTGTCGAGGAGAAGCTCGCCGAAGGGCGCCGAGCGATGCTGATCGCGATGGCCACCGGCACAGGCAAGACGAAGCTCTCCATCGCGCTGATCTACCGCCTACTCAACGCCAAGCGGTTCAACCGCATTTGCTTCGTCGTCGACCGAAGCACGCTCGGCGAGCAGGCCGAACAGGCATTCGACACGACGAAGATGGTCGGGGCGCGCACATTCGCAGACATCTTCGGCCTCAAAGGCCTCGCCGACCGGGACATCGACCGCGACGTCCGCGTCCACGTCTGTACCGTTCAGAGCCTCGTCCAGCGCGTTCTCGCCCGCACCCCGGACGAACGCCCACCGGTCGACCAGTACGACCTTATCATAGTCGACGAGTGCCACCGCGGCTACCTGCTCGACCGCGAGATGAGTGACGCGGAGCTCACCTTCCGCAGCCAGGAAGACTACGTCTCGAAGTACCGCCGCGCGCTGGAGTACTTCGACGCCGTGAAGGTCGGCCTCACAGCGACCCCCGCCCTTCATACCGCGCAGATCTTCGGCCAGCCGATCTACCGCTACAGCTATCGCGACGCGGTGATCGACGGATGGCTCGTCGACCACGACCCGCCGCACCTCATCACCACCGCGCTCAGCAAGGCTGGCATCACGTTCCAGCCCGGCGAGACGATCGAGGCCTTCAACCCGCAGACCGGCGAGGTCGACACCGCCACCCTCGACGACAAGCTCGCTTCTCCGTCGAGCACTTCAACCGCCGCGTCCTCGCCCCCGAATTCAACCGCGTGGTCGCCGAGGAGCTCGCCGAACGGATCGACGTCCTTGACCCCAACGTCGGCAAGACCGTCATCTTCGCCGCGTCCGACAAGCACGCCGACGAGGTCGTCTACCTGCTGAAGCAGGCCGACCGCGCACAGGGTGTCGCGCTCGACGAAGCGGCCATCAAGAAGATCACCGGTTCTGTCGATCGCGTGTCCGACACGATCCGCAAGTTCAAGAACGAGAACGACCCTCGCATCGCCGTAACCGTCGACCTCCTCACCACCGGCATCGACGTCCCGGAGATCACCAACCTCGTATTCCTGCGCCGCGTAAAGTCACGTATCCTGTACGACCATATGATCGGTCGCGCGACCCGCCTGTGCCCTGAGATCGGGAAGAAGGCGTTCCAGATCTACGACGCCGTGAACCTTTACGCGACGTTGCAGCCGACGACCGAAATGAAGCTTGTCGTCGTCAACTCCAAGGTCACCTTCGACGAGCTCTTCAAGGGTCTCGCCCAATCCGAGGACGAGCCACACCAGGAGGAGATCCTCGACCGGATCATCGTGAAGCTGGCGCGCAAGATCGACCGCCTCCACGAGGAAGTGCGACGTCAGTACGAGGCCGAGACCGGCGAAACGCCCGAAACTACCCTGCAGCGGTTACGCACCCAGTCCGCCCCCGAGGCCCGCGGGTGGGTCGCCGACAAGCCCGGCATTGGCCGCTTCTTCGACTTCGACGGCGTCCGAGGCGCCCCCCGCATCGTCCCGATCTACACCGGCGCCGACGAGGTCATCGACGTGGTGCGCGGCTACGGCGATGGCGTCCGCCCCACCGACTTCATCGACGCCTTCACCGCCTTCGTCCGCGACAACGCCAACCAGATCGCCGCGATGCAGACGGTGCTGACCCGCCCGCGCGACCTCACCCGCCAGAGCCTGCGCGAGCTACGCCAAGCCCTCGACGCAAACCAGTTCACCGACAACAGCCTCCGGGCCGCGTGGCGCGACGCCAACAACGAGGACATCGCCGCCTCGATCGTTGGCTTTATCCGTCAGGCCACCCTCGGCGACCCGCTCATCCCTTATGCCGAACGTGTGGATCGTGCCGTGCGCAAGGTCGCCAAGGACCGCGCGCTCGACGACAAGCAGCGCCAGTGGCTCGCCCGGATCGGTGAGGGAGATGAAGACCCGCATCGTCGTCGACCGCGCTGCGCTTGACGAGCCGCCGTTCCCGCAGCAAGGCGGCTTCCACCGCATCGACAAGGCGTTCAAAGGCTCGGTGGAGGACGTCCTGCGCGACGTCGCCGACGCAACGTGGGAGGTCGCATGAGTTCGACACAGGACATCGTCGCCAAGCTGTGGGGCCTGTGCCACGTGCTTCGCGACGACGGCGTGACCTACTCCGAGTACGTCACCGAGCTGACCTTCCTCCTCTTCCTCAAGATGATGGAGGAGACCGGCAACGAGACCCGCATCCCAGAGGACTACCGCTGGCGTCAGATCGCCCGGCGCGACGGGCTCGACCAGCTCACCCACTACCGCCTCGCCCTCACAAAGCTCGGCGACCCGGCGACCGTCACCGACGGCACCGTCCGCGCCATCTTTACGGACGCGCAGAGCCGCCTCAGAAAGCCCGCGAACCTCAAGTCACTTGCGACGGCGATCGACGGGCTTGACTAGTTTGACGCCCGCGAGGAGGGCCTCGGCGATCTCTATGAGGGTCTTCTCCAGAAGAACGCCGAGGACAAGAAGTCCGGCGCCGGGCAGTACTTCACCCCGCGCCCGCTGATCGACTGCCTCGTGCGCCTCACCAAGCCGAAGCTCGGCGAGCTGATCCAGGGCCCGGCGGCGGGCACCGGCGGCTTCATCGTCGCCGCGCACCAGCGCATCTTCGCGGAGAACAACGAGTTCTTCGGCCTGCCCGAGGGCGCCACCGAACGCCAGATCCGCCGCTGCTACAGCCTCGCTGAGTTGGTGCCCGACACGCATCGCCTGTGCCTCATGAACCTCATGCTGCACGGCATCGAGGGGCGACGCGAGGTCGATCGACACGATGACCGGCGAGGGCGCGGCGCTGCCGAAGGCCGATCTCGTCCTCTCCAACCCGCCCTTCGGCACGAAGAAGGGCGGCGGCCGGCCGGCGCGCGACGACTTCTCCGTCACCGCCGAGACCTCCAACAAGCAGCTCGCCTTCGTGGAGCACATCGTGCGCGCGCTCAAACCCGGCGGGCGCGCTGCCGTCGTCGTGCCGGACAACGTGCTGTTCGAGGACGGCACCGGCCGGCGCCTGCACCAGATGCTGATGAACTGGTGCGACCTTCACACCATCCTGCGCCTTCCCACCGGCATCTTTTATGCGCAGGGCATGAAGACCAACGTCGTCTTCTTCACCCGCAACGCGGACGGCAGCCAGAAGCGCGGGACGGATGCCGTCTGGGTCTACGACATGCGCGCCGACGCGCCCTCCTACGGCAAGACCCGCCCCCTGCGCGTGGACGACTTCGCCGGCTTCGAGGCCGCCTTCGGCGCCGACCCACTGGGCCGCTCGACACGGACCGACGAGGGCGAGGACGGCCGCTTCCGCAGCTTTTCCCGCGCCGAGATCGAGGCGCGCGGCGACAACCTCGACATCGCCTGGCTGCGCGACGGCGAGGAGGAGTCCGAGGACGGCCTCACCGACCCCGACGACATCGTCGCCGCGATCCTCGGCCACCTGCGCGAGGCCACGAGGGAGATTGAGGCGCTGGCGGTGGAGCTTGAAGGTGAGGACGGGGAGGACGAGGCACCGTTGCAGGTGGCGGCGGAATGAGTGCCAGAGGACTCGACGGAGACGCTACGAACCGAAATTGCGCCACCGCGACGATCGGCGATCTTTGTTACCTTGTGAACGGCAAGGCGTTCAAGCCGAGCGACTGGACCGAAACCGGACTGCCGATCGTGAGGATCCAGAACCTCAACAATCCGGATGCGCCGTTCAATCGTTCCGACGGCGAAGTCGCCGCCAAGTTCCATGTCAGTACGGGGCAGCTGCTGGTTGCATGGTCCGGGACGCCGGGCACGTCGTTCGGCGCACACGTTCGGAGCGGTGGCCCGGCCGTCCTCAACCAGCACATCTTCAAGGTGGAGTTCAACGAGGACAAACTCGACAAGCAGTTCCTCGCGGGAGCGATCAATCAGAAGCTCGACGAGTTGATCGGCAAAGCCCATGGCGGGGTCGGTCTGCGTCACGTCACTAAGGGCGTATTCGAGGCGACGGAGGTGGGGGTGCCGCCGCTGGCTGAGCAGCGGCGGATCGTAGCGAAGCTGGACCGGCTCTCGGCGAAGAGGAGCGCGGCAGAGGGCCACCTCGCCCGCATTTCCAAGCTCGCCGCCCGCGCCAAGCAGTCCATCCTCGCCGCCGCCTTCCGCGGCGACCTCACCGCCGACTGGCAGCAGATGACGGTTGAAGGCGTCCTCGCAGACGGCCTTATCGGCCTCGTCCGCTCAAAAACACAGCAGTCCGACTGCGGTACTCCATACATCCGGATGAACCACTACGACCTTAATGGATGCTGGAACGATCGTGACCTTACCCATGTAGAGGTTTCCGCAAAGGAGCTTGAACGGTTCGAGCTCACGACGAAAGACATCCTGTTCAACACGCGAAACAGCGTTGAGCTTGTCGGAACTCGTCCCGCAAGACCCCGCTGACGAACCCGCCTCCACCCTCCTCGCCCGCATCCGCACCGAACGTGCGGCCACCCCCAAGGGAAAGCGAGCCGGCCGCAAAAAGATCAGCCGATGAGCAGTACCTACAAGACGGACGATACCCCTTCTCAATCCGGACGAGGACCGCGACGCGACTCTCGCCGCTGCGGTGCCCCAAAATCTCGAGACGTTCGCGGAGCGGTTTCGAGACGCGATGCATCCAAAAGACGACATCGCGGCGGGCCACCTAAGGTCCCGAAAGCGGACTACACGGAGGCGCATTACTCGATGCGGGTACTGGCGAGCTTCGTCGACCGCCCGATACGCCGCCTTCTCGAACTGCCACCACCTTCATTCCACGAGAACCGCTATGCCGCGTCGCCGGTTGTTCGAGTAATTCTCTGTACTATACAAAAGGAGAAAAGGGTGCGCTCGCCTTTCAGCGCCCCTTTGAGTGATCGATGGACGAGGTAACTATTCCGTCATGCCAGAAGTGAACGTCCACAATGCAACTGACAATCAGCTTGAGAAGTATCTCTCAGCAATCAAGGACGACTACGAAGCCCTCCGACACCTTCTCCAGGAGCTAAACCGTCGGGACACCGAGGAGGCGCTGTTCCTGGCTGCCGCGGCGGCCAGCCAAATCCAGCGCATTCGCCGAAGGAACGGCACGGCAGCCGAGTCAGTACCCCGTGCAATGCAGGCTAAAGCCTGGTTAGAACGCTTCTTCCGGGAACGAGATCTCGACATGCCCGACGGGCGCCCCGTTTTTAAATACCGCATTACCGACGCCGAGTACGGCGACGCATGCAAGATCGTTCAGCGTCGTGCGCGGGACGCTTGGCGCCACGAAGGCCGGCCCGACCTCCGCGATGCCCCGCTGTTTGTCGCCTTCGCGTCGGAGTGGTTCCGCCGCGAGGCGTCAAAAACCTGGCACAGCTGGCAGGAAGTCGCGCCCGCAGAGCTTCAGGGGGTTTGCGACGCCACCAAGCGCGAAATGACGCTCAATGGGCTCAGTTTCTGGAAGCGTCCGCTTCTCAAAAGCGAGGACGGCAGCCGAGAGTTTCTTCTCACGCTGAACTACGAAGGCGGCATTCCCGGAGGCGCCCTCGCCGAAGACGCCCAAGGCTGGCTCAAGGACTTTTTGCTCGTTCTGATCGCCGGAGCAGGTGCGCACCGGTTGGAAACCCTGGGACAGATCCGCAGCTTCGTCGGCGATCATCTCTGGCGTCTGCCGAAGTCGTACGCGAACGACGATTTCGCGGACCGAGTGGCCGAGCTCGCCGAACGCATCATTCACTGGCGCACCAGAATCGCCGCCGACCGGCAAGGCATCGCGAGCGTTGCCTACCTCGACGCGACGCACCCCGGCTGGCGCGGCGAACTGCCGATCTATACACGCCCCGGCGATCGCCGCGCCGGCGCATTGGTCGACGGTCTTCTGCGCGAGAAGGTGAGCCTGTCGACCGCCGACGTTCGCGCGACCCGATACCTCATGAAGGTCGATGGAACGTGGCGGCCAGGACTACGCTTCCTTGCCAGGGGCGAGCTCCCCGTGTCGGCCGTGCCTCTCGCCTCAAAGAACGGCACCGCACGCGCGATTCCCGTTGGACAGCTTGCACGGTCGATCGAGAACGAGCTGGCTCTCTTCCAGCCCCCGACCGAGACGCAGCGGACGTGGAAGGTGATCCCTCGACGCGACTTTTCCCGGGTCCTGCCGGCCTACCCGTTCGACGCCGCCGTCTCGGTCAGGCTCGTATCGAACGGGGTCGGGCGCGACTTCACATGGCCCGGCGGCAATCCGGTCCGTTCAGAGATGTTGGTGTTCCGGGAGGAGGACACCATTCCCGGAGGGCCGCCGCTGCTGCGCCTCCTGCGGACCGGTTCGGCGACTTCGCGGGCGAGCAGTCTCGCGGGTCTCGTGCCCGCGCACTGGCGCGTCGATGCGCCTAACGACGGGATCGTCGGAGACGAGGTGCTGCGGCACCTGCGTCGGCGCCTCGTGACGGTGGCGCGGACCGCGTACTTCTGCGATCCGGACGATCCTGACGTGCGCTACCGCCTCGAGCCGAACAGCGAGGAGCGAGAGGCCGAGCTGGTGCTCGCAGCCCGGACCGCGGTCGACATCCCGGCCGTGGATGAGGACGTATTCTTCGCCCCGCTCAAGATTTACGTGCGCACCGCCGGTCAGGAGCGTCCCCCAGGCCCGGGCGAACTCTTCACCCGCGTCCCGGGAGGCGCCTGGCGGGAGAACTCGGGCACGATCTCCGGGACGGGGATCGTCGACCTCTCCTGGCGCGACCCGCGGGCAGGCATCCAGCTGGAACGACGGCGGGTCGTGCTGGTACCGCAGGGCGCGGCGGTGCGGGGCCGGACGGTTGATGCCCGCAGCATCGTCACACTCGAGAACCTGGACGGCTGGACCTTGCGTTCGCGCAGTGCGTCGGTGCGCTGCACGATGAGCGGGCGTGAGGCACGGATCGAGTGCGAGGGCGCGCCGGCCTATCGCGTTCCGCTGACGCTCGTCGCGCCCTCGGGCGCCACGAGCGATCTCATTCTGCCAATGAAGGGTACGCGCCCGGCGGTCGTGCTCGCGGACGGAACGCTGCTGCGTCCCGGGTCCACGATCGACCTCAATGGACTGCGGGGCGCCGTCGCCGTATCTGGCGAGCGCACGACGATGTCTGCTGGCGGTCAGCGCAACCGTGTTTCCCTGCGCTTCGACGGAGAGTTCCCCCTCGCAGGTCTGCGCGACGATTTCGACGCCCGCTTCGCCATCGCCGCCGAGCAGGACACGGTGTTCGATCTCGAGTTCCTGGGCAGCGGCCAGCCGCCGGTGCGCGTTGGACGCTACCGGACCGAGCGGCCGGTGCACGAGAGCGGGTTCGTTCGCTGGACGGCTCCGACAGAGGCCGACATGCGTCCAGTCGCGCGAATGCTTCTGGCGCCCAAGCACGAACATGCGCTGCAGGAGGCAGGCCAGGATCTCTGGACACTGCCGGAGCATCTCGATGGCCCCATCCTCGTCTACCTAAGGGACGGTCCCGACGTCGTCTCCCGGCCGCTCCTCGTTGCGCGGCTCTCTCCTCCGATCCAGTCCGGCACGCTGCGCGCGGCGATCCTCGTCACCGATTACGAGGAACGACGCCGGCAGGTCGGGGCGGGCCTCGCGACTATCGGATCGGCGACCGCAACGCGCGAGGACATCGACTGGCTGTTCAGCGCGATCCGTCACCTCAACGGCCTGCCGCCGGCTGCCATCGACGCGCTCGCCTGCCTGCCAGAGCATCCCGAAGCGCTGGTCCAGCTCCTCCTGGCTGCTCCGGACGACGTCACTCGGCGCATGGTCTTCGACCTTCAGGACAAGGTCCCGTTCCTGTGGCTGACGATCCCGCTTGCGGCCTGGCGCGCAGCCATCGGAGCGTTCGCGGCGCACCTTCACGATGCGCTCGCCGGCCTCGACGCGCAAAGCCGCAACTTGATCCTCGCCGAGGAGATGCGACGTCTCGCCGGCGCGCTGACCGAGCTTGAGCCCGCGTTCGAACCGATCCTTCGAAGGGTAGGACTGCCGTGTCAGTCCTCCGCCGCGCCGGTGCCCCTAGGCACGGTGGCGCAGGCGTTTGTGCGACGGCACTTCCAACGCGCAGACGCGGAAACCGTTGCGATGCCTACGGTCTACGGAGCCGTCGACGCTCTCGCGAGCGCCGGACTGGGTCTGCCGGCTGAATTCAGGACATTCAATCTCGAAGCAGTGGAGCCGCTGTTAACCCCCGCTCTCGCCGCGGCCGCGGTGCTCGAGCGCATCAAGCTGAACACGTCCTGTCGCCTTCTCGCGCGTACCACGTTGCGCGACGACCCCGCCTTCGTCGCCGCCGCTCTCCCGCACCTCATCGCATTCTACGAGCTGTCCTGATGTCGCCGTTCGAAACCCTAGCGGAGGTCCGCCGGCGCGCTGTCGAAGCCGTCCTGGCCCAGTCCCGCCTCGATCACGCACCACTTCGCCGTCACCTGCGCGAACTCCTTTTATCGTCCGACCCGGTGACCGGCGCCCTGATGCAGGAACCGGTAATCGAGGGAGCACGCCCCTTCCTTGCGGCTGGGACGACGATGCGCGATCTCGGCAGCAGCGGCCTCCTGAACCGCCAATTCGTCGAGGCAATGGCCGCGCTGCCAGAAGGGCACGACTACCGCGTCCCGCTCGAGCGCAAGCCGTACCAGCACCAGCTGGAGGCATGGCGCCACTTGCGTGCGCCCGGAACGCCGCGCTCCGTCCTTGTCACCTCCGGCACAGGGTCGGGAAAGACGGAGTGCTTCCTCTACCCGATCCTGAGCAACCTCGCCGACGAGGCAGGGGCGGGAGCCACTCCGGAAGGTGTACAGGCGTTGATGCTCTATCCGCTGAACGCCCTCATTGAGAGCCAGCGCGAGCGCCTCTCCGCATGGAGCGCACCGTTCGGCGGACGGATCCGCTACTGCCTCTACAACGGGGATCTGCCGAAGCAGGCACAGCCGGCATCGATCCGCCGCTCGACCCCCGAGCAAGTCGTTGACCGGCCTGCGCTGCGGGAGAGCCCGCCGCCAATCCTCGTCACCAATGTGACGATGCTCGAATACATGCTTGCGCGGCCGGAGGACCAGCCGATCCTCGACAAGTCTCGTGGCAAGCTGAAGTGGATCGTTCTGGACGAGGCGCACTCGCTTGTCGGGGCCGCGGCGGCGGAAGTGGCGCTCCTCCTGCGCCGCGTCATGCTAGCGTTCGGCGTCAGCGCGGAAAGCGTTCGCTTCATCGCGACGTCGGCAACCATCGGAGACGGCGAACGCGAGCCGTTGGGCCGCTTTCTCGCAGACATCGCCGGCGTTCCGGACGACAACGTCTTCGTCATCAAAGGCGATCCGAAGCCTCTCCGGCGAGGAGAGCCCCCCCGTGGCGATGTCGATCTCGCTGCGGCTTCGCCCGAGGAGGCCTATGATCTCCTCTCGACCGACCCCGAGGCATGGCAGCTCGTCGAGCGACTCAGCCGTGGGAGCATGCGCCTCTCGGATCTCGAGGCGCCAGCAGCCCGTTTCGGTGTCCTTCCCGAAGACCTCGCCTTGAAGCTCGCATCGGCCGAGAAGACGTTCGAGGACGGCAAAGAACTCCTCGCTCCCATGCGCATCCACGGCTTTGAGCGCGCCATGTCCGGGCTCTGGTCCTGTCTCAACCCCGGCTGCGCCGGATCGCCTGAAGGCTGGGAATTCGGCCGCCTTCTCGCCGAGCGCGCCGACGCATGCCCCACATGCAGCGGTCCCGTTCTCGAACTGCTTGCCTGCTCCTCCTGCGGCGAAGCCTTCCTGGAAGGTGAGTGGCGGGGCGACAGGATCGCCGGCATCGGCCGCAGCGCCACCGCCGACGAGTTCGCCGAGGACTCCGACGCTGAGGACGACCCGGACGCCGCCGACGAGGAGAAAGCCGCGTCGGACGCCGAAGGTCTTGCGAACCGCATCCTGTTCGCCGCCCATCCGACCGGGGCCGCACGTCCGCTTATCCTCGACCCGGAACGCTGGAGAGAGCCCGACCCTGCGGCCGTAACGGCCCTGAAATTTCTGGTGGAAGACGGCCACGACAAGACGGCGTGCCCGCATTGCACGCCCGGTGGAGCGAAGCGTCCCCTCCTGCGTCCGTTGCGCTTCGGCGCGCCGTTCCTCGTCGGCAACGCGGCCCCGATCCTCCTCGAAGGCCTGCGCCCGGCGGACACCGCCGAGCCGCGTCCGTCCGATGGCCGCCGCCTGCTCTCGTTTACCGACAGCCGCCAGGGGACCGCCCGCTTCGCAGCCAAGCTCCAGATGGAGGCGGAGCGCAACTTCGTACGCTCCTACGTCTACCACGTCGTGCAGGACACGCTCCGTCCGATAGCTGCCGATCCTGCGCGGGTCGCGCGCCTGGAAGCGGAGATTGCAGGGCTGAACCAGGCGGTCGTAGCCGCGTCGAACCCGGCTCTCGAGAACCTCGTGAACGCGAAACGCAGCGAGCTGGCGAACCTCACCTCGCCGCGCACGGATGGCGTCGCCTGGACCGACCTGCGCGACTGGCTCTCCGCCCGCCCGGAGGTCGCTGACTGGATCCACGAAGTGTGGAGCGCGCGTGACGGTGACGAGTTCAGCGATGCGGGGAAGCTCGCGCATTTCCTTCTGGTGCGCGAGTTCGCCCGCCGCCCGCGGACAGCGAACTCCCTCGAGACCCTCGGCCTCGGTGCCTTGTGCTACCCCGACCTCGAGAGCGAGACGATGCGCTTGCCGCGCCCGTTCAGCCAGCGCGGCAAGACGCTCGCCGACTGGCAGTCCTACCTTGCAGCGGTTGCCACGCACTTCGTCCGCGCCAACAGCGCCGTAGAGATGAGCCCCGCGCTGCGCCATTGGGTCGAACCCCATGTCGGGCTGCGCTCGCTAATTGGGCCCGACCAGAAAAAGAACCGTCCCTTCGAACTCGCCTGGCCCGGCGGCGTGCGCATCAACGCGCGCTCGCGCATTGTCGCCCTGCTCGTCGCGGGCTTGGGTATTGACCTGAAGGACCGGGAGGACCGGGATGATCTCGACGAATGTCTCGACGCCGCGTGGCGTGCGATCGGACGCACCCTCGGACCGAACCCTGACCGCAGGACACTCGACCTCACAAGATGCCGCATCGCACCGCTTACCGAGGCATTTGTCTGCCCGGTAACGCGCCGCGTCCTCGACGTCGCTCCATTCGGGCTGACCCCCTACACACGGTCGTCGGCCGCCGAGCGCGCCGAGCCGATCGCGCTTCCCACGCACCCGGCGCCGCTTACGCGCAAGGTCGACCCGGCCGATGCACGCGCCGAGACGTTTGATTGGCTCGCGGACGATCCTGGCATCGCGGCCCTTCGCGATCGCGGCGTCTGGCCCGATCTCAACGATCGCATTGCGCTTTTTGCTCCCTACGCCCGCTCGGCCGAGCACTCCGCACAGCAGGACGGCTCCCGGCTGCGCCTCTATGAAAGCGCATTCAAGGAAGGGCGGATCAACGTCCTCAACTGTTCGACGACGATGGAGATGGGCGTCGACATCGGCTCGGTCGAGGCGGTCATGATGACCAACGTTCCGCCCTCGATTGCGAACTATCGTCAGCGCGTCGGGCGAGCCGGCCGGCGCGCCCAGGCGACTGCCCTTGCCTTTACCTTCTGCAAGGACCGCCCGCTCGACCGCGAGGCGTTCCGCGACCCGATGCGCTTCCTTGCGCGCTCAATGGCGGCGCCGAAGGTAACCTTGTCGAGCCGGCCCATCGTGCAAAGGCACGTCAACGCCTATCTTCTCGGCGCCTTCATCCGCGAACGCGCCGGCGATATGCACGCAATGCAGATTGGGGCATTCTTCGGTTGCCCCGACGATCCGAAAGCCGCCCGACCTCCGAAGGCGGATCGTCCGGCGATCCAGTTTCACGATTGGCTCGCGCTCCCCTCGACTCGCAGCGCGCACGCCGACCCGGTCTCCCGGATAGCTCGCCGCTCGGTGGCCGAGCGCGACAAGATGCTGATTGAAGACACGAGATCAGCACTCGACGAGTTGGCGCGAGGGTTCGAGGACGAATGGGAGGGGCTGCGTACGCTCGCACGGGAGGACGTCAGCGACGGCAAGCGTGGTCGCATGCACGCTGAGTTGCGGCGTCTCACCCAAGAGTTCCTGCTTTCCGGCATTGCCGACCGCGGCTTCCTGCCGGGCCACGGCTTCCCCACCAACGTCGTCACCTTCCTGCCTAACCGCCCGGTGGCCTCACGGACTGAAGATCACGACGGGACACGTCATCGCCGCGCCGTGGGCCCCCAGCGTTCGCTTGACCTTGCGATCCGGGACTACGCCCCGGGCACAGACGTTGTGCTCGACGGGCTCGTTTACCGCTCTGCAGGGGTGACGCTGAACTGGAAGCGACCGCCGAGCACGGAGGCTGTGAACGAGATCCAGAGTCTGCGCGAGCACCGGCGCTGCCGAGATTGCGGGACAACCGATACCGTCGGCATGGTCTGCGCCGATGAGGCGTGCCGCGCTTGCGGATCGACCGCCCTCAAGCGCTCGACCTTCCTCCGCCCTGCCGGCTTCACGGTCGATCCTCGGCGCAAGCCGCATACGAAGACAGAGGAGATCACCTACGTTCCCCCGCAGCCGCCGCAGGTATCTACCCGAGATGCAGCATGGCATGCGCTGCCGCTCCCCCACCTGGGCCGGATCAGGTGGTCGCGCGAGGGTCTTGTCTACTACCAGAGCCGCGGGCCGGGTACCAACGCCTACGACGTTTGCCTGCATTGCGGCCGGGCTGAACCTTCTGCGCCGGGCTCGCTGAAAGACCACAAGCCGCTGCGCTGGAAGAAGGGGCAAAGTACCGACCTTTGCGAAGGCAACGCGAACCCTTGGAAGATCAAGGAGAAGGTTGCGCTCGGCTATGAGACGCAGACCGACGTCGTGGAGCTGCAGTTGCCCCATCACGCCCTGCTGACGCGGCCGTCAGCCGACGCGCTGGTCGTCGCGCTGCGTGAAGGGCTCGCCCGGCGACTCGGGATAGAGGCCGAGGAGATGGGCGTTGCGACCGCGCTCAATCGCGGCGAGACGGGCAGGTCCATCTCCCTCTTCGTGTTCGACAAGACGGCGGGGGGGGCAGGTTTCGCTACCGCGCTGACCGACAATCTGCGGGACACGCTGCGTCGGGCCCGCTATGTGCTCAACTGCCATACACCAGGTTGTGAGAGCGGTTGCTCCGCGTGTGTGCGTACTGGCGACGCCCCGGAACAGCTCGACCGGCTCTCCGCGCTTGAGTACCTCAACACGACGCTCGTCATTCCCGATCAACTGCCGGAAGACGAGCGCTTCGTCCCCGGGGCCCGCCTCTCTCTTTACGTACCCGACGAGATCGACCGCTGTTTGAGCCGTTCGGGGAGTGCTCGCCTGACGCTCTATCTACCCGCAGACTTCGATCCCGTTCTTTTGGCTGCCTGGCCCATCGTCCCCTCGTTCGCGACATGGCGCGCCCGCGGCCATGCGCTCCGGATCGGGCTGCCGCCGGCCGTTTTGGCTACACTGGACCCCGCGGGGCGGCAGCAGCTTCGCGACTTCGCGCTACGCCACGAACTGGGACTCGGCGAAGCCGAGATTCCCCGGTTTGCCAACGGCGCGAGGCTGATGGCGCTCGTAGAAGCTGGTGACGAGACTACGGCCTGGGCCGCTCGCGGCGAGACCATCGCCACCCCCGACCGGAACTGGGGTCTGGCACAGTCGCATCCGATCGCGACAGGTCCGCTTGTACCACCGACCTTTGCCCCCCTCGATCGCGACGAACTTGCCGCGCCTGCAAGTGTGGTGCTGGAAGAGATCGAGGACGAACTCGATACGAGCCTCGCGAAGTTCGGTGAAATGTGCGCCGAACGGCTGATCGGAGCCCTGACGTCGGCCGGCGCATGGTTGAATCGGCCGATCTCCTCAATGCACTATGAAGACCCTTACGTCGTGTCACCGTTGGTGGCGCGGCTTTGCGTCGACACGATGGCAGCGATCGCCGGCCGCGGATCGTCCACTCCGGACGTTTCGATCGCCACGCGCGAGCCTCGTCAGGCTCCGCCTAGGCGCACACCCTTCCTCGCCTGGCACGACTGGCCCGATGCCGATGATCAGCGCCGGACCATTGAGGCCTATGGTCGGATCCGCCGGCTACGGTTGAGCGTGCACCATGCCATCGTTCCGCACGCCCGCTCCCTGACATTGGCTTTCTCCGACGGCCACGCCGCGAAGGTCATGCTCGACCAAGGGTTCGGCGCCTGGGCGCCTCCGAGCAATGTGAAGGTGAAGCATCCTTTCGCTATCCCGCCTGAAGCGCAGGCAGCGGCTCTTGCAAAGATCAACGTCGTCATTCAACGAAAGGGCGAAGGCGCGACCTATCTAGTTGCAACACGTGTCGAATCGGCAATGGCGGCTCCTGCTTCGCGCAACCCAGCGATTCGTAGCTGAGTTAGCATGCTAGGCTTCCCATACGTGATGCCTTCGGGCTACTCGGCATCCCAATTTGCAGGGATCGCTTTGATCAGCCTCTTCAGCGTCAGTCCCTCCGGCTGCCGCTGACGTGAGCCCCTGATCTCCTCCGGTTATGACTGGAGTCTGGCGAGATGGTTGTGCTGGTCGTGGATGCCGGCCGCAAGTGCCGCGACGTCGGCGGGTGTCAGCCCGTTCAATGCGCCGTGCGGGCGCACGTTGTTGTAGTCGTCGCGCCACGCGCCCAAGACGGCGCGAGCGTGGTCAAGGCTGCGGAACAGCGTCTCGTTCAAACACTCGGCCTTAGGCAGCAAACGCACCAAACTGGGCTCAAATATTTGATCACTTGGCCGAAACGCCCTCTGTGAACGGGTGTTGCGTGCGCCCGTCGAATAGAAAATAGTACGAACATAGAGGTCTGTACTGAGCGGCGAAGTGGGGCATAGCTCCTGTTGTCGGCGGCGGCGCGGACGTGCTCTGACCCCCGTAGCTCATCCAGGTGAAACCGGAGGCGGCTGCTGAGATTGGCGTTGTTCCGCCGGCGGAGCAATGGGCGATCGGTGGAGCGCTTCCGTCACGCGGAGCCGATCGTCCACTGCGGTCAGGTGGGCGGCATAGGCATCCGGTGTACGGTAGCCGAGCGTCGAGTGCGGCCTCCGGCCGTTGTAGTCTGCGACCCATCGCGCCGTAGCGCTTCGGGGCGTGGCCGAGGCCAAAGAACAGGGTCTCGTTCAAGAGCTCGTCGCGCATGCGGGCGTTGAATGCCTCGCAGATCCCGTTCTGCATCGGCTTGCCGGGCGCGATGAAGTGCCAGGCGATGCCGGCAGCGTGGATCCACGCGAGCATGGCATTCGAGGTGAAGTCGGTGCCGTGATCGCTGACGATGAGCTCGGGCTTGCCGCGCCGCGCGACGACGGCAGAGAGCTCCCGAGCGACGCGCTTGCCCGAGATCGAGGTGTCGACCACCGCGGCGAGGCATTCCTTCGTGACGTCGTCGATGACGTTGAAGATCCGTAGCCTTCGCCCGTCAGCGAGCTGGTCGTGCTACGCAAGTCGACGGACCAGCGGGCGTTCGAGCAAGCTTTTGTCAGAAGCGGCGCACGCGTCCGGTCGCCCGTTTGCGCCCACGCTGCTTCCTGACGGTCAGGCCCTCTTCGCGGTAGAGCCGCTGGGTGCTCTTCTTGTTCACCACGAGCCCCTCATGGCGCAGGAGGACATGGAGGCGCCGGTAGCCGAACCGCCTCCGTTCGGCTGCCAGCTCGCGCATGCGTGTTCGCAGCGCTGCGTCGTCGGGGCGATAGCTCTGATAGCGCACCGAGGAACGGTCGACTTCGAGAACATGGCACGCCCGCCGCTCGCTCATCTCATGAGCCTTGACGAGATGAGCGACCGCGGTCCGCTCGGCGGCGGGCGTTACCATTTTCGGCCGAGGGATCCTTCAACGCGGTGTTGTCGAGCATCGCATGGGCGAGAAGGCGCTTCAGCCTTGGCGGTCTCGTCCTCGAGCGCTTGCAGCCGCCGCGCCTCCGACACGTCCAACCCGCCGTACTTCGCCTTCCACGCGTGGAAGGTCGCGCTCGAGATGCCCTGGCGACGGCACAGATCAGCCGTCTTTGCACCCGCCTCCTGCTCGCGCAGAATCGCCACGATCTGCTCCTCGTTGAACTTCGATCGCTTCATCGTCCGGTCCTTCCATCGGGCCGGACTCTAGCTTCAGATGGACGAGTTTGCGGGGGTCAGAGCAGGCGGACGGCAGCACCACACTTTGCGCAATTACAGACGAGCTGATCGGACGTGGCATTCCGAGATGCGGGGGCCGATGGTACGCCTTTACGTGCGGAACATGCTCCTGCGGCTCGCGCTGCAGCTCCACGATCGCGACGAGCTCGTGAAGCGTGCCCTCAGCGCGGATGGAGGAGGCGCAGAAGCTCGACGAGCCGCTCGTCGCGCTGCCGGCGCAGCGCAGCGTCGTCGCAGCCGGCCTTCTCCTCCTCAATGCCGGCGACCAGCTTGTGGCGTACCTCCGGCGTAAGAGAGGGATTGCCGAGAGTGTCCCACCAGCTCTCGATGGGGCCGCCCAGATGGTCGAGGAAGTGGCGCATACCGCCCTCGCCACCGCCGAGGTGGAAGGTGAGGTGGGGGCCCATGATGGCCCAGCGCAGGCCAGGGCCGTCGGCGATCGCCGCGTCGACGTCGGCGACGTTTGCGACGCCCTCGGCGACGAGATGCACCGCCTCGCGCCAGAGCGCGACCTGGAGCCGGTTCGACACGTGCCCCGGAACCTCTTTGCGCACGTGGATCGGCCGCTTGCCGACGTGCCGGTAGAAGTCGAGCGCCCAGGCCACGGCCGCAGGGTCGGTCTGCTCGCCGCCGACCACCTCGACCAGCGGGATGAGATGCGGCGGGTTGAACGGGTGGCCGACGACGAGCCGCCCGGGGTTCGCCATGACGGACTGGAGCCGGGACGGCATGAAGCCCGACGTGGAGGAGGCGATGACGCACTCGCCAACCGCTTTGTCCAGCCGCTCGAGGAGCGGTAGCTTCACGTCAGCATTTTCCGGCGCGCTCTCCTGGACGAAGCCGGCGCCATCGACCGCCGCCTCGAGTTCGCCCGAGACGGTTACGCGCGCGAGCGCCTCCTCCGCGTCGCCGGTGGCAATGCCCAGGGCGAGGAACGAGGGCCAAGCCTCGCGCACGGTGCGCTGCACCGTGGCCGCCGCGCTCGGCGAGGGGTCCCAGCCGCGCACGCGGTAGCCGCGGGCGAGGAACCATGCGGCCCAGGAGGCGCCGATGGTGCCGCAGCCGACGATGGCGACCGTGTCGACCCGGGAAACGTCCGGATATGGCATCGAAAGCTCCGATGAGGAGGCTGAGGCTGGTGGGGCTGCCGCTCAGAGGTAGGTGGAGGACAGGAGCGACTCGCCGCCGCGCGCGAGGAGGTCCTTGCTCTCGCCGGACAGCACCATGCGGCCGTTGCGCAGGACGTGGCCGAAGTCGGTCACGCGCAGTGCCATCGACGCCATCTGCTCGGCGATGATTACCGTCGTGCCCGACTCCCGCGCGTAGGCGGAAATGAAGCCGTAGATCTGCGTGACGATGATGGGTGCGAGGCCCAGCGAGGGCTCGTCGAGGAGGAGGTAGCGCGGGCTGCGAATGGTGGCGCACGAGAGGATCGCCATCTGCTGCTGGCCGCCGGACAGGAGGCCGGCGCGCACCCCCGCCTTCTCCTTCAGGATGGGAAAGCGCTCATAGATGGTCGCACGCGCCGTTGCGAAGTTCGGCGTGCGGGCGCCAAAGGACCAGGCGAGTTCGAGGTTCTCCTCCACGGTAAGCTGCTTGAAGATCCGCCGCCCCTCCATAGCGTGTGAGAGGCCCATGCGGGCGCGGCGCTCGGCGGATAGCGAGACGACGCTCACGCCGCCGACGACGATGTCGCCGGAGACGACCGGCGCGACGCCGGAGATCGCCCGCAGTAGGGAGGACTTGCCTGCCCCGTTGGCGCCCAGGATCGCCGTGGTCGACCCCTCGGGCGCGGTGAGTGTGATGTCCTTCGTCGCTTCCACCGCGCCATAGCTGACGCACAGCTCGCTGACCTCAAGCACGGGCGCGCACCTCCTCCGCGGGCGGCTGATCCTGGCCGAGGTAGGCGCGGATCACCTCCGGGTCCTTGCGCATCTCCTCCATCGAGCCGCGGAAGATCACCTGCCCGGAGTCGAGCACGACGGTGCTGTCGACGAGCTCGGCGAGGAAATCCATGCGGTGGTCGATGAGGAGGATGGTGAGGCCGGAAGCCTTCATGCCGCGGATGAGCTCCGACAGCGCGCCGATCTCGACGTCGGAGAGGCCGGCGGCGGGCTCGTCCAGGAGGATGGTATGGGGCTTGGCGAGGAGTGCGCGCACCACCTCGACGAGGCGGCAGTACCCGTAGGGCAGCTGGTCGATGGTGGTGTCGGCGAGGTGGGCGATGCCGGTCTCCTCCATTGCCGCCTCCACCTCGCGCAGGAACGCCGCCTCCTCCCGCACCGCGGACGGAAGCTGGACGGTGGCTGCGAGGCCGGAGCGGCGGGCGAGGCGGTGCGAGCCGAGGAGGAGGTTCTCCCGCACCGTGAACTGCGGCACGAGGCGAGGGTCCTGGAAGGTGCGGATGATACCCTCACGGGCGATCTGGTGGTCGGGCATCCCGGTTATGTCCCGGTCGCCGAGGCGGACGCGGCCGCCGCTGGGCCTGTAGATGCCGCTGACGACGTTGACGAGCGTCGACTTGCCCGAGCCGTTCGGCCCGACGAGCGCGGTGATGTGCCCCGGCTCGAGTGTGAGCGACACGTCGTCGAGGGCGACGAGGCCGTCGAAGCTCTTCGACAGGTTCTCGATCGTGATGGTCGCCCGCCCCGTGAACTCGGGCAGGGTGGACGCGGCCGGCGGCGCCCTCCCCGACCGGGCGATCTTCAGCGCGCCGGAGCGGATGTAGCGCGGCGACTCGAAGAGGACGCTCGCGAGGCCCCGCGGCAGGACGAGGAGGGCGAACGTGAGAATGAGGCCGTAGACGATGAACTGGTACTCGGCGAACGTCTGCAGGAGCTCCGGCAGGAAGGTGAAAAGGACGGCACTGACCACCTGCCCCGCGATCGACCCGAGGCCGCCGACGATGGCGATCACGAGCACCTCGATGGAGCGCGTGAGGCCGAAGCTCTCCGGCCCGAGGTAGCCGACGAGGTGGGCGTAGAACGCGCCCGCGGTACCGGCGACGAGGCCGGAGACCCCGTAGGCGAGCCGCTTGGTGGCGCTGCGCGAGATGCCGAGGCTCCCTGCTGCCATCTCGTTGTGGTGGATCGTCATCAGGCTGCGCCCGGTGCGGCTCTGGGCGAAGTTCCTGAGGAGCCAGAGGACGAGCACCGTCGCGACCAGCACGATTCGGAAGTAGTCCACCTCGTCGAGCCGCACACCGAAGACGACGAGGGTGCGCAGCGCTGCCGAGGCGACGCCGGGCAGGCCCATGGTGCCGCCGGTGAGGTCGCGCCACTCGCGCACCACCTCGTAGAAGATCAGCCCGAAGCCGACGGTCATCATCGCGAGGTAGACGTCGCGCACCCGGCCCGCCGGGAACGACAGGAGGTAGCCGACGACGCCCGCCATCACCGCGCCCGCCGGGATCGACAGGAGAAGCGAGATGCCGTGCGACTTCGACAGGATCGCCGTCCCGTAGGCACCGATGCCGAAGAAGCCGGCGTGGCCGAGCGAGATCTGGCCTGCGAGACCCGTCAGCACATTGAGAGACTGGGCGAAGATGACGGCGATCAGCGCGAAGGTGAGGATCTGCACCGTCCCCGCCTCAAGGTACGGCGCGGCGATCAGGAAGCCGATCACCAGCGCGGCGAGCGTGACGGGGGTGAGCAGGAGCCTTGTGAGGATGGCGCGGACACGGCTCATGCCTTGGACACCTCCGGTTGGGCGAAGAGGCCCTGCGGGCGGACCCAGAGCATCAGCATGAGGAGGGCGAATGCGACGCCTTGCTCGGCGGCAGTGGAGACGTAGCCGCCGACGAGCTTCGACAGGACGCCGACGAGGATGCCGCCGGCGAGCGCACCGAGCGAGGAGCCCATGCCGCCCACCACCGCGGAGACGAAGCCGAGCACCACGAGGTTGAAGCCGAACGCCGGGTCGACCGTGCCGCCGATCTGGGCAACAAGAAGTCCGGCGACGCCGCCGAGCACGGCCGACAGGATGAACGAGCCGACGATGATGCCTCGCACTGGAAGCCCCTGGACGCGCCCCAGGGTGGGGTCCATGGAAACCGCGCGCACGGCGTGCCCCCAGCGGGTGAACCGCAGGAAGCTCTCGAACAGGATGATGAGGACGATCGAGACGCCGAGCACCAGGAGGTACTGGTAGGAGATGAACATGCCGCCGATCATCAGGTAGTCGGCGGACGAAAAGATCAGCGCCGGAAACGCGACCGCCTGCGAACCGAACTGCTTCGCAGCGATGCCTTGGAGTAGGATTCCGAGGCCGAGCGTCGCCACCACCCAGTCCATCGAGTTCTCGGTCTTGAGCGCCGGGCTGACGAGGCGCTCCACGAAGAAGCCGAGGAGTACGGCGAGCGCGAGCACGATGAGGACGGCGACGCCCGTCGGCAGTCCCTGGGCGATGCCGAAGGTGAGCACCATCGCGCAAATCATCATGACCGAGCCGTGCCCGAAGTTGAGCGTGCGGGTCGTCAAGAAGGTCATGTTGAGGCCGAGCGCCACGAGCGCGTAGACAGCGCCTACGCTGATGCCGGCGAGAACAAGAGAACTGAAGAACTCCATTGACACTCTGTCCCGATTGATCGGTAGGCGGATGCAGTCCCGGCGCGCCCCGATGAAGCGCGCCGGTTGGGCAACCTATTCCGAGACCGGAACGAAGACGATTTGATCGCCGTCCTTCTGCATTTCGTAGATGAAGAGATCGTCGACCTCCATCGCAGTGTGATCGTCCGCGGTAAACGAGATCGATCGAATGGAGGCGCCCGGCCAAGACTCGGTCTCGTTCATTGCCGCGACCACCGCTTCAGGCTCGGTTGTACCGGCTCGGCGGACGGCGTCGAACAAGAGGTTGGCGCAGTCGTACCCGGACATGACAGTCGAGGCCATGGCGATCTGGGGCCGGTCCGGATTGTCTCCCCACCAGCGGTCGATCCCATACTTTTCCTTGTACCGCTCTGCAAAGCCCTGCGTAGCCTCGGGCAGCGACTCCTCTCCGAGCGCTCGTACGCTTGCGGCGCGTGTGCCGACAACGAGGTCGCCCGCGCCCTCGATGTACGGCGGCGTAACGCCGCCAGCGGTGGCGTACAGCGGAAGGTTGATGTTCAGCCGGGCCATGTTCTTGCGGATGACCGCAAGGTCAGCGCCGAGGCCGATCACCAGAAGCACACCAGCGCCCGACCGCTGGGACCGGGCAAGTTGTGCAGTAAAGTCCTGCGAACGTTGGTTGAAACTTTCGACGTTGATCTTGATGTTAGGATTGAGCTTCTGAAGTTCTTCTTCGACCAGTTCCGCGCCGGTGACGCCGTAGCCGGTGCTTTCGTGAAGGATCGCGACGCTGTCATACTCGTCGGCAAGCACGGTCGCCAGCTTTTGCGCCTCGATGGTGTTACTGATTGTGATCGAAAAGATGTTAGGACGCGGCGCACCGTCGTCTCCCTCAGGGTAGACGATCGACGGAGTCTGAGCTTGCGTGTTGCACACAGGGCGGCCGTCCGCCTGAAGCATGTCGACCACTGCGAGTGTCGGACCGCTTCCGGACGGGGCGATGAGCAGCTCGATGTTCGCGTCGTCCAGGACGCGACGCATGTTCTGTACGGCGCGGTCGGGCACAAGTTGGTCGTCGAGCGCTATGCCGATCTCGACCGGCACGCCGTTGACACCGCCCTTCTCGTTCCACTCCTCGACGGCGATCTCGACGCCGCGGCGATAGCCCTCGCCAAACTCGTTGAACGGGCCGGTGAGCGCGGTCGTGAAGCCGATCGAGACGGTGTCGTCCTGTGCCATGGCCGGAGCGCCCGCGAGAAGGGTCGACATCCCTGCGGCTGCGAGTAGCGCCGCGGACAGGCGCGCGTTGTTGACCATCTTGTGTATTCTCCCTTTTTCGCACCCCGTTTTCCGGGGGCATCGTCTTGGTTGGAAGCTTTCCAGGACAGCATCCCGATGCGTCGGCCGGCTCGGCGGTCGTCCGTGCCGCGCCTCGACCGAACCGGCCATGCGGTCCCGCGTAGCCCGTGTCAGTCTGTACCGGCCACCGCGCCGGGGCGCTCGCTCGCTGCCTCGGCGGTGAGCTCGACGAGGATCGGCACGCTGTCGGTGCAGGTGTGGATGCCGAGCACGCTGATCAGCTCGAAGACTTCCATGATCTCCTGAGCCGTCGCCCCGTGCTTCAGCGCGTTGCGGATGTGGATCCGAATGCCGGGCTCGTAGAGGTGGGTCGTCGCGGCGTCGATGGCGACGTAGATCAGCTCCTTGTCTCGCGGCGAGAGCGTACCATTGCGCCAGGGGACGGACGAGAATTCCTTGTAGGCCTCGAAGTACTCCGGCGAGAGGCGCAAGACGCCTTCCCACAGATCGCTCCAGTAGCCGCGAGTTTCGATGAACTCCGCCTTCAGCGCCTCCTGCTCGACCGGGAGGGGCTGCTGGGTTTCCACCGTGCGGCCGGCGAGCGCGAGCTCCTCCAGCAGGATCGGGACACCCACGGTGCAGGAGTGAACGCCGAGAACGGAGGTGAGCTGGAGGACCTCAAGGATCTCCTCGCGCGTCGCTCCGTACTTGAGGGCGTTCTGCATGTGGATCCTGGTGCCGGACCCATAGAGGTGCGTCGTCGAGGCGTCGATCGCGACGTAGATCAGCTCGCGCAGCTTGGGCTCGAGACCTCCCGCCCGGCGCCAAGGGACGGACGAAAGGTTCAGGTATGCCTCGAAGAAGTCGGGGTCGAGTTCCAGGACGTCGTTCCAGACGTCGCTCCAGTAGCCGCGCGATCGCTGGAATTCCTCCCGCAGGGCGCGCCTGCGGGTTGCTCCGTCTGCCATGCATCCTCCCGTGGCCGGTCCTGTCCGCCAAGCGGATCGCCAGCTCATCTGGTTCGCGCAGCAGGCCGCTCCAAAGAACAGGCCGTCGATGCCGCCCGACGGCACGATAGTATGAGCGGAGCACGGCGAGAACAGTGATACACGATCACCATCTTTGCAACCACTGCAAAGGCCGATCATGCGGACGCCGCGCGCCGCCACGGTCGCCGCCGGTCAGGAGGCGCGGCCGCGGTAGGCTTCGACGAGGAAGTCCACGAAGGCGCGCACCTTGGGTGGAACGTGGCGGGACTTCTCGTAGACGACGTAGATGGAGTGGTCGAAGGTGGTGGGGCTGGTGCGGTACTCGGGCAGCACATGCACCAGCCGCTCGTCCGAGAGCGCGCCGCCGAGGCACCAGATGGGGAGGAGCGCGATCCCCATCCCGGCGAGCGCCGCGTCTACCAGCACGGCGGGGTTGTTCACCTGGAGGGCGCCGCGCACGCGCAACTCCCGAACGTCGTCGTCCCGCTGGAAGCGCCATACGGCGTGACCGTCCTCGAACCGCCCGTCGAGGAAGGTAAGACAGTTGTGGGCGAACAGGTCCTCCGGCTCGCGGATCGGCGGCGTGCGCGCGAGGTAGTCCGGGCTCGCGAACACGACGCGCGCCGACGCGTCCATCAGCTTGCGTACGGCGAGCGCCGGCTCCTCAAGGTTGCCGAGGCGCAGGGCGACATCAACGTCGCGCTCGACGAGATCCTGCGTGTCCTCTGTCAGCCAGAGCTTCAGCGTCACGTTCGGGTAGCGCGCATGGAAGGCCGGGATGACGGGGGCCAGAAAGTGGGTCGCGAGCGCGTGCCGGGTATGGACGTGCAGGAGGCCGCGTGGCTCGCTCTGGTGTTCGGCGAGGATGCGCGCGAGCTCGCCGAACCGGTTCTCGATCTCGCGCGCGTTGTCGTAGAAGAGCTGGCCCGCCTCGGTGAGCTTCAGCTTGCGGCTCGTCCGGTAGAACAACCTCACGCTGAGAGACGACTCCAAAGCATTGATCTGTCGCGAGACGGTGGCCGGTGAGAGGCCCAATGTCCGGCCTGCGGCCGAGAAGCTTCCGGTCTGCACCACCCGGACAAGCAGCCTGATCCCCTTCGGAGCCTCCAACGCCGGTCCTTCCATCGAAACGTCCCATACCGCCCAGAGGCGCAACGATACGGCCGAAGGTGGCGCCGTGCGAGCGACGGCCGACTGGCGCGCCTCCGCGCACCGACGGACGGCCGTTCGAAGATCTTGCGGGAACATTGTTTCAGCGGGCGAGAAGAAGCTTTGTCCGCCCTATCTCTTCCCAAGCCTCCCTTCGTCGGCGACCATCGCCCGCAAGCGCAGCGAAGTGCGCGCGAAGAAGACACACGGGCAGGAAGCGACATGCGAGGGATACAGGAGCAGTTCCCGCAGGAGCGGGTGATCTTCGGCATTCCGGTGGCCGAAGCGCTGGCGAGCCAGATGGACTCGCTCGGCGCCGAGCGCGTCTTCATCATGTGTTCGGGCACCCTGAGCCGGAGGACCCCCGTCATCGACGACCTCAAGTCCGCGCTCGGGGCCCGCTTCGTCGGCCTCTTCGACGAGATGCCCGCGCACTCGCCGCGTACGGCCCTCCTCAAGGCGGTCGAGAAGGCGCGCGAAGCGCAACCGGACCTCCTCCTGTCCGTCGGCGGCGGCTCGTCCATCGACGGCGCGAAGATGGTCCAGCTCATGCTCGCCGAGGACGTCCGCGCGCACGAGGACTTCGACGCCTTCCACATGCGACGCGCCGCCGACGGTACGCTCGCGAACCCTGGCTTCAAGCGGGGCACGATCCGCCAGATCGCGGTGCCAACCACGCTCTCAGGCGCCGAGTACACCACCACCGCCGGCTCGGTGGACGACGTGCGCCACAAGAAGGACCTCTACGTCGGTTCATCCCTTGTCCCGATCTCGGTGATCCTCGACCCGGCCGTCGCTCGCCACACCGAGGACGGGTTGTGGTACTCTACGGCCGTCCGCGCGATCGACCACGCCGTCGAGTCGATCTACTCGCCCAAGGCCAACCCCTTCACCGACGCCACCTGCATGCACGGGCTCAGGACGATGCAGGAGGCGCTGCGCGGGACCCGCAAGGACCGCGATGATCTCGACGCGCGCCTCGACGCCCTGATGGCCGTCTGGCTGTCCACCACCGGAATGGGTCGCGGTCAGCACGGGGCGAGCCACGGCATCAGCTACTCACTCGCCGCCATCGCGCACGTGCCGCACGGGCACTGCTCCTGCGTCCTCCTCCCGGCGACACTGCGATTCAACAAGCCGGCGACAGAGGAGCGGCAGGCGCTGATCGCCGAGCTCCTCGGGCGCCCCGGCGCCGATGCGGCCGACGCGCTCCTGGAGCTCCTGCGCGAGCTCGGGCAGCCCACCACGCTGCGCGAGGTCGGGGTCACCCGCGAGCAGCTCCCGCAGATCGCACGCACGGTCGTCGCCAGCGGGCAGGCCTCCGGCAACCCGCGTCCGGTCGAGCGCAAGGAGGACGTGATGGAGATCCTGGAGACGGCCTGGTAGAGAGAGATCTTTGCACCTGCTGCAAAGATGGTGCCCGCGAGCAACGTCTTATCAGCGTTCCCGCCCGCGCCTATTATCCAGTAGTCGATGTCGCCATCCCATGGTCACCGAATTGCTCGCGTGGCCCTGATGGAGGGTGCTGGCCACGCCTCGCCGCCGCCGACATCGAACAACATAAACAAGGTCTGGGAGGGACGTCATGGAGTTCGGCCCGCTTTCAGGAACCCGCCATGCCGATCCGCATCTGACGACCTCGGTGCTTCGCCTTCGCGGATCCCTCCGGTGCGGCGTGGAGTGCGGGCGATGAAGCTTCATCCCGATTCGCAGAAGGTGCTCGACCTCATCCGCGAGGCCGGCCGCCCGCCCTATGAGGCGATGAGCGTCGAGGAGGCTCGCGCCGCCTACGCGGCCAGCCGCGAGGCGACGATGGGGCCGCCTCAGCCGGTCACCGCGGTCGAGACGATCGAGCTCGCCGGCCCGGGCGGGGCGCTCCCCGTGCGGCTCTACAGGCCAAACGTCTCTCGGCCGCTGCCGCTCCTCGTCTACTTCCATGGCGGCGGATGGGTGCTCGGCGGGATCGGGTCGCACGACGGCCTCTGCCGCCGCCTCGCCAACGGCTCCGGTTGCGCGGTCGCGTCGGTAGAGTATCGCCTCGCCCCCGAGCACCCGTTCCCAGCGGCGATCGAGGATGCCACGGCGGCGGTGCGCGCGCTCGCCGGCGAGGTCGGGTCGCTCGGCTTCGACGCGAGCCGGCTCGGCGTCGGCGGAGACAGCGCTGGCGGAACGCTCGCGACGGTGGCGGCAATTGATGCACGCGACACGGGCGGGCCGAGCCTCGCCTGCCAGATCCTCCTTTATCCGGTAACCGACCTCGCGATGGACACGCGCTCGCATACCGAGTTCGCCGAGGGCCATCTTCTGACGGGGGCCTCGCTGAGGTGGTTCGGCAGGACTTATCTCGGCAGCCGCGACCCGCTCCACTGGCGCGCCTCGCCGCTCCGCGCCGAGCGGCTCGACGGCCTGCCGCCGGCGCTGGTGCTCACCGCAAGCCACGACCCGCTGCGCGACGAAGGGGAAGCCTACGCGCAGCGCCTCGTAACGGCCGGCGTGATGACCACGACGTGGCGCGTTCCGGGAATGCTGCACGGCTTCCTGCCGATGGACAGGTTGATTTCGCCCGCCGCGCCGGCGGTGCAGACGGTCGCACGCTTCCTCGCGTCCACCCTAGGTGCCGCCGACCCGGCCACGGCCGGCCCGACGGTCGTCGGGCAGCGCACGGAGGTGGCCTGATGCGCTTTGCGCTCGCCTGAAGCGGGTTGCCGACCGCGGCAGGGCGCGGTCGAAGACGCCGCGTCAGAGATGGGCAGCGGTGGGACGCGCTGCTGCGCACACAGCCGCTGCACACTCGGAGTTCGACGGCGCGCGCCGCCGCCGCGGAGATCGCGCACAGGCCCTCTCTAGCGGGAGAAGGGGCCTTAGCCGCCACGACATGCCGATGATGATGACAGACGGAGGACACTCGAATGGACGACGTAGCCCAGACGATCCACGCCTACGACCCTTCCAGCGAGGTGAGGGACGCGGTCGAGCACTGGCTCGCGGCCTTCGAGACCGCACTGGCCGCCAGGGACAAGGCGCGCATCGCGAGCCTGTTCCACGAGAACTGCCACTGGCGCGACATCCTCGCCTTCACCTGGGACTTCTCCTCGGCACGCGGTTGTGACGACATCGCCGCGGGGCTCGCCGCGGGGCAGGCCGACATGAAGGCGCACGACTTTCACCTGCCGGAAGGCCGCAAGCCGCCGCGGCACGTGCGCCGCGTCGGCCGCGACTGCATCGAGGCGATCTTCGAGTTCACCACCGGGATCGGCGGTGGCGACGGCATCATCCGCCTGTCCCCCGCCAACGACGGCCTGAAGGTGTGGCACCTTTCCACCGCGCTCGAGGAGATTGCCGGTCACCCGGAGAGGATCGGTGCGAACCGCCCGACCGGCGACGCCTACTCACGCAACTTCGGCGGCAAGAACTGGTTGGACGTGCGCCGGGCCGCCGTCGCCTACGAAGACCGCGAGCCGACCGTCCTCGTGATCGGCGGTGCGCAGGCGGGGCTCGCCATAGCCGCGCGGCTGAACGCGCTCGGCATCGACAACCTCGTGGTCGAGCGGTGGCCGCGGATTGGCGACAGCTGGCGCAAGCGCTACCACTCGCTCGCGCTTCACAACTCGATCCACCTGAACCACCTCCCCTACCTACACTTCCCGCCGACCTTCCCGACGTATGTCCCAAAGGACATGCTGGGAAACTGGTTCGAGTTCTACGCCGACGCGATGGAGATCAACTGCTGGACCGACACCGAGTTCGTCGGCGGCGGGTGGGACGAGACGTCGAAGACCTGGACGGCGCGGCTGAAGCGTGGCGACGGCAGCGAGCGAGTGGTACGGCCAAAGCATCTCGTCTTCGCCAACGGCGTCAGCAGCTATCCCTACGTGCCCGACATCCCGGGCCTCGCCGACTTCAAGGGCGAGGTCATCCACTCAGAAGGGTTCGAAACCGGGGCGAATTGGGCAGGGAAGCGCGCGTTCATCATCGGGACCGGTAGCAGCGCCAACGACATCGCGCTCGACCTTCACAGCTTCGGCGTGAAGACCACACTGATCCAGCGCGGGTCGACTACCGTCGTGTCGATCGACCCGAGCGCGCGGCTGAACGAGGCTGTCTGGGACGAGGGGCCGCCGCTCGAGGACTGCGATCTCATCGTGTCCTCAACAACGCCAGCGCTGATGGTGGAGGGCTACCGCATGGCCACGAAGGTCATGTTGGAGCTCGACAAGGAGATGATCGGCGGCCTCAAGCGCATCGGCTTCAAGTTCGACGTCGGGGAGGATGAGACGGGCCACCAGATGAAGTATTTCCGCCGGGGCGGCGGCTACAATCTGGACGCGGGAAGCTCCGAGCTGATGATCAGGGGTGAGCTCGGCCTCCTGCACTACGAGACCATCGAGCGGTTCACCGCCGAAGGCGCGCTGCTGAAGGACGGGACCACGGTTCCGGCGGATCTGATCGTGCTCGCGACGGGCTACTACGGGCAGAGCGAGCTGGTGCGCCGCGCCCTCGGCGAGGAGATGGTGGAACGGATCGGACCGGTCTGGGGCCTCGGCGACGATGGCGAGCTGAACAACATGTTCCGCCGTACGCCGCAGGAGAATCTCTGGTTCATCGCCGGCGCGCTGCCCCACGTCCGCATCAACTCAAAGTATCTCGCACTGCAGATCATGGCCACCGATCTCGGCCTGCTCGGCCCGCGCTGACAGCCATTGCCTCTGCGCCGACGCACGCGGAGCGTACCCGCCGCCAATGACGTGCCTCCGGAGACTCGGACCGTTCATATGATTGCAACCATGCGGGAGGCGGCGAGAACATAGCGCCTGCCGATATTGACGGCGTCGCAGGACGGATGTGGTGCGCCGCTCTTTCTCTGCGCGGGGCGCACCAGTGTCCGCTGACGCCTGTTGGCAGGCCCCCGAGGCGGCCCCTAAGATCGGTCGCACCGGCAGAGACCAGCGAGCCGAGCGCAAGGGGGGACACCATGGCGGGCAGAGTGGCAACCATGGGGGCGGGCGCTGTCGGCGCCTACGTCGGCGCGCATATGGCCCGGGAAGGCGAGGACGTGATCTTCGTCGATCCCTGGCCCGAGCACGTGGAGGCCATGCGGAGCGGCCTGCGCATTACCGGCACGACGCCGCCCGAGAAGAATTCAGCTTGCCGGTGCGAGCGCTTCACCTCACCGATGTCCAGCAGCTCAGCAAGGAAGCTCCGGTCGATCTAGCCTTCGTCTGCGTTAAATCGTACGATACCGCCTGGGCAGCGACATTGATCGCTCAGTATCTGGTATCCGGCGGCGCAATCGTCTCGCTCCAGAACTGCATGAACGAGGAAACCATCGCCGGCATCGTCGGCTGGGGCAAAACACTGGGCAGCATCGCCAGCCTGATCTCCGTGGAACTTTCCGAGCCCGGGCACGTCCATCGCGGGATCAGAAAGGGCGGCGCGGCGCACACAGTGTTTCGGGTCGGAGAGGTGCACGGCCGGGCGACCAAGCGCGCAAAGGAGGTCTGCCGGCTGGTGGGCTATAGCGACAGCGCGATAGTGACGGACAATCTCTGGGGCGAACGATGGTCCAAGCTGGTCGCCAACTCGATGCAGAACGGACTGTCGGCCTGCACCGGCTCTCTGGAAATGAGATGGTGCAGAACGACGCTATCAGGCACTTCTCGGCACGCCTCGGCAGCGAGGCAATTCGCATCGGTCAGGCGCTGGGCTTCTCGCTCGAGGAGATCCTGCACATCGAACCGGAGGTGATCGCGCGCGCGGGCGATTTTGAGGCGATGCGGGCGGTCGACGACAAGCGCCTCTCAGAGGCGAAGACTCGCTCCGGCGGGCAGCGGCCGTCGATGGGTCAGGACATGGTGAAGGGGCGGCGGACCGAGATCGAGTTCCTCAACGGCTTTGTCGTCCGCAAGGGGGAAGTACTGGGGATACCGGCACCCGCAAACGCCGCATTGATTAGCGTGGTGAAGCGCGTCGAGCGCCGAGAGCTAGCGCCCGACCCGCGACATATTACCGAGCTTCGCCTCAACTGACGTCGATGGGCACGAGACCAGCCCTCGGGGCGCGTCGGGCAATCGTGGCACCGTCCGAGGCGCCCCGGTCTCTCGCAAGGTCACGTTTTCCGTTTGGCTCGCCAGTCCCGGCAAGCCGGAGAACGCTCCGGACCAACCTAGCGGCGGTTGTCGCCGGAGGGCGGCGCTGCCTTGAGCGGGGCCGCGCGCTACGCGGCGTCCATCCCCAGCCCATCGGCAACGCGGTAGCGCGCAGCGAGGGCTGACAGCTTCTGCCACGTCGCGTCCTCGACCGGGATCCCGTCCCGGCGGCGCTCACCCTCAGCGGCGTGCTCGATCTCGCCGGGATAAAGGACCCCGCTGCTTCCCTCCGCGGGCGGCGTCGCCTTCAGGTATCGCGCGAACTCACCCACCTCCTTGCGGAAGGTCTCCAGCGGACGGAATGCATCAACCCTAAAGACAGCCATGAAGCAGCCGTCGTTATGCTTTCCCGTCGGCTCCACGCCGAAACCAAGGCCGGTAAGGATGCCCGACAGGATCTCGACGATGACGGAAAGACCGTAGCCCTTGTATCCCTCGGTACCGCCGACCGGCAGCAGCGCGCCGCCCTCGCGCAGCTGCCTGGGGTCTGTCGTTGGACGCCCCTCGCGGTCTATCACCCAGCCTTCCGGGATCGCCTGGCCGCGGGCGAGCGCCAGGTTGATCTTGCCGGCGGCGGCGGATGACGTTGCCATGTCGATGAACAGCGGACCGTCGAGGTCAGAGGGAACCGCGACGGAAATGGGGTTGGTCCCAAGCCTAGCCTCGCGGCCGCCGAAGGGCGCGACCACCTTGGGCGCACGTCCCGAATCAGCGGTCATCAGACCGATCATCCCTGCCTCCGCCGCCATCGTCGTGTAGCTGGATAGCCGGCCGACGTGGCCTTGCCGGAATATGGTCGCGGCCCCCAGGCCGGTCGACTGCGCCTTTTCGAGGATCCGGTGCATCGCACGCTCTGTGGCGACATAGCCGAAGCCCCAGTTGGCATCGATCACCATTGTGGTCGAGGTTTCCTGTACGACGTCCCACGCTGCGCCGGGAACGATGTGACCCGCGTCCATCCGATCGATGTAGGTCGGGATCTGAATGATCCCGTGCGAATCGTGCCCGGCGAGATTGGCGCCGGTGCAGTGCTTGGCGACCGTTGCGGCCTCTTCGGCGGATGCGCCCGCCGCCTGCAGCAGCGCCTCGCTGATCTCAATCAGTCGCTCGACGGCAATGTTGGGCATGATCGTCCCTTATATCGTTGGTTTTGGTTCGGCCGATGCGCTGCGGGCATCCGGCACCTCGCCGTCCGTTTGGATGGGATCGAGGCCCGTTGGCCCATGTCCTCCGTGCGACATGCCCTCCAAGTCAGGCATTGGCGCGCTCTGTCGTCGCTTTCTCAACCTCGAACATCTCGTTGAGGCCGATGAGCCGCTGGATCGCGCCCTTGACCTTCTTGAGCCTCGGCCACGGAGGCTTTCCCCTCCCGCTTCAGCGTCCGCGCCATCTGGACGACGCCACCGACCGCGGCGAGGATCGGCATGATCGGATACATGATGATCTTAAACCCCGCCGAGTGGATCTCATCGGCGGTCGGCTCGCGCTCGCTGCCGGAGGAACCGGCGAGCCATATCAGCGGGATGTCGGGCACGCCCTCGCTGACCGCCCGTCCCAGCTCAAGGCTGTAGCCATGGGGATGGCCGCTGGGGGAAGGCAGCGGCATCAGCACGTCGGCGCCGGCGTCCCGGTAGGTACGGCAGCGGCGGATGGTCTCTTCAAGCGATCCGTCGACTGCATCAAATGCATCGGTGCGCGCAATAGTTACGAAGTCCGGATCGTCGCGAGCCGCGAGCGCATGGCGGATCTTCGTTACATCTCGTCGGCGGGCAAAACGTGGTTGACATGCGTGGTAATGGGCTCGCTTGGGGAAGAGCTGGTCCTCAATGTGGATCGCGGCAATGCTCGCCCGCTCGTACTCCCGCACGGCACGCCTGACGTGGATCGGATCGCCGTAGCCCGTATGGCCGTCTGCGATTATGGGAACGGTAACGGCGCGCGCGACCGCGCCGGCGACGTCGACCTGCTCGGTCATGGTGAGCAAGGGTTCGGTGATTGCCGTGCTCGCTCCCGTGACCCAGCCGCCGACCATCACACAGGGGAAGCCCTCGTCCTCGAGCACCCGGCCGATCAGCGGGTCCCATGCGGACGGTGCCTGGATCGGTCCCTCGGCCTGAAGCAGCTGGCGCAATGTTCGCGGACCCGACATGTCAACTCGCCTCCGCCGCCAAGCTTCGTGTCCGGCGCGCAAGGTTCAAGAGCCGCTCTGCGCGCTCGACAATGGGACAGTCGATCATCTTGCCGTCCACGGTGATCGAGGCGCGACCCTGCGCCTTAGCCTCCTGAAACCCCGCGATGACGCGCTCGGCCGCGCCCACCTCCTCATCGGTGGGGCTGAACCCCTCGTTCAGCAACGGAACGACCTTGAGATGGATGCAGGCGCTGCCGGAGAAGCCGAAGCGCCTGGACCTGCTGACGGCCTCACGGATGCCCGCCTCGTTATTGAAATTGGCAACGGAGCCGATGATCCCCATGGCGAGGATTCCCGCCGCATGCGCAGCGATGGCGACGCGCTGCTTGGGATAGAGCAGGATGTCGGCCTCAGGTACCGAACTCGTCGAGAGGGCGAAATCCTCGGCGCCGAGACCGATCGCGAGGATGCAGGGATGAGCCTTCGCGATCTCGTCGACCCGCGAGAACGCTTCAGCGGTCTCCACGAGGATCGAGAACCTGTTGTGTCCAACAGGCAGTCCCTTGGCGACCTCGATGCGCTCGGCAAGCTCAGCAAGCAGGCGGACGTGGCTGGCGCTGTCGACCTTCGGGAGAAGTAGCGCCTTGATCGCCGGCGAGATCGCGGCCTCGAAGTCGCGGACGCAGAGCTCAAGTGGCTGATTGACGCGCACGACGACATCGGCGCCGGCGCGGCTCACCTGCTGCGCTCGCATCGGCGACCATGCGCCGCGCCGCTTGCTTCTCCGCCAGCGGGACGCTGTCCTCAAGGTCAAGGATGACCGCGTCGGCACCTCGGGTATGCGCCTTCTCCACGTATTTTGGGACGTTCACCGGCACGAAAAGCATAGATCGCCAGACCGGCAAATCCCTGTTTCGTTGCATACCCACGACGTCGTCCTTCCCTTCAAGCCGGTCGGTCGGCGCTCCTCAGATGACGCCGCGCGCGCGAAGCTCGGCCACACGCTTGCGCGAATAGCCGACAGAGCCGTACACCTCGTCATTGTGCGCCCCGAGATCCGGCGCCGGCGTGCGCAGGACGCCAGGGGTCCGGCTCATGCGCGGCACGATGCCGTGCATCGGCACCCGCCCCATGTCCTCGTCCGGCAACTCGACGACGATGCCGCGTTCCTGAACGTGCGCATCGTCGAGGAACTGACCGATGTTGTAGACGGGGGCTGCCGTTACGCCAGCCTCTTCGAAGAACGCGATGTTGTCCGCCAGCGTCCGCTGACCAATCCAGCCGCCAACGATGGCGTCAACCTCTTGCCGGCGCTGGATGCGCTTGGCATTCGTGCTGAACTCCGGATTGCTGTTGAGGTCGTCGCGGCCGATGGCGCGGAAGAGACGCTCGGTCATCGACTGGGTCGACGCCGAGATCGCCACCCAGCCGCCATCGCTGGTCGCGTAGACGTTCCGGGGAGAGGAAGCGGCTTCACGGCGCAGATGCGCGGGCACCCGTTCGACCGCACCTGCCGGCGCCATGGCATCGAGCACCGCCTCACCAAGCCGAACCATCCCTGGACCAACGGCCAGGTCGAGCGATGAACCGGACGATCAAGGATGCCACCGTCCGGCGCTACCATTACCCGACGCACGCGGCACTGAGCGAGCACCTCGCAACCTTCCTTGATGCCTACAACTTCGCCCGCCGGCTCAAGACCCCGCGCGGCCTCACGCCTTACGAGGCCATCTGCAACGCATTCGCCGACGACACATCCCTTTTCATCCGCGACCCGGTCCACTTGACCGCGGGACTAAAACACCTCGCAGGCTGCTGAAGAAGTCGGGCGCGACCGCCTTACGATTGTGATCCACTCGTCAGAGACGATCGGGAGTGATCCGCGGTGCGTGGGTATTGGGACGGGTCGGAGGGGATGTTCTCGTACGTGCGGCTTGAGGAGCGGGTGCCGCAGGACCACCCTCCGCATGGTATGCGTGCGCTGTGCGACGCGGCGCTCGCCAGCCTCGTCGCCCGGTTCACGGCGCTCTACCCGCGGATGGGCCGCCCTTCGACCCCGCCGGAGATGCTCTTGCGGGCGACGCTCCTCCAGGCGCTCTATTCGGTGCGCTCGGAGCGGCCGCTGATGGAGCAGATCGACTACAATCTCCTGTTCCGCTGGTTCGTCGGGCTCGGCATCGACGACGCGGTCTGGCACCCGACCACCTTCACCCACAACCGGGCGCTGCTGATGGAGGGCGACGTGGCGCGCGCGTTCCTCGCCGCGCTCGTCACGCTTCCCGAGGTGAAAGCGCTGATGTCGGGCGAGCACTTCTCAGTGGACGGCACGCTGATCGAGGCCTCGCCCTCGATGAAGAGCTTCGTGCGCAAGGACGACGACATGCCGCCTCCGGGCGACGACGGCGGGCGCAACGCCGAGGTGAACTTCCGCGGCGAGAAGCGCTCCAACGAGACCCACGCCTCCACCACCGATCCCGACGTCAGGCTCTATCGCAAGGGCGTCGGCCGCGAGAGCCGTCTTTGCTTCATGGGCCATGTCCTGATGGAGAACCGCCACGGTCTGGTCGTCGGCACGGTGGCGACCCGGGCCACCGGCACCGCCGAGCGCGAGGCAACGCTCGCGCTCCTCGACTGCAATCATCGTGAGCGCATCACGCTCGGCGCGGACAAGGCGTACGACGCGGCCGCGTCCATCGGCGAGCTGCGACGGCGGACGGTCACGCCGCGCATCGCCGTGAACGGCGCGGTCAGCAAGCTCGGACGGGCCCGTCGCACAGCCATCGACGGTCGTACCGCCCGCCACGAGGGCTACGCCCTGAGCCAGCGCCATCGCAAGCGGATCGAGGAAGTGTTCGGCTGGATCAAGGCGCAGGCGGGCTTGGCCAAGGCCAAGGTCCGCGGGCCTCGCCAACATCGATACCGCCTTCACCATGATGGCTGCCGCCTACAATCTCAGACGCCTCGCCGGACTGGCGGCGGCGGCGCCGTGACGGGCTGCACCCCGCGCCGCCCGTCGCGACAGCGCCTCTCCACTCCGGCTCGAGCAAGCGACAACCTCGACCGGAGCCACCCGTCGCTCGTGCGTCAGCGCCACTTCTTCAGCAGCCTGCTAGGGTGGATTCCATCTATTCGCAGTCATATCCGGCGTTCCGGAAGAACCAGTAGCACTTGTCTGGAGTGAAAGCATCGAGGGCCTCCGCGACGGCGTCCCACAAGCTCGGGATGGTTCGGCAGGCGGCTTGCGCAGGAGGCCTTCAGCTTGGCGAAGGCGTGCTCGATCGGGTTGAAGTCCGGCGAGTAGGGCGGAAGGTACAGGACGGCGGCACCGGCGGCCTCGATCGCCTCGCGCACTCCGGCCACCTTGTGGGCCGCAGGTTGTCCATGACCACCACATCGCCGGGCGGGAGCTCCGGGACGAGGACGTCTGCGACGTACGTGCGGAAGGCGTCGCCGTCCATGGCGCCGTCGAGGAGCCATGGCGCGACAAGGCCGTCTCTCGTTAGGCCGGCGGTGAAGGTGGTCGTCTTCCAGTGGCCATGGGGCACGGCCGCACGGCACCGCTCGCCGCGTGGGGCCCGGCCACGCAGGCGGGCCATCTTGGTGGACAGGCCGGTCTCGTCGATGAAGATCAGCCGTGCCGGGTCGAGGTCGAGCTGGCCCTCGAACCAGGCCCTGCGGTTCGCGAGGACATCCGCCCGGTCCTGCTCTGCGGCGTGCGCGGTCTTTTTTTGAACGTGATGCCGCGCCGGTCGAGAAAGTGCCACAGGGTCGAGGGACAGGCGCTGACCCCGCACTCGGCAGCGAGGCGCTCGGTGATCTCCTTCAGCGTGATGTCCTTCGTCTCCTCGATGAGCGCGAGAATAAAGGCCTCGTGCGGGTCGACCTTGGACCCGCCGGGATGACCCTGCCGCCGCGGCCTCACATCACCGCTCGCCCGCCAGAGCCAATGCCACGCGCCCGCCGTCGCGATCTCGATAGAGAACCGCCGTCCCACCTCGCGCGTTGACAGACCGTCCTCGATCGCCTCCACGACCCGTTGCCTGAGATCAATCCCGAGAGCCCGCGCCATCACAACACCTGCGATCCACCTGACGTGATCGCAGGGAATCTGTCTAACCTTCACAACCCCTTACGACTCCGAGATCGTCGAACGTGCTCTAGATCAGGCGCCGCCTGGGCCGAGTTCCCGTTCGGCAAATTCCCTGTTCAGCGACTTAGGGAATTTGGCCCTTTTGCCAGACTTTCTGCGGCGTTCGATCGCCTGCGGGCGCCCCTTTAGCGTTGACACCGCGGAAATTCGCTGTTCCTTCCCTGTATTCGCCTAATCGGCTGGCGGAGACCAGTTCGCGGTGGACTGCGTCCACAGCCACTCCGCAGGCCGTACCTCCTCCGTGGCACCCGCGGCCATCCCAGCGCGATCGCCGTCCATGCGTTCCCAGCGCGCCAGCGCGGGCGCCGTCCATGCGTTCCCAGCGCGGGCGCCGTCCATGCGTTCCCAGCGCGCCAGCGCGGATCCCGTCCACGGATCGCCCGTCAGGGGGCCGGGGCCGGGGCCGTCGCCGGTTGCTCGCGGGTGAGGCCCGTCGCCGCGAGCTCCTCCAGGTAGCCTTCCCACAATGCCTCGCGGTCCGCGCCCAGCTCGCGCAGCGTCGCGAAGGTGTAGAGCCCGGTGCCGTGCCCGTCGTCGAACACGATGCGCACCGCGTAGCGCCCCACGGGCTCGATGCGCTCGATCCTCACCCCGGCCTTGCCGCCGACGACCACGCGCCGGCCATGCCCCTTGCGCTCGGCGGACGGCGTGAGCACCCTTAGGAGTTCGGCCGTGAGGACGTGGCTCACGCCGTCGTCATAGGCGACGGCGAGCGTGTCGCGGTTCTTGGACACCGTGATGCGCGTGGGCCAAGCGTCCATGATCATTCCGGGCTTCCCTTGCCATCGAGCATCACAATATACTCCCCTTCTGCAACGAAAGGTGCTCGATGGTCCCCCTCCTCGAGGACAGCTTCGGCCGGCGCATCACCTACCTGCGGATCTCGGTCACCGATCGGTGCGACTTCCGTTGCGTCTACTGCATGTCCGAGCACATGTCGTTCCTGCCGAAGCGCGACCTCCTCACGCTGGAGGAGCTCGACCGCGTCGCCTCGGCATTCGTGGAACGTGGCGTCAACAAGCTGCGCATCACCGGTGGCGAGCCCCTCGTGCGGCGCAACGTGATGAGCCTGTTCCGCGCGCTGTCGCGCCATCTTCAAACGGGCGCGCTCACCGAGCTCACCGTCACCACCAACGGCTCGCAGCTCGCCCGCCATGCTGCGGAGCTCGCCGACTGCGGCGTGCGGCGCGTCAACGTCTCCCTCGACACCCTGGATCCTGAGACGTTCAGAACCATCACGCGCTGGGGCGACCTTGACCGGGTGATGGTCGGCATCGAGGCCGCACGCGCCGCTGGCCTCCAGGTGAAGATCAACATGGTTGCCCTGCGTGACGCGAACGCGCACGAGATCGAGCCGATGCTGCGGTGGTGCCACGCCGAAGGGCATGACCTCACGCTCATAGAGACCATGCCGCTCGGCGAGATCGAGGCCGATCGCACCGATCAGTACCTCCCGCTGTCGGCCGTACGCGCGAAGCTCGCCGAGCGCTACACCCTGACCGACCTCACCGATCGCACCGGCGGCCCGGCGCGCTACGTGCGGGTCGAGGAGACCGGCGGGCGGCTTGGCTTCATCACACCGCTGACCCACAACTTCTGTGAAAGCTGCAACCGCGTCCGTTTGACCTGTACGGGGACGCTGTTCCTGTGCTTAGGGCAGGATCACGCGGTCGACCTGCGCGCGCCACTGCGCCAGTCGGAGGCGGACGAGGCCCTGCACAGGGCCATCGACGAGGGGATGGCCATCAAGCCGCGCGGGCACGACTTCGTCATCGAACGTCGCAACGCTCGACCCGCGGTCGCGCGTCACATGTCCGTGACCGGCGGCTGACGCCGGCGGGCGTGACGTGAGCGACGGGGCTACGGACGTAGGATTGCAGCCGCAGTCGTCGCAGTGCTCAAGGTTGGGTGGGGTGGCTGACGTGGCGGGCCACCACGCTGAGGAGGCCCGTTGAACACTGGCGTGCCCAGACGGACCGATCAGGGGCTCGACGTCGGCAACGCCTACGATCACACCGCGAGCGCCTTCGCCGGGGGCCGCGCAGGACCGGAGAGGCACGCGGCGACGACGGACACAGCGCCCGCGGAGGCGCTTGTCGTCGCGCCCATCGGCCTGCTCATCCTGGTCTCCATGGTGCAGCCCATCGGGCTCAACATGCATGTGCCGGCGATGGCCGAGATGCAGCGCGACCTCGGCACCTCCAGCACCGCGATCTCGCTCACGGTGTCGGCCTACCTCCTTGCGACCGCGCTCGCCCAGCTTGTCATCGGCCCGCTGTCGGACCTCAAGGGTCGCCGCCCGGTCCTCTTGATCGGGATGTGGGTCTTCGCCCTCGGCTCTGCGCTGTGCGCGCTCGCACCCAATGCTGAAGCGTTGATCGCCGGGCGCGTCATCCAGGCGGCGGGCGGGTGCGCCGGGATCGCGCTCGCCCGCGCCATCGTGCGCGACGTCTACCCTAGGACCAGCGCTGCCTCGGCCATCGGCTACGTCACCATGGGCATGGCGGTGGCACCCATGGTGACGCCGGCGCTCGGCGGGCTTCTGGTCGAGGCGTCGAGCTGGCGCGTCATCTTCCTCTTCATGTTGGTGTTCGCCGCTTGCGCCGCCTTGGTAGCTCAGGTCCGCCTCATCGAGACGCACCCCCCTTCAGGGGAGGATGGCGCCTTCGGGAGGTTCCTCGCGGAGGCTCGTGAGCTCCTCGCGGTTCGCGCCTTCTGGCTTTACGTCGTGACCCTTGCCCTGCTGTGCACGACCTTCTTCGCGTTCGTCGCCGGTGGCGTGTTCGTCTCGGTGGAGGTGTTCGACCTATCGGCTTCCGGTTACGGACTGTTCTTCATGACGGTGTCGGTGGGCTACCTCGTCGGCAACTACGTGACCGGTCGCTACGTCGGACGCGTGGGCATCGTGCCGATGATCGTCATCGGCAACGCTGCGACGCTTGCCGGCGTGACGCTCGCGATGGGCGCGACGCTCGCCGGAAGCAGCCATCCGCTCGCGCTGTTCGGCCCGATGCTCGTCGTGGGCCTCGGCAACGGCTTCGCGCTGCCGAGCCTCGTCGCAGCGTCCGTGAGCGTGCGGCCGCACCTTGCCGGCACCGCCTCGGGGCTCGCGGGCGCGTTCCAAATGGGTGGCGGCGCCATCGCGAGCGGCGTCGTGGGCGTGGTTATCGATGCGCAGTTTTGGCCAGGTACGCTGTGGCCGGTCCTCGGACCGATGCTCTTCGGCGCCGCTGGGGCCTTCATGCTCAGCCTCGTCCTGCGCTCGTCCGCCCTTCGTTAGTCCCTTCACGGGACCGGTCGACCTCGTCGCAGGCTTGAGCCCGTCCCCGCTCGCTGTAGGATCGCGGCAAGGGCGGGCACCCGGCGCCGCGGCACGAGGAGGCGAGGCTGCGCACGCTGGGCACCATCACCTCGATCCTCACCGGCGTGGTCACCGTGCTCGCCGGCGCCTGCCTCACGCTGATGATGCTGCATGTCACCGCCGACGTCGTGGGACGCTATGCGTTCAACGCCCCCCTCCCCGGCACCATCACCTTCGTGTCGAACTTCTACATGGTCGGCGTCGCGTTCCTTGCGCTCGCCCTCACCGAACGTCGTGGTGCCCACGTCAGCGTCGAGGTGGTGTTCGACCTCCTCCCGCCGCCGGTGCGCCGCACCCTTACCCTCCTTGCACGCGCGCTCACCACCGTCGCGCTCGGGCTCATCGCCGTGCGTACGCTCCTGGAGGCGAATGCCAAGGCCGAGATCGGCGCGGCGATCCAACAGGGCTCGATCACGATCCCCATTTGGCCGAGCTACTACGTCGTCCCAGTCGGCTGTGCCCTGATGGCGCTGGTCGCCCTCCTCCTCCTGGTGCGCGAGGCCGCAGATGCTCCGGACGCGCAGCCCCGCCCACCTGCATGAGCGACATCGCCGTCGGGCTCACGGGACTGGGCACCATCTTCGGCCTCATCGCGTTGCGGGTGCCTATCGGGGTCGCGCTCATCACCGTCTCGTTCGGCGGCCTCTGGGTGCTGCTCGGCTGGCGCGTCGCCTGGGGCGCGCTCGCCGTCGTGCCGTACCAGTTCTCGGCGAACTGGGTCCTATCCTCGGTGCCGATGTTCCTGCTCCTCGGCTTCGTCTGCTATCATGCCGAGCTGACGCGGGGCCTGTTCCGCGCGGCGCGGGTCTGGACCGCCTCGCTGCCCGGCGGCCTCGCCATCGCGGCGATCTTCGGCTCGGCAGGGTTCGCCGCCGTCTGCGGCTCCTCACTCGCCTGCTCGGCCGCCATGGGCCGCATCGCGGTGCCCGAGATGACCGCGAACCGCTACTCCGCCGAGCTCGCCACGGGCACCGTCGCCGTCGCGGGCACCATCGGCGCGCTGATCCCGCCGTCGATCCTCCTCATCCTCTATGGTGTGATCGCGCAGGCGCCGGTGACGGAGCTCTTCCTGGCCGGGGTCTCGGTCGGGCTGCTCACCGCGCTCGGCTACGTCGTCGTCGTCCTCGTGCGCGTCTGGCTGAACCCCGCGCTCGCCCCTCCCATGGACGAGCGCCTGACCCGAACCGAGCGGCTCGCGTCCCTCGTCGAGACCTGGCCGATCCTGACGGTGATGATCGCGATCTTCGGCGGCCTCTTCAGCGGCGTGTTCACGCCCACCGAGGCCGGCGCGGTCGGTGCGTTCCTGTCCGTCCTCGTGGCGCTCGTGCGCCGCTCGCTGTCGTGGGGCAAGTTCAGGCTCGCCGTGGAGGAGACGCTCACGACCACCGCCGCGCTCATCCTCATCGGCGTCGGTGCCAGCCTCCTCACCCGCTTCCTGGCGCTGTCCGGCGCGGGGGACTACCTGGCGAGCGCGGTCCTCGCGCTGGGTGCCGACCCGACGGTGCTCTTGTTCGGCATCATCGTCATGTACCTGGTGCTCGGCATGTTCCTGGAGCCGATCGGCGCGCTCCTCCTTACCATGCCCATCGTCCTGCCCATCATCGACGACCTGTCATGGAGCCTCATCTGGTTCGGCATCGTGCTGACGAAGCTGCTCGAGATCGGCATGCTGACGCCCCCGATCGGCATGAACGTGTTCGTGATCAAGAGCGTGGTGGGCGACCTCGTGGACACCGGTACGATCTTCCGCGGGGTCCTGTGGTTCCTCGTCATGGACCTTGCGATCCTCGTCCTCATCTCGCAGGTGCCGCAGATCGTGCTCTACCTGCCGCAGGCCGTAGGGTAGGCGTCGCGCGGACGCCCGGCACCGCAGCCGAGCGTCCGTCGCCCGCTCACATGCCGTAGGCCGACACGTCCACCTTCGACATGACCTCGGTCCAGTAGAGCTCGGTCAGCGCGTCCACCGTCTCCACGTCCTGCACCAGCGGGACCCACTTGTTGATGAGCTCTCGCATGGTGGCGAGCTTCGCGTCCCCCTCCTGGAGGCCGAAGCGCTCGGCGTAGTCGGCGATCCGGGCCTCGGCGTCGCGCAGGATGTACGCGTGGCTCTCCTCGAGCAGCGCGTCAGCCGGCTCGTGGAAGGTGATGCCCTTCGCGCGCGCCGCCTCGAAGTTCTTCTGCGACTCGTCCCAGTAGTTCCAAGTCATGTGCGCGCTGAGCGCGGAGGAGGCCCGCATGATCGCGGTCCGCTCCTCGTCGGTGAGCCCCTGCCAGGTCCCACGGTTCACGCTCGACGTCGCGGAGGCGTACACCGCGCCTGGCACGCCCGTGGTGAGGTCGCTCACGACGTCGATGAAGCCGAACTGAGAGAGCTCGCTCCCCGAGCTCATGGTGCAGTCGAGGACGCCCTGGCTCAGCCCCTCGAACGTCTCGTTGATCGACATGGAGATGGTGGTAGCGCCCATCTCCTCGGCCCAGCGTGCCCAGAACGCCCCGCCCGCCCGCAGCCGTGCGCCTTGCAGGTCCTCGGCGGTGGTGATCGGCTTGGTGCACTGCAGGATGTAGGACGGGCTGGTGGCGCCGGCGGTGAACACCTGGTTCTGCGCGGCGAACTCCTCGGCGCAGTCCTCGCAGTTCAGCATCACGAACTCGGAGAACGCGCCGGTGAAGGCCATGTTGGCGCGCTCGCCGACGCCCTCCTCGAGGTCGACGAGGCCGGACAGCTCGCCCGCGAAGTTCGTCGTCGGGAACTCCGACAGGAAGTAAGGCACGAGGATCGTCACGATGTCGGCGATGCCGTCGCGCACGCCCGCCGACGCCTCGAGGAAGTTGAGCAGCGACAGCGGGAAGACCTTCACCTCCAGCTCGCCGCCCGATGCCTCGGCCGCGACGTCGGCGTAAGTCTGGATCGCGTCCGTCGCCACCGTGTTGGGCGGCCAGCCGATGGCGTAGCGCAGCGTCTCGGCCTGCGCGGCGCCACCCAGCGCGACGGCCGCGGTCGCGCCCAGCAGCGCCGTCCTCGTCGTCTTCCTCATCATTCGTTCCTTCCCCGTTGTCCCGTTTATTGCTTGATCAAGTCGACCCTACGAAGGTCGCCGTCGGACCGCTCAGGCCGCCTCGACGATCATCACGTTGGCGAGCCCGCCGCCCTCGCACATGGTCTGCAGCCCGTAGCGCTTGCCGCGGGCCCGGAGCGCGTGGACGAGGGTGGCCATCAGCTTGGTGCCGGATGCGCCGAGGGGGTGCCCCAGCGCGATGGCGCCGCCGTTGACGTTGAGCCGCTCGGGGTCGGCGCCGGTGTGCTTCAGCCACGCCAGCGGCACCGAGGCGAACGCCTCGTTCACCTCGAAGAGGTCGATGTCGTCGAGGGACATCCCAGCCCGCTCGAGCGCTTTGTCGGTGGCGAACAGCGGCTCCTCCAGCATGATGACGGGGTCGCCCCCGGTCACCGTGAAGGCATGAATGCGCGCGAGCGGCCTGAGGCCATGGGCCTTCACTGCCGCCTCGCTGGCGACGAGGACGGCCGACGCGCCATCGCAGATCTGCGAGGCGTTGCCGGCGGTGATGCGGCCATCCGGCTCCAGCGTCTTCAGGCCGGCGAGCGCCTCCGCCGAGGCGTCGAAGCGGATGCCCTCGTCCGTGGTGTGCATCGTCGTCCCGCCGCTGCCGTCGGAGACCTCGACGGGCACGACCTCGTCGCGGAAGGCGCCACCCTGGGTCGCGGCGACCGCCTTGCGATGGCTGTGCAGCGCGAACTCGTCGAGCTCCTCGCGCTCGAAGCCATGCTTCTGCGCCATCATCTCGGCGCCCTTGAACTGGGTGAAGGCGATGCCGGGGTAGCGCTCGTCGAGGCGGTGGCTCTTCGGCGATCCCGCCTCGAACTGCGGCGTGAAGCGGCCGGTCGCCCCCATGGGCACGCGCGACATCGACTCGACCCCCGACGCGAGGACGAGGTCCTGCGTGCCGCTCAACACGGCCTGGGCGGCGAACTGGATCGCCTGCTGGGACGAGCCGCACTGGCGGTCGATGGAGACAGCCGGCACGCTCTCCGGCAGCTTCGAGGCGAGGACCGCGTTGCGCCCCACGTGCAGCCCCTGCTCATGGGTCTGCCCGACGCACCCCATGATGACGTCCTCGAGCGCAGCGGGGTCGACCCCGGCGCGCTCGACCGCCGCGTCGATGGTGGCCGCGGCGAGGTCGACGGGATGCCAGCCGGCGAGCTTGCCGCCCCGGCGGCCGCCGGCGGTGCGCACGGCGCTGACGATGTAGGCTTCGGCCATGGCGGGCCTCCTTGTGTTGGTTCAGCCGGCGAAGCGCGCGGGCCGCTTCTCACGAAACGCTGCGACGCCCTCGGCGAAGTCCGGATGGCGTCCGGCCTCGCGCTGCAGCGCGCGCTCGTTGGCCATCGCCTCGGCGAACGTCGACTCAGCCGCCGACCAGGCGGCGCGGCGGATGAGGCCGAGGGCGCGGGACGGCCCGGCGGCGAGCTTCTCCGCGATCTCCATCGCGGTGGCGTCCACCGCCTCGTCGTCGACGACGCGGGTGACGAGGCCCCACCCGTGCGCCTTCTCCGCCGGGATCTTCTCGGCGAGCAGCATCATCTCCATGGCGCGCACCCGGCCGACGGCCTGGGTGAGGAGCCAGGTCGCGCCGCCGTCCGGCACGAGGCCGATGCGCGCGAACGCCTCCAGGAAGTAAGCCGAGCGGCCGGCGACGATGATGTCCCCTGCCATGGCGAGGGAGGCGCCGACGCCCGCCGCCGCGCCGCGCACCGCGGTGACGATGGGGATCGGCAGGCCGCGGATCGTCTCCATCAGCGGGTTGAACGTGCGCTCCAGCGAGGCGCCGGTGTCGTGCTCCGGCGAGCCCATGGTGGACGAGCCGGTGAGGTTGGCGCCGGACGAGAACGCGCGCTCGCCACCGGCGAGGATCACCGCGCGGGCGCTCGTGCCGGCCTCCTCGAGGGCGCTGCGGACCCCATTCGCGATGTCCTCGGTCAGCGCGTTCATCGTCTTCGGGTCGTTGAGCCGGACGACGACGACGTCGCCCTCACGGCTCACGAGAAGCCTCGTGTCGGTCGTCACCTCGGCCAGCGCCATCGTCCCCTCCCCGTTCTCATTATTTGTCCAGCTGGTTCTAGTCCGTCGGCGCTCAGCGCCAAGGCTCGTCCTCCCACCAGGGGAAGTACCCCGGCATGTCGCGGCTGACCCGGTCCGGGAAGGCGGCCGCCCGCTTCTCCAGGAAGCTGCCGACGCCCTCGGCGGCATCGCCCGAGGCGACGCGCGCGGCGATCCCCCGGCTGTCGATGCGGTGCGCCTCCATGGGATCGCGCGCGCCCAGCATGCGCCACATCATCTGCCGCGTCAGCGCGACGGAGACCGGCGCGGCGTGGTCCGCGATCTCGGCGGCGAGGGCGCGGGCGGCGGGCATCAGGTCGTCCGGCGCGTGGAGCGAGCGCACGAGCCCGGCTTCGAGCGCCTCGCGGGCATCGAACACGCGGCCGGTATAGCACCACTCCAGCGCCGTGGAGACGCCGACGACGCGCGGCAGGAACCAGGACGAGCACGCCTCCGGCACGATCCCGCGGCGGGCGAACACGAACCCGAACCGCGCTGCGTCGGAGGCGAGGCGCACGTCCATGGGAAGCTGCATCGTCGCCCCGACGCCGACGGCCGCACCGTTCACCGCGGCGATCACCGGCTTCAGGCAGCGGAAGATGCGCAGCGTCACGAGGCCGCCGCCGTCGCGCAGCCGCTCGTCGCCCCAGTCCGCGTCGCCGCTGGCGCCGGGGTTGCCGAAACCTCCGGCGCCCGCCGAGATGTCCGCCCCGGCGCAGAACGCCCTGCCCTCGCCGGTCACGATAACGGCGCGCACCTCGTCGTCGGCGTCCGCCCGATCGAAGGCAGCGATCAGCGCCTCGCGCATCGCCGCGTTGAACGCGTTCAGCTTCTCGGGCCGCGACAGCGTCACTGTCATGACGCGGTCCGCGACCTCGACCCGGACCGTCTCGGTCGCGCTCATTGGGCCGCCTCGACCATACGAGGCTTGGCAGGGGTCGACGAGCGCGGCGTCGGCGCCGGCACCGCGTTCTTGCGCGGACCCATGTAGCCGAACAGGTACGCCGCCACCTTGCGCATCTGGATCTCCTCCGACCCTTCGGTGATCCTGTAGCGCCTATGGTGGCGGAAGATGTGCTCGAACGGCTTGTGCCGCGAGTAGCCGATGCCGCCGTGCACCTGCATCGCCCGGTCCGCTGCTTCGCAGCACAGCCGGTTCGCCCAGTAGTTGCACATGGACACCTTGTCCGACAGGCGTCGCTCCACCTCGGGGTGGGGCATCTGGTCCATCTCCCACGCCGTCTTGCGGATGAGAAGGCGCAGCATCTCGGCCTGGGTGGCGAGCTCGACCAACGGAAACTGGATCGCCTGGTTGCGCGACAAATCCTGGCCGAACACGGTCCGGTCACGGGCGTAGCGCACGCTCTCCTCGATGCAGTAGACCGCGGCGCCCAGCGAGGACGCGGCCTGGCGGATGCGGTTCTCGTGCACGAACGCCTGGGCGAGGGCGAGCCCGCCGCCCGGCTCGCCGAACACCGCCTCGTCCGCCACCCATACGTCGGTGAAGCTGACGCGCGGGTGGTCGGTGGGCATGTTGAAGGTCCACAGGTACTCCTCGACCCTCACGCCCGGCGTGTCCGACGGGACGAGGAAGGCGGTGATCCCGCGCGCGTCGCCGTCCTTGCCTTCGGTCCTCGCGAACACGACGCAGTGGGATGCGGTGTGCATCCCCGTCGTCCACATCTTCTCGCCGTCGATGCGCCAGCCGGCGCGGCCCTCCCGTGCCTCGGGCACCGCCCGCGTCGCCATGAAGGTGGCGTCGGAGCCGTGCTCGGGCTCGGTGAGGCCGAAGGACAGGTGGAAGCCGCCCTCCAGCGCGCCGCGGATGTAGCGCTCCTTCTGCTCCGGCGAGCCGAAGTCGCGCAGCATCACGATGACGGGGAAGTTGCCGACGATGGAGTGCTCGGTCTGCAGGTCGTTGAACAGCCCGAGCCCCTTGGCGGCGAGGTGCTCGCGGATGACCGCCATCCAAAGGTTGCCGCCGTCCTCTCCGCCGTACTCCCGGGGCAGGGAAAAGCGGTAGAAGCCTGCCTCGTCGGCGAGCCGCACCGCCTCCGCCATCAGCGCCTCCCACTCCGGCCGCGGCAGCCCGTCGCGCTCGAAGTCAGTGCGCGCCCACTCGCGGCGATGGTCGAAGTAACGCTCGTTGTCGTCCCGCGCCTGGAGCGGCCGGATGGTGTCGTCGATGAAGGCGTCGAGGCGCGCGAGGTAGTCCTGCAGCTCACGGGGCAGCGCGAAGTCCATGGGTCGGCCTCCTAGCGTTCGGTGCGCCCAGCAGCGGTTGCAAAGCCTGGCTGGTCAACGGCGAGCTTGTCCAGCGTGGTCGCCTCAAGGTGCGCGAGAAGGCCTGGTGTCGAGGCGTCCATCGCGCCGGCGCGGATGCGCTCTGCGAGCTTCCCGGTGAGGTCGGCGAGCGTCCCGTCGCGGCCGAGGAGCGCGGCGAGGCGCGCGTGCTCCGCCGCACCCGTGTCCGAGCCGATCTCACGCCGCACGATGTCGACGGCGGCCGCCGCGACCCTCGCCTCGAACGCGGCATGGCCGTCGAGCTGTTGCGCCGCGGTCTCCCGTAGGAAGGTCGCCACCGCGGCGAGGATGCTCTCGCAGTCCGGGCGATCCTGCATCACGCGAGCCGTGCGGTGAGGTCGGACAGGAGCGTCCACTCGGCCTCGCTCGCCCGCCGGGCGATGACGTGCCGCTCCACGGACCGGTCGATGCCGGCCGCGATCCAGCGCGCCATCTCCTCGACGATGACGCCCCAGCGCAGCGCCGCCAGCGTCTCCCACCAGCGCGCCGCGGCGGGATCCACCGGCGCACCGCCTGCCGCCTCGTAGGCCGCCCACAGCGCCTCGCGCGCGCACAGCCCGCCCACGACGTGCGAGGCGCCGAAGCGCCAGCTGCGCATGGCGAGCCAGCCGAGGTCCTCGTGAGGATCGCCGGCGTGGACGAGCTCCCAGTCGAGCACCGCGCGGATGCCGTCCGGGCCGAACAGCAGGTTGCCCATGCGGAAGTCGCCGTGGACGAGGCGCGGGGGCCGAGCCGGCGGGACGTGGTCGGCGAGCCAGCGCAGGGCAAGCTCGAACACCGGCCGCGGCTCGCCGAGCTCGGCGTGGCGCGCTGCGAGGGACGCGAGCGTCGTCTGCGGCGTATGCTCCACGAGCCCGAGCCCTTGGCAGCCCGTCCCATGGATCGCCGCGAGGATGCGGCCGGCATCGCGCGCGAAGCGGTCGCGGGCGGGCGCGAACCTTGGGTCCCGCAGGACGCGGCGCGGCAGCGCCTCGCCCTCGACGCGCGTGACGACGATGCCGGTCCCGACGCCATCCTGCGGCGACAGCCGAGCGCGCACGCGCGGCACCGGCACGCCGGCCTCGCCAGCCCGCGCTATGGCCGCCGCCTCGACGTCGAGCCCGACGCCGATGGCGCCCGGCCGCGGCTCCTCCGGCGCGCGGCGCAGCACGAGCCGTTCCCCCGTGCCCGTCAGGCGAAAGGCCCACGTCTCGTGGCTCGCCCCGCCGGTCATCAGCTCCAGCGCCTCGATGCCGGTGGCGCCGGGCGCAAGGCGCGGCGCCATGCGGCCGAGCGCGTCCGCCAGCGCGCCGCGGGCGTCGTGCCGAGGGGGAGCAGACGCCAGCGCCACGGCGCTCAGTTGACCTGCCGCTCGCGGTCGGCCCAGTAGCGCTTGCGCAGCTCGCGCTTCAGCACCTTGCCGGTGGCGTTGCGCGGCAGCGCGTCGACGACGTCGACCGTCTTGGGGCACTTGAACGCGGCGAGCCGCTCCCGCGTCCAGGCGATGAGGCTCGGCTCGTCCACCTGCCGCCCGTCGCGCGGCGAGACCACCGCCTTGACCGCCTCGCCCCAGCGATCGTCCGGCACGCCGATCACGGCCACCTCGTTGACGTCGGGGTGGCCAAAGATCGCGTTCTCCACCTCCGCCGGGTAGACGTTCTCACCACCCGAGATGATCATGTCCTTGATGCGGTCGTGGATGGTGAGGTAGCCGTCCTCGTCGAGGTAGCCGGCGTCGCCCGAGCGCAGCCAGCCGTCAGGGCTCAGCACGTCAGCCGTCGCCTCCGGGTTGTTGAGGTAGCCGAGCATGACGGTCCCGCCGCGGATCGCCACCTCGCCGATCTCGCCCGGTGGAAGCACATTGCCGTCCGGACCCACGACACGGATTTCGGACCCCGGCACCGCTCGGCCGGCAGAGCGCATCCGCGGCGAGCCCTCGCGCACGTGGTCCTCGGGCAGGAGCATCGCGATGGTGCCGGTGGTCTCGGTCAGCCCGTAGGCTTGCAGGAAGCCGCAGCCGATGACGTCCATCGCCTCGCGCAGGAGCTGGAGCGGCATCGGCGCCGCGCCGTAGCAGATCATGTCGATGCGCGAGAAGTCCGCCTCCCGGGCGCGGGGATGGCGCACGATGAACTGGAGCGCCGCAGGGACGATGAACAGCTTCGAGACGCGGTCGCGCTCGATGAAGTCCACCACCTTGGAGGGGTCGAACTCGCGCGCGATCACCGAGGGGCAGGCGTTCTCGAAGGCGATGAGCCACCAGCCGATGCCTCCGATGTGGGCGAGCGGCATCGCCATCAGGCTGACGTCGTCGTCCCGCCAGTGGTCGTAGGGCAAGTCGCGGGGCGTCTCGCGACGCTGGCCGAGGAGGTTCTCGTGGGACAGCATCGCGCCCTTCGGCACGCCGGTCGTGCCCGACGTGAAGAGCACGAGCGCCGGGCCGTCCGGTCCCGACCGCTCCTCCATCGCGCTCGCATCGTGCGCGTCGCGCCACGCCTCGTAGTCCGGCCAGGACGGGTGTCCGCCCTCCATCGCGAGGACCGTGAGGCCTGCCGGCAGCCCGTCCCCGATGGCCTCGACCGCACCGACGAACTCGGGACCGACGAACAGGAGCTGGGGGTCGAACCCTCCGAGGATGGCGGCGATTTCAGGCGGCGCGAGGCGCCAGTTGATCGGGGCGAAGATCCCGCCGGCCCGCGTCGTGCCGACGAACACCTCCGTGACGAGGTCGCAGTTCTTGCCAAGGTAGGCGACGCGACTCGCCCCGACCGCGGCAAGGGCGTTCGCCACCCGGTCGCAACGCGCGTCGAACTCGGCGAACGTCGTGACCTGCCCTTCAAAGACATTGCAGGCGCGGTCCGGAGCGCGCCGCGCGTTGGAGCGCGACACGGCCCCCACCGTCGTCAGCGCGTCGATGTCGATCATCGGTCCTCCCACCCGGGCGTCTGTGCTTGTGCTCCGGCCGCTTGGCCGTGCTGCGCGCCCTTCGTCCGTCGTCGGCAGCCGCTCAAAGCCCCCGCGCGACCACCTCCTTCATGATCTCCGAGGTGCCACCGTAGATCCGCTCGACCCGCGCGTCGCGCCAGATCCGCGCGATGGGGTACTCGTTCATGTATCCGGCCCCACCGTGGAGCTGCAGCGCCGCATCGCAGACGGCCCACAGCGTCTCGGTGTGCCACAGCTTGGCGGCCGACGCCTCCTGCGCGGTGAGGCGGCCCGCGACGTGCCGATCGAGCGCCCAGTCCACGTGCGCCCAACCCACTTGGAGCCGCGTCTTGAGGTCGGCCAACGTGAAGCGCGTGTTCTGCATGTCGAACACGGTCTTGCCGAAGGCCTGACGCCCCTTGGTGAACGCGACCGCCTCGTCGAACGCGCGCTGCGCCCGGGACTGGGCGGACACCGCGATGGACAAGCGCTCCTGCGGCAGCTGGTTCATGAGCTGGGCGAAGCCGCGGCCCTCCTCGCCGAGGCAGTTGGTGATCGGGACCCGCACGGCCTCGAAGAAGAGCTCCGAGGTGTCGGCCGAGTGCTGGCCGATCTTGTCGAGGTTGCGCCCGCGCGCGAAGCCCTCGCGATCCGCCTCCACCAGGATGAGGCTGATGCCCTTGGCTCCGGCGTCCGGGTCCGTCTTGGCGACGACGACCACGAGGTCCGCGCTCTGCCCGTTCGTGATGTACGTCTTGGAGCCGGAGACCTCGTAGTGGTTGCCGTCGCGCCTGGCGACGGTCTTGATCGCCTGGAGGTCGGAGCCCGTGCCCGGCTCGGTCATTGCGATGGCGGTCACCACCTCGCCCGACACCATGCCCGGAAGCCAGCGCTCCTTCTGCTCCGGCGAGCCGTAGGCGATGAGGTAGTCGGCGACGATGTCGGACTGCAGTGTGATGCCGGCGCTGGACCCGAAGTAGCCGAGCTCCTCGGCGACGACGGCGTTGTAGCGGAAGTCGAGGCCAGGGCCGCCGTACTCCTCGGGAACGCCCGGGCACAGGAGGCCCGCCTCGCCCGTGGCGCGCCAGAAGTCGCGGCCGACGATGCCGTCGCGCTCCCAGCGCTCGAGGTTCGGCGTCAGGTGCCGCTCGAACACCTTGCGCACGGTCGCGCGAAACTGCTCATGCTCGGACCCGTAGGCGCTGCGCTCCGCGGTCTCGAGCATGGTCGCCCCTGCAGTATGATCCCTCCAAGTACGCGCTCGTCCCGCCTCGGTAAAGTCGTCGTCCGGACCGCGAGGGCAGATGACGGGGGCTGCCACGATCGGGTGGAGCGCGGTCGATTGACAGGCATGCGGCGCGTGTCCGACAGTCGAGCCCAGGCGACGCGAGATCGCTGACGAACGTGCGGACCTTAGGGCCGCGGACCTTCCAAGGAGGAAGGCGTGTCACCGCGAGCCGCTCGGTGTCGTCCGTCGCGTGTCCCGGACCTTCGGATCGGCGCCCGTCCGCAACGGCGAGCGATGCGGTGAGCGGGGATCGTCCTGCCGCGTGGGACGAGGCGCTGCGCTTCGAACGGCACCACGATCGCCTCGTTCGCTGCCGCCCCGAGCGCCCGGCGAACGTCCACGCGCTGCTGTCGCGCGCGGTCGCCGCGAACCCCGACGGCGAGGCCGTCGTACACGGCGAGGCCCGGCTCAGCTACGCCGACCTCGACGCGCTCGTGGCGCGCCTCGCTGGAGGGCTCGCCGCGCACGGGGCTGGGCGTGGCACGCGCGTCGCGCTCCTCCTCGGCAACGGCGTGCCGTTCGTCGCCCTCACCTACGCCATCGCCCGCCTCGGCGCGATCGGCGTCCCCATCAACGTGCGCGAGCAGACGACCGGGGTCCGGCACGCGCTGGTCGATTCCGGCGCGGCGCTCCTCGTCACCGAGGAGGACTTCGTCGGCGTCGCCCCGCCACTGGCCGAGGCGCCCGAGCTCAAGCACCGGTTCGCCGTGGGAGCGGCGGCCGGCTTCGCGCCCTACGGCGAGCTGGAGGCTCGGCCCGGCCTCGATGAGGCTGTCCCCGTGCACGAGGACGAGCCCGCGACGATCCTCTACACCTCGGGCACGACGGGCCGTCCTAAGGGCGCGATCCTCACCGGGCTCGGCCTCGTCCACTCGGCGACGACCTTCAGGACGGCGTACGCGCTGACCCCGACCGACGCCACGATCATCGTGGTGCCCATGAGCCACGTGACCGGCCTCGTGGCCGGCATCCACACGATGGTGAGCGGAGCCGGCAAGGTCGTCGTCGATCGCCAATTCGACGCGGCGCGCTTCCTCGCGATGGCGCAGGACGAGCGCATGACCTTCGGCGTCCTGGTGCCGGCGATGTACACCCTGTTCTTGCAACGCGCGAAGCTGTCGGACTACGACCTGTGCGCCTGGCGCATCGGCGGCTACGGCGGCGCGCCAATGCCCGAACCGACCATCCGCCGGCTCGCCGAGGCGCTCCCGGACCTTCAACTGATGAACGCCTACGGTGCCACCGAGACGACCTCGCCGGTGACCATCATGCCGGCGCGCGAGACGGCGCGGCGCCGGCTCAGCGTCGGGCTCCCCGTCCCGGGGGCGGACGTGCGCGTCATGGACGAGGACGGCCGCGAGGTCGGCCCCGGCGAGGCGGGCGAGCTGTGGCATGCCGGTCCGATGGTGGTGCCGGGTTACTGGGGGACCCCCGAGGCGACGGTGCGCGAGTTCGTCGGCGGGTACTGGCGGTCGGGCGACATCGGCTCGAAGGACGTCGACGGGTTCGTCTACGTCCACGATCGCAAGAAGGACATGATCAACCGCGGCGGCTACAAGGTGTACACCGCCGAGGTCGAGGGCGTGCTCCAGGGCGTGCCCGGCGTGCGCGAGGCGGCGGTGCTCGCCAAGCCCTGCGACGTGCTGGGAGAGCGCGTCCACGCCGTCGTCAGCGCCGACCCCGGCGCCGTCACCGATTGCGCCCTCGCGAACGCCTGCGCGGCGGTCCTTGCCGACTACCAGCGCCCCGAGAGCTTTACCGTCCGCTCCGACCCGCTGCCGCGCAACGCCAACGGCAAGGTGCTGAAGCGCCACCTCCGCGAGGCGCTCGGCTTCGCCGCGCCCGCGTGATGCGCCCATCCACGCATTGAGGTCCGAGCGAGGCAGACTCCATGCGCAAGGTGCCCCTCGACGCGCACCGTCGCGCGGTCCTACGCAGGCGAGTTCGCCAGCATCGGCCAGGGCCCCTGGAGGCCCGGCCGACCTACTCGAACACGATCTCGGGAAACGGCTTCGCCTCGGCCCCGGCGAGCACCGAGGCAAGGTTCGCCGCGATCGCCGCGTAGGCCGCGCCGTCGGGGGTCGACGGATCGCTTGCCACCGGCACGCCCGCGTCAGACGCCTCGCGAATTGTCCGGGTCAGCGGAATGCGCCCGAGGAAGGCCACGGACTGTGCCGCCGCCTCGCGCTCGCCGCCGCCGTGGCCGAACACCTCCGTAGCCTCGCCGCAGTGGGGGCAGACGAACGTCGACATGTTCTCGATGACGCCGAGGATGGGAACGTTCACCGTAGCGAACATCGCCGTCGCCTTGCGCACGTCGATGAGCGACAGGTCCTGAGGGGTCGTCACCACCACCGCGCCGTCGAGCGCGATCTGTTGCGCCAGCGACAGTTGGATGTCGCCGGTCCCCGGCGGCATGTCGATGACGAGGAGGTCAAGCTCGCCCCACTCGGTGTCGCGCACCAGCTGCATCAGCGCCCCGGTCACCATCGGTCCGCGCCAGACCACAGCCTTGCCCGGGTCGACGAGGAAGCCGATGGACATGGCGTGGACGCCGTGCGCGAGGAGGGGCGTCAGCGCGCCCGTGGGCCGGAACTCCTGGCCGCCGAACAGCGTCGGCACCGATGGGCCGAAAATGTCCGCATCGAGGAGCCCGACGCGCCAGCCCGTCGCAGCGAGCGCCACGGCAAGGTTCGCCGCAACGGTCGACTTGCCGACGCCGCCCTTGCCCGACCCCACCGCGACGATGCGCTCGACACTTGTCAGCGCGTCGGCCGGGCGGCGCGCTGGTGCGGCGGGCGCGTTCGATCCGGGGGCTCGAGCCACGGGTTGAGGTCGCGGAGCAGCCTCGCGGTCGCCGCGGCCGACGAGGCGACGCGCCCGTTGCACGAGGCCCTCCCGCGAGGGCTGAGGGTCGGAGGCCCCTTGCGCACCCGAGCTGACGTCGGGATCGTCGGCGACGATGGCGACGAGGACCTCGTCGACGCCCTCAAGCCGCCGCACGGCCTCCTCCGCGGCCCGGCGGACCGCCTCCGCGGCGGGGGGATCGGGGAACGCCAGCGCGACGCCGACGCGCCCCTCGTCGATCACCAGGGACCGCACCCGACCGGAGGTGGCGACACTGCCGCCCTCGGGCGTCGCCAGGCCCGCCAACGCCGCCATGACCTGTTCGCGCGTGACCATCGCTACCTCTCCTCGGCTTGCCCGACAAAGCTAGGGAGCCGGGCGGCGAGCGAAGGGCCGCCTCCGGCTCGAGGTTGACCCGTCCGGGCAAGCCGTGATGATGGGGAGCCGCCGCGCCACCCGACCCGAGCCCGACATGCCCTCCTCCGACGCCGGCCGAACCGCGGCCCATGACCGGCTCGCCTTCATCGCGGCGGAGACCGACGAGGCTCGCAGCGCCGCCCAATCCCTCGCCGAACACTACGGCGCCACCGATCCCGACGAGGCGGACGTCATCGTGGCCCTTGGTGGCGACGGGCTGATGCTGTCCTGCCTGCACAGGTTCATGTCGTCCGGCAAGCCGACCTTCGGGATGAACCGGGGCTCGGTCGGCTTCCTGATGAACGAGTACGCCGTCGAGGGGCTGCACGAGCGCATCGCCGCAGCGCACATCACCACCATACGACCCCTCGCCATGCGCGCCACCACCTCCCATGGCGAGGTCTTCGAGGCGAAGGCGATCAACGAGGTGTCGATCCTGCGCCAATCCCACCAGGCGGCCAAGCTTTCCATCCTGGTGGACGGGCGCCCGCGGCTGCGCGAGCTCATCTGCGACGGCATCCTCATCGCGACGCCGGCTGGGTCCACCGCCTACAACCTCTCCGCCCACGGGCCGATCCTACCGATCAACGCGCAGCTCCTCGCGCTGACGCCGATCTCGGCCTTCCGACCGCGTCGCTGGCGCGGCGCGCTGCTGCCGCTCCACGTCCACGTCAGCATCGAGGCGCTGGAGCGGCGCAAGCGCCCCATCGCGGCAGCCGCGGACGCGGTGGAGATCCGCAACGTCGCCAAGGTCGAGGTGCGCGAGGACCCGGATGCCGCCTGTATCATCATGTTCGACCCGGACCACTCGTGGGACGAGCGCATCCTCGCCGAGCAGTTCATGTACTAGGCGCGAGCGCGTCGGCGAGCGCTGCCATCGAGGTGAAGCGGTGGTCGACGCGCGGGCGCTCGCCCGGGTCCATGGTGGCGCCGAAGCCCTCCTGCCCGTGCCTGCGGTGGATCCAGCACGTGGCGAGCCCCAGCCGGGTCGCCGGCACGTGGTCGTGGAAGAGGCTTTCGGCCACGTGGAGGACGTCGCCGGGCGCCACCCCCCGCTCGGCGAGGCGCGCGAGCATGTAGGCGAAGTTGGCGGCCGAGGGCTTGTAGCTGCCGACATCCTCGGCGGTGTAGACCGCGTCGAACGCGACGCCGAGCACCCTTGCGCTCCCCGCGAAGCTCGCGTTGTCGACGTTGGACAGGATGACGAGGCGGTGGCGCGCCTTCAGCCGGCGCAACGCCGCCGCGCTGTCGGGGAACGCGGGCCACCTCGCCACCGACCGGCCGTAGGCTTCCGCCTCCTCATGGGAGGCTTCGAGGCGCCACCCCTCGGCGAGCCTGCGGTACACGGTGGCGAGGATGTCCCGGTAGGGTCGGGCCGGCGTCAGCGCCTGGTGCGCCGACTCCAACCGCGCGTGCGCCTCCAGCACCTCATCGCGCGAGGGAGGTTCGCTCAGCCGGTCGGTCAGCGGGTGCAACGCCTCGACGATGCCGCTCTCCCAGTCGATCAACGTGCCGTAGCAGTCGAACGACAGGACCGTGTGCGCGCCGAGCTGGCTCATCGCGCGGGCCCAAGCGGCGCCCGCGTCACCGGCAGCGACAGGAGCGCGGCAAGGATTGCGACCGCCGCGCCGACGACGCCGACGAAGGCGAGGCCCGCCCCGCTCGTCACGAGCCCGCCGAGCGCCGCCCCGGCGCCCTGCCCGAGGAACACCATGGAGCCGTTGAGTGCAAAGGCGAGCGTCGCCGCGGGACCGGCCCCATCGGCAAGCCGCATCTGGATGATCGGGTTCATCGAGAACAGCGCCGTCGAGCCGAACAGCGACGCAGCGACGACGAGCATGGCGCCAGTCCATGGGGAGCCGGAGAACAGCATCCCTGCCGAGAAGATCGCCTGCGCGAGGATGGTCCCCGCGAGGAGCATCGCGAGGACCGGTCCGCGACGCTGGGCAAGCCTTGCCCCGAGCACGAGCCCGACGATGCCGCCGAGGCCGACGCAAACCTGGACCGCGCCCACAGCGCTCCCTCCGAAGCCTGTCAGGCGCATGACCACCGGACCGATGTAGGCGACCGTGGTGAACGTGGCGCAGAAGCTGAGGAACGTGAGCGCCAGGTAGCCGATGAGCGGCCAGCGTAACACCATGGCGAGCGGCGCGCGCGCTGCCGGGACAGGCTCGGCTCGCGGCACGACGAGCGCGATCGCAACGGCCGCCGTCGCCGAGACCACCGAGGCGAGCCAGAACGAGGCATGCCAATCGAGGGTGTCGCCGACGACGCTGCCGGACGGGACACCCACCAGGAAGGCGAGCGTGACGCCGGCGAACACCGTCGCGATGGCGCGCGGCCGATCGTGCGGCGCCACCGACGCCACGGCGATGGCGGTCGCCAGCGGCAGGGACAGGGACCCGACGAAGCCGGCGGCGACGCGCAGCCCGACGAGGCCGCGGAAGTCGTAGGTCACCGCGCACAGCGCGTGGGCGGCGGCGAGCACGACGAGCACGGCGACGAGCAGCGGCTTCTTCGGCAGCGCGCGGGTGGAGGCCGCCAGCACCGGGCCGCCGACGGCGGTGGCGACTGCAAACGCGGTCTGCAGCTGGCCGGCCGTGGCGACCGTGATGCCCAGGCTGTCGGCCATCGGCTCGAGTACGCCGACGAAGGCGAGGGAGCCGGTGGTGAAGGCGAACGGCGCCAGCATGAGGACGGGAACGAACACGACGCCTGCCGATGGAGCGGGTGGGACGCGCCGCGGTCGCGACGTGTCAACCTAGGCCTGGCCCCCCACCGCTGGCAACACGGAAGGTGCCACAGCACACGCCGGCGGAAGGGCAACGACGCCCTCAGCGTCGGCGGCGGGGTCGCTCCGGTCCTACTTACTCGCTTTGACCCTGCACGCCATGACGCCGTCAGCCGGTTTTCGCCCTGCGACGTCCACCGGTCCGAGGGCGGCGAGGCCGAACCCTTCGATGCGTGGGGTCCGGTGGCCTCGCAGCACGGGGGGAAACCTGCCCCGCAGCACGGGGGGGAAGACCTGCCCCGAGCCGCCGCTGCCGAGCGCGGTGCGACTCGCACGAAGCCTTCGATCGGACCAGGCTGCGACCGAGCCACACCATCACGGGATGGATCGCCGGCGACGGGTGACGCGGAGGGGGTGTGTCGCGCCTAACCCCTAGCGTACTGCAGGCGGGTCCGGTTGGGCCAGAACCTAGAGGTCCTCGCGGTAGAACAGATCGGGGCTATCCCCTGACAACAAAGCCTGCTTGAGCTCCACAGGCGCCTCGACGACTTCGGCTGCGGTCACGACGCGCAGCTCGGCCATCTCATTCGGCCCGTCGCGAACGGTGATGGAGGGAATTACGACGTCCTTGGCGATGATCGTCGTGTTGGCCTCGGGATCGTGCGTGAACACCTCCTCGCCGTTGGGGTCGAGCAGCACGATGCGCTGCGTCGCTCCGCCGCCAACCACCTCCACATGAGTGACCACCGAGGAGGAGGCGATGCGCTCCACGTCCTGCTTCGCCATACGACCGCCGGATGGATCGGCGAGGTGAGCGTCACCAGACATGATGTCGCTCGCCAGCTCGACGCTGCGCGTCAGGTCGCCGACCATGCCAGTGACGCCGTTGTAGAACCGGGCGTCCTGCGCCGCGTAGGCGGCGGCAGCGACGGACCCCGTGAACACCAACGCAACCACTGCGGATCGGCCGAACATCGACACTTGAGCTCTCCTTCCAGCGAACCGGGGTCCGCGCAATGCTGACCTGCGGCCATTTACTCAGTCGCCAGAGCCGCGCCTCCGCTCCAAGCTGGAGGTGTTGCAGCGATGCCGCAAGTCAGAGACTAGCACCCCACCTTCACATCCATTGGAGCGGACTTGCTTCCCAATCGGACCAACAAACGCTACCCACCCTGGTTGGGTTCCGGCGATGAGCCTTGTGTTCCCCTTCTATTCCAACCGCGCGCTTCACGCAAGCATGTGGCGAGCCTTCATGCCCAGCGTCAGCGTCGCACAAGCGTGACGTGCCGGCGTGTCTGACGCGCTGCAGCGGCGGACTTCGTTGCTGAACGACGGCAGGCCGCGCAACGATGGCCGCTACGTGCTCTACTGGATGGAGCACGCCCAGCGCGCGGACGATAACCCGGCGCTCGAGCGCGCGGTGATCTGGGCCAACAGCCTGAAGCTCCCCCTCCTCGTCCTGTTCGTCGTCGACCCTGCCTACCCGGAGGGCAACGCGCGGCACTTCACCTTCATGCTGGAAGGCCTCCAGGAGACGCTCGCTGCCCTGAGAACCCGGGGGGCGCACCCATCGCTGCGTCGGGGCAGCCCTGCGGAGGTCGCCGCACAGGTCGGCCGGGACGCTGCGGTCGTCGTCACGGATCGAGGCTACCTCCGCCACCTCGTGGAGTGGCGTGGCCACGTCGCCCACGAGTGCGGCTGCCTCATGGAGATGGTGGAGGGGGAGGCGATCGTCCCGGTGGAGGCGGCGTCGCAGAAGCAGGAGTCTGCCGCGCGCACCCTGCGACCCAGGATCCACAAGGCCAAGGCGCCTTACCTCGACCTTCCCCCCACGGTTGCATTGAAGACGAAGGCGAAGGGGCTCGCCTCCAAGGAGGACCTTGCCCTCGACGACGTCGCGAGCTTCGTGGAAGAGCTCGGCTGTGACGCGAGCGTTGCGCCGGTGGATCACACCAAGGGCGGCCCTTCGCGCGCCGCCGAGCGCTTGAGGACCTTCATCACCGAGGAGCTCGACGCCTACGGCGATGGGCGCTCCGACATCGTCCACCGTCACGTCTCGGTGCTCAGCCCCTACCTGCACCTCGGCCAGATCTCACCGCTCACGGTCTACCATCGGGTTGCCGAGGCGCAGGCGGCGGACGCTAGCAAGGACGCCTACATCGAGGAGATGCTCGTCCGCCGCGAGCTCGCCATCAACTTCGTCCATTACAACAAGCGCTACGACGCCTACGAAAGCCTCCCCGCTTGGGCACGGGAAACCCTGGAGGAGCACAAGGGCGACGAGCGGGCTCGAACCTACACACGGCGTGAGCTCGAGGCCGGCAGGACGGACGATCTCTACTGGAATGCTGCGATGCGGGAGATGCGGCTGACCGGTTACCTGCACAACTACATGCGCATGTACTGGGGCAAGCGGATCATCGCCTACAGCAAGTCGCCGAAGGCCGCCTACACGACGACGCTCGAGCTCAACAACAAGTACTTCCTCGATGGTCGAGACGCGAACTCCTACGCCAACGTGTCGTGGCTGTTCGGGTTGCACGACCGCGGCTGGCCCGAGCGCGACGTCTACGGCAAGGTTCGCACGATGACCGCGAGTGGACTGAAGCGGAAGTTCGACGTCGATGCCTACGTGCGGTGGGCGGAGGGGTTGTAGCGCCACGAGCTATTCGGGCCCGGCGCGATCCGCCTCCGCGGCCCGCGTCAGGCAGGCCAGCCAAATGGCCAGCGGCTCGCCTCCCTCGGGCCCTCCAGCGGACGTGCCCTCGCCTTGGGGCCCGGAGCCGTGCCTCCGTTGCCCCTCGACCGCCGACGGCGCCGCGACCGGACGAACCCGCCGTCAGGCGATGGGGTGCTCCGCCGCCCCTCTACCGGCGTCGTCGTCCGCCTCCTCCGATGCGCCGGAGAAGAACAGCGCTTGGCTGATCACCGCCTTCACCGTCTCGGTTTCGAACGGCTTGGTGATGAGGAACGCTGGCTCCGGCCGCTCCCCGGTGAGGAGGCGCTCCGGGTACGCGGTGATGAAGATCACCGGGACGGTGATCGAGGAGAGGATCTCGTTCACCGCCTCCAGCCCGGACGAGCCGTCGGCGAGCTGGATGTCGGCGAGGACGAGGCCGGGGCGGCGCTCCCTCACCGCAGCCACGGCCTCGGTGTGCGTGCGCGCGATGCCGGCGACCTCGTGCCCCAGGCCTTCGACGAGCGCCTCGAGGTCCATGGCGATCATCGGCTCGTCCTCGATGATGAGGACGTTCGTTGCCACCTGCTCGGCGATCGACTGGCCGGCCTCGTCGATGAGGCTTCGCACGCCGGCCATGTCGGTCCCCAAGATGGCGGCAGCCTCCTGCGGCGAGAACCCCTCGACCGTCGTCAGCAGAAACGCTTGACGGGCCTGCGGGACCATCGCATCGAGCCGCTTCTCGAACGCGGCAGTGCGGGGCGCCACGTCGTGGTTGATGTCCACCGAGTCCCAGACCTGGATGAGGATGCGGTAGAGCGCGACGCGCGGCGGCATCTTCTCGTCGAACATCGACGGGTCGGCGACCAGCGCCTCCAGCACCGCCTCCACGTAGGCGTCGCCGCTCGGCTGGCTGCCCGTCAGCGAACGGGCGAAGCGCCGCAGGTAGGGGATGTGGGGCGCGATGGTTCGTGCGAGCGACATGGTCCGTCCTTGGAACGATGCTGCGGTTCGGCGAAGCCCCCATCGTCTAAACGACGAGGCTGGACTGTGGCCACCGGCTGGCGACAGCTTGACCCGGTACCGTCGTGGAGGATGGGAACGATCGACTATGCCGCACCGTTCCAGGTCGGGGCGTACGAACGATCCATCGTGGGCGCAGCGGTGGTGCTGCCACTCCGCGGCGGCGTCGGCTCCGCCGGTGCCGCGGGTGATGGGAGACAAGAGCGGCACCATGGGCAATGCTTGAGTGATGGCGAACCAGGACGAACCCAACGGTTCCCGAGATGACGCGATGCAGTCGTTGATTGGAAAGCAGTTGCGCAACCTATACGACACCGTTCTGGTGGAGCCGATCCCTGACAAGCTCGTGGAGCTGCTGCTCAAGCTCGACGACGCGACGAGCGACCGGGACGAACGGGACGATGAACCCTCCGAGGGCACCGAACGTCGATGAGCGTGCGCGACGAGCTCATTCGTCAGATCCCAAACCTGCGCGCCTTCGCCGTCAGCCTCTGCGGCAACGCGGAGCGTGCGGACGACCTTGTGCAGGAGGCGCTGATGAAGGCGTGGGCGTCCATCGACATGTTCGAGGCCGGCACCAACATGCGCGCGTGGCTCTTCACCATCCTGCGCAACGTGTACTACTCGGACTTCCGCAAGAAGCGCCGAGAGGTCGAGGACGCCGACGGCAAGCTCGCGGCGAACCTTGCGACGCACCCCGAGCAGCTCGGCCACCTCGACATGGTCGACTTCCGCGAGGCGCTGACCAAGCTCGCTCCCGACCAGCGTGAGGCGCTGATCCTCGTCGGTGCCTCCGGCTTCTCCTACGACGAGGCGGCGGAAATTTGTGGCTGCGCCGTCGGGACGGTGAAGAGCCGGGTCAACCGGGCTCGCACCCGCCTCGCCGACCTCCTCGCCCTGCAGTCGGGCAGCGAGTACGGACCCGACCACTACAGCCGTTCGGTGGTCGACGCACGTAAGGGTTGATCGCGTCGCCGACGACGGTCGCAAGCGCCTTGCCATGGGCGCCACCTCTCCCGCGGGCGGGGGCACCTGCGGCCTACCGAATATCAGGCAATGAGCTTTTGTGTCGGCGTGCTTGCGTCCGTCGACGTCGGGGTGGCAGCGCCCTGATGGCACCATGCTTCGGCGTAGGCTTGGCGATGGCCGTCGATCCTAGGCCGCGGGTGCGGGCGACCGAGCGTTCCGCCGACGCAGATCGGTGGGAACCGCGAGCCGCCGTCACCGCACGGCGCGCGGATCGCTCGATGCGGACGGGAGCCTCACAGCTCGCCGTGCCTTGCAGCTGCATTGGAGCGCGACGGCCCCCCTGCCGACCACGTGACGCCCGTCGGCGCGACGGCGGCCCTCCGTGGACGGCTCGGCACTCGGTTTGGCAAGCGGTGCGCGATCGCCAGAAGCGTGTAGCATCGGCGCCGACCGGTGCCCCAGGATCGCGGTGCATAGCGGGCAACTGCGGTCAGGCAAGCCCGCTCGGCTCTACGCTGTTGAGGCGCGTCAATGGGTCCCGTCGAGGACCGGGCCGACGACTTGGTTGGGCGTTCAGCCAGGTGCCACGGTGAGTCCGACGCTAGCGCAGTTCCCCCATGACCGGGCAGGTCGGGCACCAACGGATCACCGTTGTCAGGGGCTGATCCGCAATGCATCGGACGAGAGGGCGAGCCTACAGCCAGGATCCGCGCGACCGCGTGTTGGCGGCAGTCGATGCCGGCGACGCGGTCCGGGTGGTGGCGCCGCGCTTCGGCGTCAGCATCTCGGACGTCTACAAGGCGCCGATCCAGCGTCGGCGGAGCGGCGAGCTTGCCGTGCGCACCGTCCGAGGCCGGCCGCCGCGCAAGCTCGCGGCCCACGAGCGGACGGTCGAGGCGTTCATGAGCGCCAGGCCGGACGCAACGCTCGCCGACCTTCGCCGGCACCTCCTCGAGGTGCACGGGATCGGCGTCTCGCTCGGCGCGGCGTGGCGGACGGTGCGCCGGCTCGGCCTCACGCTCAAGAAAAGTCCTACAAGCGGCCGAGCAGGACCGTTCCGACGTCGCCCGCCAGCGCCGGCGCCGGCGGCTGTGGCAGCGCCTTCTCGATCCTGACGCGTTCGTCTTCATCGACGAGCCGGCGCCAGCACAAAGATGGCCCGGCTCTACGGCTGGCGCCGAAGGGCGAGCGCGTGGTCGACGCCGTGCCGCACGGCCACCGGCGCGCCACCACCTTCGTCTGCGGCCTCACGATGGGCGGCCTCGTCGCGCCGCTCGTCCCGTCGGGGCTGATGCCGGGCCCGCCTTCCTCGCCTACACCGAGCAGTTCCTGGCGCCTTCGCTGCACCACGGCAGTGTCGTTGTCCCGGACAACCTCGCGGCGCAAAAGGTCGCCGGGGTCCGCAAGGCGGTCGCTGCTGCCGGTGGGAAGGTGATGTCCCCGCCGCCGTACTCGCCCGACCTCAACCCGATCGAGCAGGCCTCCGCCAAGCTCAAGACCGTGCTGCGCCGCCGCCGCGCCCGCACCCCCGCGACGACCCTTGGAACGTCATCGGCGAGCTGCTCGACCGGTTCAGTCCCGGCGAGCGCCGACACAGTGTCGAGCACGCCTTCTATCTCCGGTCACAAAGAAAAGGCCGCTAGCGGTCGACGGATCGACCTTGCGCCTTGGTGGCTGATGGGCCGCTGCCACGTCCGTGGAGGGGACGGCATCGAGCTGGGTCGGTCGATCGACACTGTCACGCGACTCGCGGCTGGCAGCAGCCTCGTTGCGACGGGACGTCCGGGCGCGGCCTCCCACCCACCATCAAGCCCGGGGGTGATTTATCCCAAGCCTCTGCAAGGCCTACGGACCACGACGGTGTGCCGCTGGGTCCCGCTTTAAGCGCTTCTCCGCCTCCGCCAAGCCGTGCGCCACAGAGGCGGTGGGACCACCATCCCCCAACGACGTCGCGACACTCACGACGCTGAAGCGCAGCGGATCGCCGGGGCCGGATCGAGCGACTTCGCGTCAGCCCCTTGCACGCGCCTCGGGCAACCGTCGTCGGTCGGCATCGGACGTCGAGACGAAACCCCGCAGCGTGCTGCAGCCGGTGGGTCGAATGCCCCGTCACTAGACCACAAGGGGCGACCGCAACCGGCGGCAGCAGCGGCCGATCATTCCATGTTGACCTTGCGGTTCTCACCGATGTCGGCCGGCTCATCGTCCGTGACCGACGCGGTCAACATCTTGAGCGCGACGATGAAGTCCGAGTTGGGGTTGTCCCAGTACTCGGCCATCTCGGGACGGACGGCGATGAGGATCGCGTTGGGATCCTCAGGCCCGCCCTCGAACCAGGCGTCCACCGACGTCGTCCACAGCTCCTTGAGCTTCGCCCTGTCCTCCGAAACCGTTCCCTCGCCCGACACCGACACGTACGTGTTCTTCTCACTGTCGACGTAGGTCAGGCAGACGCGCGGGTCCGCTAGGACCTCGTCGTCCTTGTGGTCCTTCCGGTTTGCGATGAACCAGATCGTGTCGGCACCGCGATCGGGGGTCCCCACCATCGGACGCGCTCGCATCGCGCCGCCGTCGTGTGTGACCATCATGCAGGTCTCGATGCGGCTGATCTCCTTCCACACCATCTCGTGTTCGTCGGTGCTCATGCCTCGCCTCCGATGCCGTTCCTTCGTTCGACCGGTGCGAGCCTCACCCTCACCGCCGTCGTTGACCTATGCAAAAGCCGGGCGGCAGACGTGTCGTTCCGCGACGCGACCAAAATGAGCCGCACCCCGCTGTCCGCCCGTCGTGCATGCGCCGCCGCCAGCAACTCGCCGCTCAGCTCGCCTGGGCGAGGCGGATGCGGTCCGGGCTCGCGAACGGCACGATGCCCTCGAGCGGCAAGGTGACCGACGCGGTGAGGCCGGAGGCGCCGAAGGCGAGGCTCACCTTCGCGCCCAGCGCCCGTGACAGGTTCCGCTCGATCACCGTCATCCCGAAGCCGCGCCGGGTCGGCTCGTTCACCGTCGGCCCGCCGCGTTCCGTCCACGTCAGAACGAGCTGATCCTCGCCCGATGGCGACGTTGTGACGGCCCACGTGACCTCCAGCGTCCCGCTTGCGTTGGCGAACGCGCCGTACTGCACCGCGTTGGCCGCCAGCTCGTGGATCGCGAGCCCGAGGTTCTGCGAGGCCTCCGGCGACAGCACCACTTGGGGCCCCGCGACGGTCACCCGGGACGAGTGCGGCGGCATGAACTGACCGACGAGGACGCGGACGAGGTCGCCCATGTCGACACCGGCCCACTCGTCGGCGACGATGAGGTCCTGCGCCGCCGACAGGGCCCTCAGGCGCGCGATCAGCGCCGGCACGAACGTCTCCACGGTCGTCGCCTGGTTGCTCGTCTGGCGCGCGATCGCGATCACCACCGTCAGGAGGTTCTTGGTTCGGTGCGTCAGCTCTCGCATGACGAGGCGCATCTGTTCCTCGTTGCGCTTCCTGTGCGTGATGTCGACGGACGCGCAGGTGATGCCGGCCACCGAGCCGTCGGGCCGCAGGTTCGGCTCCACGTGGAGGTCGTACCAACGTCGATCGGCTCCGTCGCCGACGCCGACCTCACCGGAGGCTGGACGCCGCGTCGCGATGACCTGCGTCTTCAACGACACGATGGGCTCGCGGTCCGACTCGGGGATGACGTCGAGGTCGGTGCGTCCGATGATCGAGCCCACCTGCGTCTCGTCGGTGTTCGCCCACGTGTAGCGCAGGGAGGTGTCCTGGCTGAACACCATGATCCGTTCCGACCTCAGCGCGAGGTTGAAGCGCTGGAGCGTCTCCGCGAGCCGGCGCGACAGGTCCGTGCGCATGGCATCGAGCCGCTTGGACCTTGAGATGTCGATCGCCGTGCAGACGAGGCCGGTCAGCCGCTTGCCGTCCGAGATCGGAACCACGTCCATGCGGAACCAGGCGCGCTCGTCCTTGCCGGGCACCTGGACCTCGAAGGTCTGCGTCATGCCGGTCTGCAGCGCGCGCGTCTTGTGCCCAATGACGAGGGGCCGGACCTCGGGCGGCAGCGCCTCCTCGTCGGTGAGGCCGATCATGCCCTCGCCGATCAGCGACGGCCGCGGGTTGACCACCCACTGGTATCGCAGGTCCGGATCCTGGAAGAGCACCGTGATCTGCGAGTTGCGCGTCGCGAGCTCGAAGTAGCGGTGCATCTCCTTCACGTCGCGGAGCTTCTGGTGCTCGCGCTGGAGGATGCCGAGCAGGCGCTTGTTGCGTGCCTCCGCTGCGAAGGTCTGCTTGCGCTCCCTGCTGCCGCTCGCGCTCGTCGCCCGCACGCGGGGCGCGAGCCGCCGTCTGCCGACGACGAGCGCAAGGACGACCGCGCCGGCGGCTGCGGCCGCCACAACCACAGCAAGTGGGAGCGCAAGGCTGCCCCCTAGGACGCCCGGCATCGGCGCACCAAGCGTCAGCGCTGCGCCGGGAGCCTGCGTTGCGGCCGGCACGAACCAGCCGTGCGCCGCGCCAGCACCGACCGCCAACGCTGCCAGGAACGCCATGGACCGAGCAGCCCACCCTGCGCCGACGATCGCGAAGATGATCAGCGCAGTGGCGACGCCCACTTGCCCTAGGGCGACCGTCAGCAGGGCGGTCTCTTCAGACCCAGTCATCCGATAGCTTCCATTTCGTCGATCGGGGATTGAAGCGCCCGAAGGGCTTCAGAGCCGACCCTGACGATCGCCGTATCAGCGTCGGCTCACCCTGGGGATGGAGTTGCAGCACCGCCGACGACGAGGCACCGCCTCGGCGATCCGACTCCCATAGGTTGATCGGGTCATTGCTGAGTTCGCCGACCGTTCCCATCCGTACCCCATGCCCATCCCTTAGATCTGGTTGGCGTCAACGCCATGGGAACGGGTGACGCCTTGTTTTGTTGCAAGTCATACCGGGTTCGTGAGCGCCCGCTGCGACCTTTACGCGCGAGCGGACAGCTTCCGGCCAGCTAGACGCTCGACGCGCGTCCCACCGTGTCGGCGACGTAGGCACCCCGCGTGCCCATCGGTTCGTCCGGACCGACGGTGGTGTCGGTCATCGTCTGGTGCTCGGTCTCTGCGGCGAGCTCCGCACCGAGGAGCAGGATGTAGACCGAGATGTAGAACCAGAACATCAAGGCGATGATGGTGCCGAGCGAGCCGTACATCGCGGCATAGTTGGCGATGTTCGACAGGTACCACGACAACAGCGTCGAGGCGGCGAGCCAGCCCACCGCCACCGTCAGCGCGCCGACCGCGATCCAGCGCCACTTGGCAGGTTTGCGGCTCGGCCCGATGCGATAGACCGTGGCCGAACCGAGCCCGACGAGGATGAACAGCGCCGGTGCGGTGACCCGCCGGCCGCCGTAGTCGAGGCCGTTCTCAACCCCGCCGAAGATCAAGGGGACGACGACGATGGCGCCGACCATCACGATGCCGATGACGAGCGCGCTGATGGTGACCGCGAACGCCTTGAGGTAAAGCCCGATGATGCCACGCTTCTCGATCTCCCCGTAGGCGACGTTCATCGCCCCGAACAGCGCGATCACCGCATTATTCATGGACCAGAACGAGATGCCGAGGCTGAGCAGGAAGGTCAGCGTAAGCCCATCCTCCTGCGCCTTGGTCAGGCGTCCGATCTCCCCTGAAATCCAGGCGATGGCCTGGTCCGGCAGGTAGCCGTTGAGGAAGGCGACGTGCGCCTCGAGCGTCACCGTGTCGGTCATGATGCCGTAGAACGTGACGACCGCGATCATCGCCGGAATGAGGGCGAGGAACACGTAGAAGGTGACGCCCGCGGTGATGAGTCCGAGGTTGTCGATGCCGACGCGGTCCACTACCCGCATCAGGATGTCCCACCAGCCTCGCCAACCGACCTCCACCGGGCTGCGAGCGGCCCGCCCGCGCAACCTTTCGTGGTAGGGTAGCTTATCCGGCGACAGCGTGTCGTGCCCGCGGCGAGGCTTCTGGTTGAGTGGGGTCAGTCGGGACGTAGCGTCCAAGAGAGGCTCCCTCGCACGACTACGGAGGCCGAGACGCACACACATACGACGAACGCGGCCGCCTGTCGCTGCGTTGTCGAGGGATGTGCTCGGTTTGAAGGCAGTGTGAGAGGGTTTGGAATGGCTGAAGGGAAGGACGCGCTCGCAGAAGCTGAACCCTCCAACAAGATCCCCGTGGCGGTGGGCACCGGGGTCAAGGTGCCCCTCATCACCCTTGCAACGCTCGCCGTCCTCGCAGCCATGGACTACGCGCAGAGCCTCGTGCTGCCGGTGGTGCTGGCGTTCATCATCTCGCTGACGCTGACGCCGATCAATCTATGGTTACAACGACGCCTGTGGGCCGGCTTCTCGGCCTTCCTGCTTGTCGCTGGCGTGACGCTCGCCATCGGCATCGCGGTCGTCACCCTGTCGCAGCCGTTCACCGCCTTCATCGATGATGCGCCCGCCATCGGCCGCAAGCTGCAGGACAGGTTGTCCGAGTTCCGTGGGCCGGTGGAGTCGATCACGAAGGCGAGCCAGGAGGTCGAGCAGATCACGAACGCGGCCGCCGACCCTGAGGTCACCGAGGTCGTGGTGCGCCAGCCGGGGCTGCTCAACAAGGCGGCGACGAACCTTGGCAGCGTCGCCTCCACCCTCGCGGTGGCGATCGCGCTCACGTACTTCCTGCTCGTCACCAACCGGCTCATCTACGAGAAGATCGTCCACGCCGCGCCGCGCATGTCCGACAAGAAGCGCGCCCTCACCGTGGTCAACAACATCGTGACCGTCGTCTCGAAGTACCTCCTGACGATCACGATCATCAACGCTGGGTTCGGTTGTGCGATCGGCATCACGATGCTGCTGCTCGGCATGCCGAGCCCAGCGTTGTGGGGGATCGCGGCGTTCCTGCTCAACTTCCTGCCGTTCGTCGGATCGCTGGTCGGCACCGTGTCCGCGACCATCGTCGCCCTCCTGACCTACGATACGGTGCAATGGGCGGTGCTGCCGGGGCTCGCCTACTTCGCCCTGACCACGGTCGAAGGGCACTTCGTCACGCCGACCATCCTGGGGCACCGCCTGGAGCTGAACCCGGTGGCGATCCTCCTGTCCATCGCGTTGTGGGGCTTCCTCTGGGGGGTCGCCGGCATCATCCTTGCGGTGCCGATCCTCATCATCGTCAAGGTGATGAGCGACAACATCTCCGACATGCAAGGGTTCGGCCAGTTCCTGTCCGGTGCGACGGTGCAGGAGGAGAAGGTCGAAGCCGAGGCCGAGGTCGAGCAGGCCGCCTGAGCCAGGTTCGCATCGTATGGGTCGGGCAAAGGACCCGTCATTCGGTCGTATGCCGGCGCTGATCGCAGCGAGGGCCGGATCGGACCCGCGTCGTTCCGGCCGACGGACGGTCAGCCGTCGATCCCTGCTAGACGAGCGCGCGGTCGTCACAGGGCGTCCGCGGGCCTGGCGCGAAGGCCCGCTCGAGCTCGAGTTGGCCTCGCTGATCTGCATCGGTTAGACAAACCTGTTTCGCCTCGGGAGGGCCGCGCTCGGCATAGCGTGCGTTGCCGCGCAAGCTCGCCCGCGCCCCCGCTGGAAACACGCACCTTCACGGCTCGGCTTCGCCAGGACCGGCTCATCGCATCGTGGCGCCTCGACGGCCCGAGATCGGCGAGGCCTTTCGCACATGCGGAGCGCGGGTTCCGGCGCCCGAACTTGGGTCCGGCGAAGGCGTGGGTCATCGACAAACCGCCGGCACGCAACGTCGGCCTGCTGGTCGAAGGCATCGAAGCCAGCGGTGCCCGCGCCGCTTCCTCCCGCCGTGCTCGCCGCACCAAAGAGACCGAGCACACCTCCGCGAAGCGAAGGCGCTTCCAAGCAGAACGGCCCGCCTCACCTCACCTGGCATGTAGGGCGCGACGTCCTGCGCAGCTTCGCGCGGGCGGCCAGTCGCCACCTCTTCAACGACGCCACTCCCGCTCGTGACGTTGTCGCCGACGCATCGCCGTCGGCGGCGTCCGCGCTGCAACGTGCTGGTCGAGCTCGCCGGACCCGTACGGCGCTCAGGCGGTGTTGGCAACCGGCGCCACGCACTCGTGCGCGCAGGTCGACGTTCGCGAGAGGCCGCAAGCGCCCGTTAGAGGCGACCCGGTCCGGCACGGCATCGAGCCAACAACGCTTGCGTTGGACCGGGCGGCATCGCCAGCAGTGCCAAGGGTTCCACGCCCGTACTTGCAACCTTAGCCCCGCGCCTGCAAGGCGTGCTTCGCGACTGACCCCTTATTGGCGTCTGCGGGGCAGCGCCCCACCCCGCTGCCAGCCGCCAAACCGTCTCCCCTTGGTGACCAACCCCTAAGCCGTTCGCGTCGGCGCCCGTCGAGCGGCCGGTTCGGGCGGTCGCGATCTTCATTCGGCTCCGACCGCCCAGCGGTGCGGGTCCGCCGGTCGCTCCAACTTCAACGTTGCGCGAAGGCGCGCGACCCCACTTCGCAGCTGGCGTCGACACGTTCGGTACGAGCGGCGTCAAGCCTTTCGGCAGCGAGACGCCGCTTGGGTCACGTGCCTTCCTCCTCGGGTCTAACAAACCAGGCCCGCCTCCTCACGTTGATCCCGCAGCACTTCAAGCTCGTGGCAGCGCAGGCTCCAACGCACCTGCCAGCCTCCGCGCCCGCCCGCGCTCCTTCAGGACGCAGTGATCTCCTCGTCGGAGAACGTGCTGCGCTCGCCCCGTTCGGTCCGCTTGGCGGGATGTCCGTTTCCGCGGATCAAGCGGCTAGGGGCGACATCAGGCCCGGTGCGCCGCCGTACCGGGTCGTTCGCCGCCGTCCGGCGTCGCCCAACGTCCGCCTTAGCCGCGCACCGTCCGGGCGGGACCACCCGACGAGGCTCCCTTGCGGGAGGCTCAAGCGTTGAGTGCGTCCTTCAGCGGCTTGCCGGGCTTGAACTTTGGAACACGGGCAGCCTTGATGGTGATCGGCTCGTTGGTCTGCGGGTTGCGCCCCTGGGACTCGGGCCGTTCGGCGACCGAGAACACGCCGAAGTTCGTGATGCGAACCTCGTCGCCCGACTTCATTGCCTCGATGATGGCGTTGAACGTCGCGTCGACAGCCTTGGCAGCCGCCTTGCTGTCGATGTCCGCCTGTTGTGCCACCTCTGCGGCAAGCTCAGCCTTCTTCATGTCCGATTCCTCTCCGCGGATACGAGGCATCACGATGGCACCGGCCTCGCCCGCCGCCTAGCCAGTCAAGGCTGAAACGCCCGCTTTTCCTGGGAAATTGCAGGGCAAACGTTACGATTTCGCCAAACATGGGCGCCGAGGGGAGCAGCGCGCCGCAAACCCGGCGCGATGGACCTCGCGCGCGTCAAGCAATCCGAAGTTGTGGGAACACCGTACGGGGGCCGGGACTCATATCCAGGAGCCGACGGTTGCGGCGAGACGGACGACGGGCGAGGACGTCGGCCGCCCGCCGGTCGTAGCGGGGCGCGACACGGCGGAAGCCTGCGAGGCGGGCCGAACACGCGCTCGATGGCGTTTGGGTCGCGGGAGAGGAAGGGCGAGAAGCAGCCCCTCCAGCGCGCCTTGGACGTCGGCGGGATGTTCGCCAGCGCGCCGCGACAGCCCGGTGGATCGCATTGGTGTCGCAGGCTGTGTCGGCGCGGACGACCCGGCAGGCCGGCACGGCGCTCAGGAGCTTCGGCTGCCCTGCAGTCGGCCTCTTGCCCGCCGGTCGGGTGAAGGGCGACTGGCTTACCGAGGCCATCGGTGAGGGCGAGGAGCTTGGTCGTGCACCCGCCGCGCGACCAGCCGATCGCCTGGCCCCGCTCCCCCCGTGCCGCCGGCGGCGCGGTTTCACGGCCGACGTACCGATCAGGCTCGCCGAGGGCGGTCCGCGAGCCGCGGCCGGAGCGCGGAGAACATGGACTGCCACGCCCCTCGCCGCCCAACGGACGACGCGGTTGCAGAGCGTCTCGTCAGCGCCGTAGGTTTCACGCCGATCCTTCCACCGGCAGCCCGACCTCAGGACGGGGACGGCCCCGCCGATGACCTGGCGACCCTCGACGCGAAACTTTCCTCGCTTGTCAGTCGCCAGGAGCGGAGCGAGGCGCTCGCACTCACCTCGCTCAGCCAGAAGTGCCCGCGGCTCATGTCGTCGATCTCCCTTGGGAGATCGCGGGATCCGATCCGCCTTGACGGATCGTGCTGACGGATCCTCGGCCTAGGGTGCCCGCCACGTCGCCGGACCGCGCGTGACGACGCGAGCTCGACGCGCGTACAGCCGAGGCCGAGGGGAGGCGGGCCCGCAGACCCGCCTCCCCTCGTTCAAGCGCTCGGCGTGCAGGATCGTCAGTGAGCGCGGAACGTCGCCTCGTCCTCCTCGGCTCCGGCAGCCGTCGGGGCGTCGGCGGGGCGGTAGGCCGGCTCGGTCCACTCGACCGCCTCCGGCATGCGGACCAGCGCCCGCTTCAACACGTCGTCCATCCGCGAGACGGGGACGATGTCGACCTCGTTCTTCACGTTGTCCGGGATGTCCGCGAGGTCCTTCGCGTTCTCCTCGGGGATGAGGACGGTGGTGATTCCCCCGCGCAGGGCGGCGAGCAGCTTCTCCTTCAGCCCGCCGATGGGCAGCACCCGGCCGCGCAGGGTGATCTCGCCGGTCATCGCCACATCGCGACGCACGGGAATGCCGGTGAGCACCGAGACCACCGCCGTCGCCATGGCGATGCCCGCCGACGGCCCGTCCTTCGGCGTCGCCCCCTCCGGCACGTGCACGTGGATGTCCCGACGGTCGAACATCGGAGGCTCGACCCCGATGTCGAGCGCCCGCGAGCGCACGTACGACGCAGCGGCCGAGATCGACTCCTTCATCACGTCACGCAGGTTGCCGGTGACCGTCATCTTGCCCTTGCCGGGCATCATGAGACCCTCGATGGTCAGGAGCTCGCCGCCGACCTCGGTCCATGCAAGGCCGGTGGCGACGCCGACCTGATCCTCCATCTCGGCCTGACCGTAGCGGAACTTCGGCGCGCCGAGGTAGGCCTCGAGCTTATCGGCGTCGACCAGGATGGCCGTCGTCTCACCCTTGGAGGTCAGGATCTCCTTCACCGCCTTGCGGGCGAGCGTCGCGATCTCACGCTCTAGGTTGCGCACGCCCGACTCGCGCGTGTAGCGCCGGATCAGGGTGCGCAGCGCCTCGTCCTCGATGGCGAACTCGCCCCCCTTCAGCCCGTGGTCCGCCTCGGACTTTGAGATGAGGTGGCGACGGGCGATCTCGACCTTCTCATCCTCGGTGTAGCCGGCGATGCGGATGATCTCCATCCGGTCCATCAGCGGCGCCGGGATGTTGAGCGTGTTCGCCGTGGTCACGAACATGACGTTCGACAGGTCGTACTCGACCTCGAGGTAATGGTCCATGAACGTCGAATTCTGCTCGGGATCGAGCACCTCGAGGAGCGCCGAAGACGGGTCGCCGCGGAAGTCCATCCCCATCTTGTCGATCTCGTCCAGAAGGAAGAGCGGGTTGGACCGCTTCGCCTTCTTCATGGACTGGATGATCTTGCCCGGCAGCGAGCCGATGTAGGTGCGCCGGTGGCCGCGGATCTCCGCCTCGTCGCGCACCCCGCCCAGCGAGATGCGCACGAACTCGCGCCCCGTGGCCTTCGCGATGGACTTGGCGAGGCTGGTCTTGCCGACGCCCGGCGGCCCGACGAGGCACAGGATCGGACCCTTCAGCTTGTTGGCGCGGGCCTGCACCGCGAGGTACTCGAGGATGCGCTCCTTGACCTTGTCGAGGCCAAAGTGGTCGACGTCGAGCACCTGCTCGGCGTGGTCGAGGTCGTTGCGCACCTTCGAGGGCTTCTTCCACGGGATCGACAGGATCCAGTCGAGGTAGTTGCGCACCACCGTCGCCTCGGCGGACATGGGGCTCATCTGGCGCAGCTTCTTGAGCTCCCCCTCCGCCTTCTCCCGCGCCTCCTTGGAGAGCTTGGTGGTCTTGATGCGCTCCTCGATCTCGGCGAGCTCGTCCTTGCCGTCCTCGCCGTCGCCGAGCTCCTTCTGGATCGCCCGCATCTGCTCGTTGAGGTAGTACTCGCGCTGGGTCTTCTCCATCTGGCGCTTCACGCGCGAGCGGATGCGCTTCTCCACCTGCAGGACGGAGATCTCGCCGTTCATGATGCCGAGCACCTTCTCGAACCGCTCGATGACCGAGGCGGTGCCGAGGATCTCCTGCTTGACCGGGATCTTGACGACGAGGTGGGAGGCCACCGTGTCGGCGAGCTTGGCGAAATCCTCGATCTGGCTGACCGCGGAGATCACCTCAGGTGAGATCTTCTTGTTCAGCTTGACGTAGTTCTCAAACTCCGACACCACCGAGCGCGACAGCGCCTGCGCCTCGGTCTCGTCGTAGTCGGGCTGGCGGACCTCATCGACCTCGGCCTCGAAGTACTCCTCCCGTTCCGTGAACTGGGTGATCTGCGCCCGCGTCGTGCCCTCGACGAGGACCTTGACGGTGCCGTCAGGCAGCTTCAGGAGCTGCAGCACGGTGGCGAGCGTGCCGATGGAGAACAGCCGCTCGGGCTTGGGATCGTCGTCGCCGGCCTCGCGCTGGGTGACGAGCAGGATCTGGTTGTCCGCGCGCATCACCTCCTCGAGCGCGCGGATGGACTTCTCTCGGCCGACGAACAGTGGAACCACCATGTGGGGGAATACGACGATGTCCCGCAGGGGCAGCACCGGAAACGTGCCGGCGTCAGCCCCGCCTGCCTGCCGGAGGGCGTCGCGATTGTCGTCCGACTTGGCCATGAACTGTCCTTTCAGCTTGGCTCCGGCTCGCCACATCATGCACGAGTCGAGCCATGGCCGCTGCCCGGTCGCCCATCGGCGACGGCTACCCACGGCAACGTCAGGTGGGGCAGCGAGGGGATGAGGGGATGCGGCCATTCGCATCCGTGAGGGTCGAGGTGGCGCTGGGACCCCGCGACTTCAAGGTTTGTGGCGATACTGGGGCAACGGCGCGACGCCAGCGAGGTGCTCGGCATCGTCACCGTGCCAGTCGTCCATGGGGCGAGGCTGTCCATCCTGCAGCTCCAGGCGGCGCGCAGCCGATGGCGGGCAAGCCTCGTTTCACCCGCCACGCTCGCAGCACACGCCGGGCGCGCTCGGACGCGCATCGCACGGCCGCCGCTGGGCGGCTGCATCAGGCGGAGGTGCGCGAGGGCTCCGACACGCGGTCGTCGTAGATGTAGAGCGGCCGCGCGGTGCCCCCGATCACCTCGTCGGAGATCACGACCTCGCGCACGCCATCGAGGCCAGGCAGCTCGTACATGGTGTCGAGCAGGATGGCCTCTAGGATCGAACGCAACCCGCGCGCGCCGGTCTTGCGATCGATGGCCTTGCGCGCGATCGCATTCATCGCGTCGGCATGGAAGGTGAGCTCGACCCCCTCCATCTCGAACAGCCGCTGGTACTGCTTAACGAGCGCGTTCTTCGGCTCCGACAGGATCTGCACCAGCGCCGGCTCGTCGAGGTCCTCGAGCGTGGCAAGCACCGGCAGGCGGCCGACGAACTCCGGGATCAGGCCGAACTTCAACAGGTCCTCGGGCTCGACCTCGCGGAACAGCTCGCCGGTGCGGCGGTCCTCCGGCGCGAACACCTGCGCGTTGAACCCGATGGAGGTGCCGCGGCCGCGGTCGGAGATGATCTTCTCGAGCCCCGCGAACGCACCACCGCAGATGAACAGGATGTTCGTGGTGTCGACCTGCAGGAACTCCTGTTGCGGGTGCTTGCGCCCACCCTGCGGCGGCACGGAGGCGACGGTGCCCTCCATGATCTTCAACAGCGCCTGCTGAACCCCCTCACCGGAGACGTCGCGGGTGATGGACGGGTTGTCGGACTTGCGGGAGATCTTGTCGACCTCGTCGATGTAGACGATGCCGCGCTGCGCCCGCTCGACGTTGTAGTCCGCCGCCTGCAGCAGCTTCAGGATGATGTTCTCGACGTCCTCGCCGACGTATCCCGCCTCCGTGAGCGTCGTCGCGTCGGCCATGGTGAACGGCACGTCGAGGATGCGCGCCAGCGTCTGCGCTAGCAGCGTCTTGCCGCAACCCGTCGGACCGATGAGGAGGATGTTCGACTTGGCGAGCTCCACGTCGTTCTGCTTGGACGCGTGGCTCAACCGCTTGTAGTGGTTGTGCACGGCGACGGACAGGACCTTCTTGGCTTCCTTCTGTCCGATGACGTAGTCGTCGAGGACCTTGCGGATCTCGAGCGGCGTCGGGATGCCGTCGCGCGCCTTGACCAACGAGGACTTGTTCTCCTCGCGGATGATGTCCATGCACAGCTCGACGCACTCATCGCAGATGAACACCGTCGGTCCGGCGATGAGCTTGCGCACCTCGTGCTGGCTCTTGCCGCAGAACGAGCAGTACAGCGTGTTCTTGCCGTCGCCGCTGGTCGCCTTGCTCATCAACTCACCCCTTCGTCACACCCGGCGATCCCGCCAAGCCGAGCCCACCTGGCACCAAGACCGGCGGCTCGCATCAGCAGAGCGGCACGCCAGCGACCACCGCTCACCACGCACCACCATATTGGGACGGGGCCGTCGGCGATGCAAATGCCGGTCCCCGCTCGTCAACGCCCTCACCCCGCCGTCAACACTATTGCATCTGGCTGTTGCAGACCGGCCCCGCCGTGCTGCGGCGAACCGTCCGCGCGAACTAACTGCTAGCCTGCGCGAAGGGCTTCTGCAATCTCACCCTGAGGTTGATCTCCGTCGAGCGTCGGGCGCGGCGATCAGGCATCGAGCGCCGCCCGGCTTTCGATGACGCGATCGATGATCCCGAACTCGCGCGCGACGTCCGGCGTCATGTAGTAGTCGCGCTCCAAGGTGCGCTCGATGACGTCGAGCGCCTGCCCGGTGTGCTTGCGATAGATCTCGTTGAGCCGGCGCTTGAGCGCCAGGATCTCCTGGGCCTGGAGGTTGATGTCGGCCGCCGTGCCGCGGAACCCACCGGACGGTTGGTGCACCATGATGCGTGCGTTCGGCAGCGAGAACCGCATGTCCTTCTCCCCTGCCGCGAGGAGCATCGCGCCCATGGACGCGGACTGACCGATGCACAAGGTGGAGATGGTCGGCCGCACGAACTGCATGGTGTCGTAGATCGCGAGCCCGGACGTGACGATCCCCCCTGGCGAGTTGATGTAGAGCGAGATCTCCTTGTTCGGGTTGTCCGCCTCGAGGTAGAGCAGCTGCGCGCTCACCAGCGTCGCCACCGTGTCCTCGATGGGACCCGTGATGAAGATGATCCGCTCCGACAACAGGCGGGAGAAGATGTCGTAGGCGCGCTCGCCACGGTTCGTCTGCTCGACGACCATCGGAACGAGCGTCGACATCGCGTAATCGACGGGATCTCTCATGGACGGCGTCTGTCCCTAGTGCTCGTGGGGATGGTCGTGGGAGTGACCGTGGTCGTGGTCATGATCGTGGGAATGGTCGTGGTCGTGATGATGGCCATGGTCGTGCGCGGCGTCGTCGCTGTCCTCGGCACCCTTCAAGAGCTCCTCCTTCGAAACGGCGACGTTGTTCACGGAGATGAGCTCGAGGAGGTAGTCGACGACCTTGTCCTCGTAGATCGGGGCGCGCAGGCTCGCCACCGCCTGCGGGTTCTTGCGGTAGAACTCGACGACCTCGCGCTCCTGTCCCGGGAACTGCCGCATGCGCTCCTGCAGCGCACGCTGGACCTCCTCGTCGCTGACGGTCACCTCGGCCTTCCCGCCAACCTCCGACAGGAGGAGGCCGAGCCGCACGCGCCGCGACGCGATCGCGCGATACTCCGCGCGCGCCTTGGCCTCCGAGCCCTCGGCGTCCGGGGTGGCTTCGGCGTCGAACGCCGCTCCATCCTGGGCCATGTCGCGCTCGACCTGACGCCAGATGGTGTCGAACTCGGTGTCAACAAGCTTCTGCGGCACCTCGAAGGCGAAGCGCTCGTCGAGCGCGTCGAGGAGCGCACGCTTCACCTTGGCGCGGCTCGCGCGGTCGTAGGTCGATTGGACCTGGTTGCGCAGGGCGCCGCGCAGCGCCTCGAGGTCGTCCATGCCGAGCTTCTGGGCGAAGGCGTCGTCGACCTCGCTCAGCTTCGGCTCGGCGACCTCCTGCACGGTGACGTCGAAGGCCGCCTCGCGCCCGGCGAGGTGCTGCGCGCCGTAGTCCTGTGGGAAGGTCACCGTGACCTGGCGCGCCTCCCCCGCCGAGGCGCCAGCAAGCTGCTCCTCGAAGCCCGGGATGAACCGTTCGGCGCCGATCACGATGTCGATCCCCTCGGCCAAGCCCCCCTCGAAGGCCTCGCCGTCGATGCGGCCGACGAAGTCGATCTTCAGGCGGTCGCCGTCCTTGGCGGGGCGCTCCACCGGCTCGTAGTCCCGGTAGTTCTCGGCCAGACCGACGAGCTCCCGCTCGACCTCGTCCGCGCTGGCCTCGTGGACGGGACGCTCTATCGTGATGGTGTCGAGGCCGGACACCTCGATCTGCGGCAGCACCTCGTACTTGATGGCGAACGCAAGGTCGGTCTTGCCCTCGATGACCGCCTTCATCGAGGCCTCGTCGACGTCGACGTCCGGCTGCAACGCCGGCTTCTCGTCGCGCTGGCCGACGGCGTCCTTGACGCTCTCGCTCAGCACGTCGTTGATCACCTCGGCCATCGCCGAGCGGCCATACATCTTGCGCAGATGCGTCATCGGCACCTTGCCGGGACGGAACCCCTTGAGACGCACCTTCTGACGCAGGTCGTCGAGGTAGGCCGTCAGTCGCTCGTCGAGGGTCGCGGCGGGGACCACCACCTTCAGCTCGCGCGCGAGGCCGTCGGCACGGGTTTCACTCACTTCCATCGAAACACTTTCGGCAAGGCGCATGGGTTGTGGGGGAACGCGCTCCATGTCGCGCTCGCGCATGGCGAAGTCAATGCCACGCCTCGCTCGGCACCGAGGGTGGCGCGCGACGTCGGATGGCCTTGCGCCTGTGGCATCCAAGCGGACGGCCGGGCGGGACCGCGAGCGACCGGACGACCGGCGGCGCCCAGGGAGATGGTGCGGGTGGAGGGACTCGAACCCCCACGCCTTGCGGCGCTTGGACCTAAACCAAGTGCGTCTACCAGTTCCGCCACACCCGCCCGCAGCGGGCTCTACGCGGCGCCGGTGGGAGACGTCAAACCGCCCTCGCCGCGAGGACCGCCTCGAGTTCCGCACGCGCCGGCTTCAGGGCGTCGATGAGGTCGTCGGCGATCAGCGCGGCCCCGGCGCGCTGGCCGAGCTCGCCGTGCAGCCACACCGCGACGCGCGCGGCGTCGTAGGGCAGGAAGCCCTGCGCGAGGAACGCCCCCACGAGCCCGGCGAGCACGTCGCCGGTGCCGGCGGTCGCGAGCCACGGCGGGGCGTTCGCGTTGATCGTCGCCCGTCCCCCCGGTTCGGCGATCACCGTGTCCTCGCCCTTGAGGAGGATCACGGCACCCAGCGCCGCCGCGGCGTCCCGCACCTTGGACAGCTTGTCCGCCCCCTCCCGCGACGGCACCAACAGGTCCACGGAGCGCGCGAACTCACCCTCGTGCGGCGTGAGCACCGCCTCCCTCGCTGCACCGCGTCCCCGCAGCGCCTCGGCAAGGCCATCGGCGCGCGCGACAAACGCGGTCAGCGCGCCCGCGTCGAGCACGACCTGGGCCGGGGAGGCGAGCGCGGCAAGGACGAGTTCGGACGCGCCCTCCGGCGGCAGGCCGGGCCCAAGGACGACGGCGTTGTGCCGTGCATCGCTCAGGAGCAAGGCGAGCCCCTCGGCGCCGTCGGCGCGGCGGACCATCACCGTGGTGAGGTGACAGGCGTTGACGAGCAGCGCGTCGGACGGCGAGGCCACGGTGACGAGCCCCGCGCCCGCGCGCAGCGCCGCTGCGGCAGCGAGCCGAGCCGCCCCCGTCGCCGCCATCGGCCCCGACACCACGACGGCGTGGCCACGATCGTACTTGTGGCGGGCCCTCGCCAGCAGCGGCGTCGTCGACAGGTCCCACGCCGGAGGCGCGTTCAGCACGGCGGTGGCGGCGACGCCCCGGAACGCCTTGGCCGGCATGCCGATGGACACCACCTCGAGCATCCCCGCGTGACGCCGGCCGGGCGCCAACAGGTGGCCGGGCTTGGCCGCCTCGAAGGTCAGCGTGCGGTTCGCGACGACCGCCGCACCGGGCACGGCGCCGGTGGCGCCGTCGACGCCGCTCGGCAGGTCGATGGCGAGCACTGCAGCACGGGAGGCGTTGCTCGCCGCGATCAGCGCATCCAGCGGCGCCGCAGGGGGTCGTGACAGTCCCCCGCCGAGGAGGCCGTCGAGGATCACGTCGGCGCGGGCGAGGAGCGGTTCGGCGGCATCCGGCGCCACGCTCGGCCCGCGCCAGCCGGCCCTCGCGTCGCCGGCGGGCCCGGGTCGGGCCTCGCCCGCAGCGTCGACCACCGTCACCTTGTAGCCGCGCTCGGCGAGGACCCGCGCTGCCACGAAGGCGTCCCCGCCGTTGTTGCCTGGGCCGGCGAGGACGGCGACCCGCACGCCGAACGGGTGGAGCGCCGCCACGCGGTTCGCGACCTCAAAGCCCGCTCGCTCCATCAGCCGTGCGATGGAGGTGCCGGAAGCCTCCGCCGCCTTGTCCACCTCGGCCATCGCGCGCGGGGTGTAGAGCGCGTGGATCTGCTCGGCGTCGAGGACGACCGCGTGCCACTTCATTGGGCAGCCTGCCCAACGGAGGGGCAAAACGCCTGCCTCGGCTGGCAGCAGTTGCCACCTTTGTCGACAACTTGCGCGGTCGGCATCCTGGCACGGCCCGTGCAAGCCCCATCACCGCACCGCACCGCGTCGGCCGTCGCACCGGCCCAACGGGGACCCATGAAGAAGATCGAAGCCATCATAAAGCCGTTCAAGCTCGACGAGGTGAAGGAGGCGTTGCAGGAGGTCGGACTGCAGGGCATCACCGTGATGGAGGCGCGTGGCTTCGGCCGACAGAAGGGCCACACCGAACTCTACCGCGGCGCCGAGTACGTCGTCGACTTCCTCCCCAAGGTGAAGATCGAGCTGATCGTTCCCGACAGCCTGATGCCGGCCGCCGTCGACGCCATCCGCACCGCCGCCCAGACCGGCCGGATCGGCGATGGCAAGATCTTCGTCCTCCCCGTCGAGGACGCCATCCGCATCCGCACCGGCGAGGCCGGTGAGGACGCCATCTAACCGCACTGCAAGGACAAGAGAGCGAAGGTCAATGAGCACAGCGCAAGAAGTACTGCGAGACATCAAGGACAAGGACGTCAAGTTCGTCGACCTGCGCTTCACCGATCCTCGCGGCAAGATGCAGCACGTCACCATGGACGTCGGCGTCGTCGACGAGGACATCTTCGCCGACGGGACGATGTTCGACGGCTCGTCCATCGCCGGCTGGAAGGCGATCAACGAGTCCGACATGATCCTGATGCCGGACCCGGAGACCGCGCACATCGACCCGTTCTTCGCACAGACGACGATGGCGGTGTTCTGCGACATCCTCGAGCCGTCCACCGGCGAAGCGTACAACCGTGACCCGCGCACCACCGCCAAGAAGGCCGAGGCGTTCGTCAAGTCGTCCGGCATCGGCGACACCATCACGATGGGGCCCGAGGCCGAGTTCTTCGTGTTCGACGACGTGCGCTTCTCCGCCGAGCCCTACGACACCGGCTTCCAGCTGGATTCCATCGAACTGCCGTCGAACATGGCGACGGACTACGAGACGGGGAACCTTGGCCACCGCCCGCGCACCAAGGGGGGCTACTTCCCCGTCCCGCCCATCGATTCGGCGCAGGACATGCGCTCCGAGATGCTGTCGGTGATGACCGAGATGGGCGTCACGGTGGAGAAGCATCACCACGAGGTCGGCGCCGCGCAGCACGAGCTCGGGCTGAAGTTCGACACGCTGACCCGCATCGCCGACAAGATGCAGATCTACAAGTACGTCGTGCACCAGGTCGCCAACGCCTACGGCAAGACGGCGACGTTCATGCCCAAGCCCGTGTTCGGCGACAACGGCACCGGTATGCACGTCCACCAGTCCATCTGGAACGACGGGCAGCCCCTGTTCGCCGGCGACATGTACGCCGACCTCTCGGAGATGTGCCTGTTCTACATTGGCGGCATCCTGAAGCACGCGCGTGCGATCAACGCCTTCACCAACCCGACGACGAACTCCTACAAGCGCCTCGTGCCGGGCTACGAGGCGCCGGTGCTGCTCGCCTACTCGGCGCGCAACCGCTCGGCGTCCTGCCGGATCCCCATCGCGTCCTCGCCCAAGGGCAAGCGCATCGAGATCCGCTTCCCCGACCCCAGCGCCAACCCGTACCTTTGTTACACAGCGCTCCTGATGGCGGGGCTCGACGGCATCCGCAACCGCACCCACCCCGGCGAGCCCATGGACAAGGACCTCTACGACCTGCCACCCGAGGAGCTCGCCGGCATCCCGACCGTGTGCGGGTCGCTGCGCGAGGCCCTGGAGACGTTGAGCGGCGACCGCGACTTCCTGAAGGCGGGCGGCGTCATGGACGACGACCAGATCGACGCCTACATCGCGCTCAAGATGGAGGAGAACGAGCGCTACGAGCAGACGCCGCACCCCGTCGAGTTCGACCTGTATTACTCGGTGTGACCAGGGCGTCCGCGCCGGCTGGGTTCGGCTAGCCGGCGCGCTCACGCACCGGGGCGCAGCGGCACGCTGACCAACCTTCAAGCGTGCGTGGCGACCCGTCGGCGGTCTGCGTGGTCGACCGCACGATCCGCCACACCAACCTTCGGCGCGACCCCTCCCGGCGGGTCGACGACCCGACCCATGGCGCCGATCCGGCCTGCTGTGCTAGGGAGCCTGACATGCAGACCGGGGCGTATGGGGCGCGTTCGGCCCACGGGGGCGAGCTTGCCGACGCCGCTCGGCTGGTCGGCGAGCCGGCGAGCCCGTGGCTCGACCTGTCCACCGGGATCAACCCGTACCCCTACCCCGCGCACATCCCGGACATCGCGTTGACGCGGCTGCCCCAGCAACGCGACCTCGACCGCCTGCTCGAGGCTGCCCGCCGCGCCTACCGCGTGCCGGACGAGGTGGCCCTCGTCGCCGCGCCGGGGACGCAGGCGATCATCTCCTGGCTGCCCCGCCTCCTGCGCCCGCGTCACGTCACCGTGCTGGGGCCGACCTACGGCGAGCACGCGGCCGCCTGGAGCGGCCACGTCCCGCTGCGCGAGGCGAGCCGCCTGCCGCCGGACGGGCTCGCCATCGTCGTCAACCCGAACAACCCTGACGGAAGGGTGGTTTCGCGGGACGAGCTCGCCGCGTTCGTTCACCGATCCTGTGAGGAGGTCGCGCTCGTCGTCGACGAGGCGTTCGGCGACCTCGACCCCGGAGCCACCGCCGCCGAACTGCCGCGCACGCTCGTCCTTAAAAGCTTCGGCAAGTTCTTCGGCCTGCCCGGGCTGAGGCTGGGCTTCGCCGTCGGCCCCACGGCCGTGGTCGACGCACTCCGGGACGCGCTCGGACCCTGGGCCGTGAGCGGTCCCGCCATCGCTGTTGGGGTCCAGGCGCTGGAGGATGAGGCTTGGGCGCAAGCCATGCGGCTCACCCTCCGCGCCGAGCGCGCGCGCCTGGACGACGTGCTCGCGGCAGCTGGGCTGGCCGTCGCAGGAGGGACGGACCTCTTCCGCCTCGTTGCCGTCGACGACGCACCCGTCTGGCAGGGTGCGCTGGCGGCCGAGGGCGTGTGGACGCGCGCCTTCGACCACACGCCGTGTTGGCTGCGCGTCGGACTGCCCGGCCATCGGCTGGGCGAGCTCGTGCGCGCACTCGCCAGCGCCGGCGCAGCGAGACGATAGCCCAGCGCGATGACGCTGGAGGCGGTGCCGCTGGCCCTCGTCATCGACGCCGTCACGGGCGAGCCGCCTCGCCTGTGGTCCAGGGTGGGCCATCCCGTCGCCTGGATGGGCGCGGTCATCGACCGGCTGGATGGCGCGCTCAACGCCGGCCGTCGGCGCGACGGCGTCGTCGCGCTTGCCCTTGCAACGACGGCCTTCGCCGTGCCCGCCGCGCTCGTCGCCGGGCTCGTGGGCGCCCTGCCTGCCGGCATCGTCATCGAGGCGGCCCTTGCTTCGACGCTCCTCGCGCACCGCAGCCTGCACGACCACGTCGCGGCGGTGGAGCGCGCAAGGACCCCCGCCGAGGCACGCGAGGCGGTCGCCCGCATCGTCGGGCGCGACACGGCGACGCTCGACGAGGCCGGGGTCGCCCGCGCGGCGCTCGAGACGCTTGGCGAGAACCTGTCGGACGGGGTCGTCGCTCCGGCATTCTGGTTCGCGCTCGGCGGCCTGCCGGGCCTCGTCGCGTACAAGGTGGTGAGCACCGCCGACTCGATGATCGGCCACCGCACGCCACGGCACGAGGCCTTCGGCTGGGCGGCCGCACGCGCCGACGATGCGCTTGAACCTCGTGCCGGCGCGCCTCACCGCGCTCGCCATCGCGCTGGTGCGCCCCGCCGTCGCCACCCACGCACGCGACCGTGCGCGACGGCGCGCGCCGGCATGCCTCGCCCAACGCCGGATGGCCCGAGGCCGCCCTCGCCGCTGCCCTCGGCGTGGCGCTGGGCGGCCCACGACGGTACGGCGCGCGCGAGGTGGGCGGCGTTTGGCTGAACCCCGCCGGGCGTCCGCCCCGTCGCACCGACATCCGCCGCGGGCTCCGCGCCTCGCGGGACGTCGGCATCGCGCAGCTCGCGATCTACGCCGGCCTTGCCCTCCTTTGAGCGATGGCGAGCAGCGCGTCGACGTCGACCGCCGCCGCCACGTGATCGGCCAGCGCGTCGAGCGTCGCCTCCACCTGCGCCTCGTAGGCGAGCGAGGAGGCGACGCCGAGCGCGCCGAGGAAGCCGCGGCGGAACGCGTCGCCGGCGAAGAGGCCGTGCAGGTACGTCCCCAGGACCCGGCCGTCGGCGGAGCGTGCCCCGTCCTCGCCCTCGGCGAGGCGCACGACCGGGCGGGCGCGGTCGGGACCCTCGGTCCGCCCCATGTGGATGCGGTAGCCTGACACCGCGACGCCGCAGGTCCCAGGGAGCAGCGAGACACCCTCGCTCTGCTGCGTCACCTTGGGGGCAACGAGCTCGGTGGCGACGTCGAGCAGGCCGAGCCCGGCCGTCGTCCCGGCCGCTCCCTCGTAGCCCGCGGGATCGGTGATGGTGCGGCCGAGCAGCTGGTAGCCGCCGCACAGGCCGACGATGCGCCCGCCACGTCGCACGTGCGCCTCGAGGTCGATGTGCCAGCCGGCTGCGCGCAGCGCACGCGCGTCTGCCACGGTCGCCTTCGACCCCGGCAGGAGGACGACGTCCGCCGCCGGCATCGGCCGATGGAGCGGCGCGAGCGTGACCGAGACGCCGGGCTCGAGCCGCAGCGGATCGGCGTCGTCGAAGTTCGCGATGTGGGGCAGGCGCGGCATGACGACGGCGAGCCCGCCGCCCGCCGCGTCCGCCGGCAGCCCCAGGGTGTCCTCCGCGGGCAGGCGATGGGCCTCATCGAACCAGGGGACCACGCCGAGGCTGCGCCACCTGGTGCGCGCGGTGATCTCGGCGAGGCCGCCGTCGAACAGCGAGGCGTCGCCGCGAAACTTGTTGATGATGTACCCGGCCACCTGCGCGCGGTCGGCCGGATCGAGGACCGCGGCGGTGCCGACGAGGTTCGCGATCACCCCGCCGCGGGAGATGTCGGCGACGAGCACGACGGGCACGTCCTCCGCACGGGCGAACCCCATGTTGGCGATGTCGCCGGCGCGCAGGTTGACCTCGGCGGGGCTGCCTGCCCCCTCCACCACGATGATGTCGGCGGCGCGGCTGAGCCGTGCGAAGCTTTCGCGCACCGGGCCCATCAGCGACGACCTCAGCGCGGCGTAGTCCCGCGCCGAGGCGCTGCTGCAGCGCGCGGCCGTGGACCACGACCTGGGCCCCGGTCTCCGACTGTGGCTTCAGGAGCACGGGGTTGAGGTCGACGCTGGGCACGCGGCGCGCCGCCCGGGCCTGGAGCATCTGGGCGCGGCCGATCTCGCCGCCGTCGGGGGTCGCCGCGGCGTTGTTGGACATGTTCTGCGGCTTGAACGGGGCGACCGCGAGGCCTTGGCGCGCGAGGTGGCGGCACAGCCCGGCCACGAGCAGGGACTTGCCGACGTCCGAGCCCGTCCCTTGCACCATGAGGGCAGCCGCACCGCCGCAAGCTTGAACCAAGCTCTTCATGATGCATTCATCCCCAAACGGTGTATTCGGTTCGCCCGCGGTGTGTCCCTCGCCGCGGAATGATGGAGCACGTCATGCGAAGGATCCTTCTTGCTGCGGCACTGGCTGCTGGGCTGGCAGGCTGCAACTCGAACAGCCAACAGGACCGCGCCCTCGTGGGCGGTGCGCTCGGCGCTGCCGGCGGCGCCACCGTCGCGGCGGCCACTGGGGCGAGCACCGGCGGCGCGCTCCTCGGGGCCGGGCTCGGCGCGGCCACCGGTGCCGCGGTCGGCGCGGCGACCGCCCCCCCCGAGCGCTGTGTGAACCCCTATGGTGAACCCGTCCCCTGCTACTGAGGCAGCGTCCGGCCGAGCCGGACCGTAGGTGTTGCTTCGACACCGTCTTACGCCCTCGTGGGACGGATCGATGCGCGGACACCGAACGCCTGTCGGAGGTCGGCGACGGCACGTTCGCCGGCCCCATGCGGCCCATCGTCTGGTCCGATGCGTCGCGCGGACCGGCAACAGGGCGCAGTGCGCTTCTACAGCAGGAAGGTGAGGCCGGCCCACACGGCGAGGAGGAAGGCGATTCCGCCCGTGATCGTCACCCAGCGCGGCACGTTGAGCCGTTGGACGCGCTGACCGAGCAGGTTGCACAGGAGCGCGAGGCCGAGGTAGCGGATGGCGCGTGAGACGGCGATGGCGCTGATGAAGACCGCGTAGCCCGCATCTGTCGCCCCAGCGCCGAGGGTAGCAAGCTGGAGCGGCACCGGCCCGACCGAGACCAGGAACACCGCCCAGAAGTAACCGCTGCCGGAGATCTCGGCGAGCGCCTCCTCGTAGCTTTGACGCAGCGACAGGGCGTCGAGGAGGGGTGCTACGACGGGCTCGAACAGCAGATGTCCGACGTAGTAGAACAGCGTCGCACCGATGAGGCACCCGACGAGCGCCGCCACGGCGATCGCCCACGCGCGGCGCGGGTAGGCGACCATGAGCGGCACGATCACCGCCTCGAGCGGGATGGGCACCACCGTGCTCTCGCCCATGGACAGCAGGCCGACGCCCACGTTCGAGTGGGCGAGGCGCTGCGTCGCGCGGTGCAGGGGGTGGTGGGACGCTTGAGCGGTGGCCATGCCCCCGAACAGGGCGATCGGCGGGCAGGTTCCTCCCGCAACCTCAGGGAAACAGCGCGAGCTGCCGCAGCCCCGTGCCCTCGTCGAGGCCGAACACGAGGTTCATGTTCTGCACCGCCTGGCCGGACGCGCCCTTCACCAGGTTGTCGAGCGTCGAGAAGATGAGTGCCTTGCCGGGGACGCGATCGGCAACCACGCCCACGTGCGTCGTGTTGGAGCCCCGAACGTGGCGCGACTGCGGGACCTCGCCGAACCGCAGCACGGTGACGAACGGCTCGTCGGCGTAGTGCTCGGAGAGGATCGCGTGCATTCGTGCCGCGTCACCGTGCGCGGTGATGGTCGCGTAGATGCCCCGGTTCATTGGCACGAGGTGCGGCGTGAAGGTGACGAGGACCTCGCGTCCCGCCGCCCGTGAAAGCTCCTGGTCGAGCTCGGACGTGTGGCGATGGTTGGCGACACCGTACGCATGATAGCCCTCCGACACCTCCGAGAACAGCATGCCGACCTTCGCCCCCCGCCCCGCCCCCGACATGCCGGTGGCGGACGTGACGACGATGGTGTCCGTGTCGATGGCGTCGGCGGCGACCAGCGGGATCAGAGGCAGCAGCGCGGTCGTCGTGTGGCATCCGGGGTTGGCGACGAGGCGCGTGCCGCGGATCGCATCGCGGTGAACCTCCGTCAGTCCGTAGACCGCCTCGTCCTGCAGCTGCGGCGCGAGGTGCTCGTGACCGTACCAGCGCGCGTAGGCGGCGGGGTCGGTGAGCCGGAAATCGGCGGACAGGTCGACCACCTTGAGCGTCGGCTTGGCGCGCAGCGCATCGGCGATGGCGGTCTGCGTCGTCCCGTGCGGCAGCGCGCAGAACAGGACGTCCACTTCGGACAGGTCGACTTGCGTGATGGTGGACAACATCGGCAGGTCGAGCCCGCCGAACTGCCCGAACAGCTCGCCCATGCGCCGCCCCGCGTTGCTATCGGCCGACAGCGCGGCGATGCGCACCTCACCGTGGCGCAGCAGCAGGCGGACGAGTTCAGCCCCGGTGTACCCCGAAGCGCCGTAGACGGCAGCGGACAGCATGACGGTCTCCCAACGAAAAGAGCCCGGCGCGGGCGCCGGGCTCGATCCTCGCCTCGCGATGGCCTCAGCGCTTGGAGAACTGGAACGAGCGACGGGCCTTGCGGCGACCGTACTTCTTGCGCTCGACGACGCGCGCGTCCCGGGTGAGAAAGCCGACGCGCTTCAGCGCCGGCCGCAGTCCCGGCTCGTAGTGCGTCAGCGCCTTGGAGATGCCGTGGCGCACCGCGCCGGCCTGGCCGGACAGCCCACCGCCCGACACCGTCGCCATGATGTCGAACTGACCGTCGCGCGCGGCCACCAGGAGCGGCTGGCGGATCACCATCTGCAGCACGGGACGCGCGAAGTACTCCTCGTAGGGCTTGGTGTTGACCATGATGCGCCCCTGCCCTGGCTTCACCCAGACCCGGGCCACCGCGTCCTTGCGTTTGCCGGTGGCGTAGGCGCGCCCATGAGGGTCGAGCTTCTGGACGTGGACCGACGTCGTCGCCTCGGCCGCCGTACCCTGACCCATGGCGGAGCCGAGCTCCTCCAGCGACGAGACTGTGGTATCGCTCACTGCGCCCTCACGTTCTTCGTGTTCTGCGCGCCGACGTCGACCGTCACCGGCTGCTGCGCGGCGTGGGGATGGTCGGGTCCGGCATAGACACGCAGGTTCTTCATCTGCTGCCGGCCGAGCGGACCGCGAGGCATCATGCGCTTGATGGCCGCCTCGATGACGCGCTCGGGGAAGCGACCTTCCAAAATCTGCTTGGCCGAGCGCTCCTTGATGCCGCCTGGGTAGCCGGTGTGCTTGTAGTACACCTGCTGCTCGACCTTGCGGCCGGTGAAGGCCACCTTCTCGGCGTTGACGATGATGACGTTGTCGCCGCAGTCGACGTGCGGCGTAAAGATCGGGCGGTGCTTGCCGCGAAGGCGCAGCGCCACCTGCGCCGCGAGGCGGCCGACGACGAGGTTGGTGGCGTCAATGACGACCCAGTGCTTCTCGACCTCCGCAGGCTTTGCGGATCGGGTGACCATGTGAGCTTCCGGTTCTGAAGGGTGCCGCGGTGGCGTGGGCGGTCTATGGGGGCTTCACGCCGGACCGTCAAGCGCGATCGAAAATGTCAGCAACAGCAAGGAGTTGGCCTTGAGGTATCAGCTTACCACGCGCGCATCGCTGCCCGGCATCGCGTAGGTCATCGTCGTGTGGGCGAGGAGCGCCTCGGCAGGATCGAAGGCCTCGGCGACGACGACGGCGAGGCGTCGTCCGGCCTTCACCACGGTGGCGGACTGGCGGATCGGCGCGCCGGGGGGCGCCGCGCGGAGGAACGAGATGTTGAGGTTGGTGGTGACGGCCATCTTGGCCCCGTCCGAAAGGGACAGGAGCGCGGCGTAGGCCGCAGCGTCCGCGAGCATCATCAGGGTGGGACCGGAGATGATGCCACCTGGCCGCAGGTGCTTTTCAGCCGGCAGGAGGCGCATGGTCGCAACGCCGCCGGCCGCGGCATCGACGGTGATGTCGTTGGACTCGAACACCTGCGGGAACTCGGCGGCGAGGTAGTCGCGGATCTCGGACAAGGTCATTGACTGTCGGGCGGCGCGGGGCTTTGGTTCGTCCATGGATGCGCCGGCCCGTCACACCAACTCGTCCGAGGCCCCCCACGTCCTGGTGAGGGACGAGGGCGAGGTGCGGCGCATCGTGATGAACCGCGGGCTGCAGCGCAATCTCCTAACGTTCGAAATGATGGCGGCGCTCAAGGCGGCGCTCGACGCCCCCGACGCGCGGGTCATCATCGTCGCCGCCGATGGGCCGGCGTTCTGCGTCGGCCACGACATGAAGGCGATGTCGTCCCACCACGGCGATCCCGACGGCGGCAGCGCCTACTTCACCGACCTCTTCGCGGCGTGCTCGGACCTGATGCTCGCGATCGCGACGGCGCGGCAGCCGGTGATCGCCGAGGTCCACGCCGTCGCGGTCGCGGCGGGGTGTCAGCTCGTCGCCGCCTGCGACCTCGCCGTCGCGTCCGAGGCGGCGACGTTCGGCACCACCGGCGTGACCTACGGGCTGTACTGCTCGACGCCCGCCGTTCCGCTGACGCGCACGGTTCCCGCCAAGCACGCCGCGGAGATGCTGATGACCGGCGACGTCGTGGACGCCGAGCACGCCGCGCGCATCGGCCTCGTCAACCGCGTGGTCCCCGCCGAGCGGCTCGTCGAGGAGGCCGCGGCGCTGGCGGACAGGCTCGCTGGAAAGTCCGCGGCGGTGCTCGCCCTTGGCAAGCACGCGGTCCAGGAGCAGGCGGGGCTGCCGTTGGCCGAGGCCTACGCTCGGGCCTCCCGCGCCATGGTCGCGAACCTCGCGCTCGCCGACGGCCGCGAGGGCCTCGCAGCGTTCGGCCAGAAGCGGCCCGGGCGTTGGACCGACGCGTGAGCGAGACGAGCGCTGCGCATCACGAGCGCTACGACGATGCGCTGGTCGAAACGATCCTCGCCGAGGCACGGACCATCGCGATGGTCGGCGCCTCGGCGAACCCGAACCGCCCGTCCTCCTTCGTCATGCGCTACCTGATGGACAAGGGCTACGAGGTCCACCCCATCAACCCAGGGCACGCGGGCGGCGCCATCAACGGACGCACGGCCTACGCCACGCTCGCCGACGTCCCGATCCCCGTCGACATGGTCGACGTGTTCCGGGCCTCGGACGCCGTACCCGGCATCGTCGATGAGCTGTTGGCGCTCGAGCGGCCGCCCAAGGTCCTGTGGCTCCAGCTCGGCGTGCGGAACGATGCGGCGGCGGCGCGCGCCGAGACCGCCGGCGTCACGGTCATTCAGAACCGCTGCCCGAAGATCGAGTACGGCCGGCTTTCGGGGGAGATCTCCTGGGCCGGCGTGAACTCGCGGCGCATGTCCGCGCGCCGGCCGTCGCGCCTCGCCGGCTTCCAGCACCTCGGCCTCGCCCAACGACCGCGGGTCGACTGAGCGCGTCAGCCGTGCCCGGCGGCCGAGCGCAGCGCCACGAGCCGAGCCTCGACCTCCGCGATGGGCATCGCGAGGGTGTGGAGCGACACGCGCACGACGTTCGCGCGCACCCGCGCGTTGCGCGCCGCGTAGCGCTCGGCGAGGGGAAGCACCTCGCGTCGCGCGACCGCCTCGGCGAGGGGCACGCGCGGCACGACCACGAGCGTCGCAAGATGCATGGTGCGCAGGGCGTGGTGCTCGACGCGCATCTCGCCGACGTTCGCCCACGGGATGATGCCGACGCGGGCGATGTAGATCCCCTGCACGCTGGCGCCGAGCTGCGGTCGGCGCGGGTCGATGGTCGGCCAGAAGTACAGCGCCGAAAGCGAGCCGACGACGCTCGCCAGCAGGAACACCGGCGCCCCGTTCACCACCGAGGCGAGCACCCCGACGACGGTCATCGCACCGCCGCCGTAGACCATCATGTCCCCCGAGTGCACCTTGTAGCCGGTGGCGAAGGCGCGTGGTCCGGGCGGCGGTTCCGACCCCGGTCCGTCGGGCGGCGGCCCGTGCACGTCAGCCGGGCTCGCCGACCGTCTCGGTCGCGCTGATCGTGATGCCGAAGCCCTCCAGCCCGACGTAGCGCCGGTCCTGCGTCGAGTGCAGCCGGATCGAGGAGATGCCGAGGTCGCGCAGGATCTGCGCGCCGAGCCCGACCTCGCGCCACTCGCGCACCCGCGCCTGGGCGCTGTCGTGCGCCTCGTCGCGATCGGCGACCACCGCGGACGGCGCGACGCCGACCCCGCCGTCCCTGAGGTAGACGAGGATGCCGCGTCCCTCCTCGCGGAAGCGCTGAAGCATCGCCTTCGGCCCGATGGTGCCGAACACGTGGTCGACCACGTGCTCGCGCACGAGCCGCACCGGCACGTCGGCGCCGTCGCGGATGTCCCCGATCACCACCGCGAGGTGCTGCATCGCGTCGAACGGCGTCTGGTAGCTGACCACGCGGGCGGTACCCCCCTCGAGCTGACGTGGCTCGTCGAGGACGCGCTCCACCAGCCGCTCATGCCGCTGGCGCCAGGCGATGATGTCGTTGAGCGAGATCTGCGTCAGCCCGTTCGCCTCGGCGAAGCGGCTGACCTCGGGACCTCGCATCACGGTGCCGTCGTCGTTGACGAGCTCGGAGAGGACGCCGACGGGCGGTAGACCGGCGAGGGCGCACAGGTCGACCGCCGCCTCGGTGTGGCCCGAGCGGATGAGGACGCCGCCGTCGCGCGCGATCAGCGGGAACACGTGGCCCGGCCGCACGAAGTCCGCCGCGCCCGAGTTGGGGTTGGCGAGGGCGCGCACCGTGTTGGTGCGCTCCTCGGCGGCGATCCCGGTGGTGAGCCCGTGCTTGACGTCGACGGAGACGGTGAAGGCGGTCGCGAGCGGTGCGTCGTTGTCGGCCACCATGGGCGACAGGCTGAGCCGCCGCGCGTTCTCCCGGCTCATGGGCGCGCATACGATCCCGGAGGTGTGGCGGACCATGAAGGCGAGCTTGTCCGGCGTCGCGAGGCTTGCCGCGCAGATGAGGTCGCCCTCGTTCTCGCGGTCGTCGTCGTCGGTGACGACCACCAGCTCGCCGCGCTCGAAGGCGCGCAGCGCCGCGGCCATGCGCCCCGCCATATCGCTCAATGGTGTCCCCCCGTCTGGCCGCGGTCGCGCAGGTAGTGGTCGGCGAGCACGATCGCCATCATCGCCTCGCCGACGGGCACCGCGCGGATGCCGACGCAGGGATCGTGGCGCCCCGTAGTCGAGACGTCGACCTCCTCGCCCGACCTCGTCACCGATCGCCGGGGCGTGCGGATCGACGACGTCGGCTTGACCGCGAAGCGCACCACGATGGGCGCCCCGGTGGAGATGCCGCCGAGCACGCCCCCGGCGCGGTTCGAGGTGAAGGTCGGACCATCCGAGCCCATCGTCATCTCGTCGGCGTTGTCCTCTCCCGTAAGGCGCGCCGCGGCGAACCCGTCGCCGACCTCCACGCCCTTCACCGCATTGATCGACATCATCGCCGCCGCGAGGTCCTGGTCGAGCTTGCCGTAGATCGGCGCGCCCCACCCGGCGGGGACGCCGTGGGCCTCCACCTCCACCACCGCACCGACGGAGGAGCCGGCGCGGCGCACCTCGTCGAGCCGCTCCGCCCAGCGTTCCGCCGCTGCAGCGTCGGGGCAGAAGAAGTCATTGCAGGCGGTGTGCTCCCAGTCGCGCGCCTCGGCGGCGTCCCCGCCGAGCTCGACCAGCGCCGCGCGGATGACGACGTTCGACAGGACCGCTCGCGCGACCGCACCGGCTGCCACGCGCACCGCGGTCTCCCGCGCCGACGAGCGGCCGCCACCGGCGACGTCGCGCAAGCCGTACTTGACGTCGTAGGTGTAGTCCGCGTGCCCAGGGCGGTAACGGTCGGCGATCTTCGAGTAGTCCTTGGACCGCTGATCGACGTTCTCGATGACGATGGCGATGGGCGTCCCTGTCGTCGTCAAAGCGCCATCGTCGCCGGGGAGCACGCCGGAGACGAGGCGCACCGTGTCCGGCTCGCGCCGCTGCGTGGTGTGGCGGCTCTGGCCGGGGCGGCGGCGATCCATGAAGCCTTGGATCGTCGCCGGATCGAGCGCCACGCCCGGCGGGCAACCATCGACGACGCCGCCGATCATCGGTCCGTGGCTTTCGCCGAACGTCGTGACGCGGAAGAGGTGCCCGAAGGTGTTGTGGCTCATCAGAAGTCCTCCACAGCCCCATCGGCAAACACGAAGACGCGGTCCTGGGGCGCCGGCAAGCCGGGCACCTCATGCCACGGCGTGCCGCACAGGTGCCCGTAGAGTACGCGGTGGACGCCCCCGTGACTTACTGCCAGCGTGTCGCCCTCGACGGTTTCCAGCCAGGCGCCGATCCGGTCGGCAAGGTCGGCGTAGGTCTCGCCTCCGGGCGGGCGGAAGCTCCACTTGTCGCGCTTGCGCTCCGCAACGCGCTTGCGCTCGCCTGCGGCGCTCAGCTCGGCGTAGGTGTGGCCCGACCAGGCGCCGAACGCGACCTCTTTGAGGCGGTCGTCCGTCGCAGCGCACCCGTCGAGGCCAAGCACGGCGCGCACCAACGCCATCGTCTCGCGCGAGCGGCCGAGGGGCGAGGAGACGTAGGCGAGGGCCTCCGGCGGCATGCCCTCGTCCCACAGCCGCGCCGCAAGACGCTCGCCGTTGGCGATCGCCTGTCCGCGCCCGCGCGCGTTGATCGGGATGTCGAGCTGGCCCTGCAGCCGGGCCTCGGCGTTCCAGTCCGTCTCGCCGTGGCGAATGTGGAACAGGCGCACGCCGTCCGGCAGCATCAGTCGCCCGCCGCGACGACCTTGGTGATGTCCGGCGCGTCCACCGCCTTCATGCCGACGACGTGGTAGCCGCAGTCCACGTGGTGCACCTCGCCGGTGACGCCGCGTGCGAGCGGGGACACGAGGTAGGCGGCGGCGCTGCCCACCTCCTCGGTCGACACCGAGCGGCGCAGCGGCGCGTTGTACTCGTTCCACTTCAAGATGTAGCGGAAGTCGCCGATGCCGGACGCGGCCAGCGTCTTGATGGGCCCTGCCGACAGCGCGTTCACGCGGATGCCCGACGGGCCGAGGTCCGCCGCAAGGTAGCGCACCGACGCCTCGAGCGCGGCCTTGGCAACGCCCATGACGTTGTAGTGCGGCATCACCTTCTCGGCGCCGTAGTACGTGAGCGTCAGGAGCGACCCGCCCTCCCCCATCAGCGGCTCGGCGCGGCGCGCGATGTCGGTGAAGGAGTAGCAGGAGACGAGGAGCGAGCGGGTGAAGTTGTCCGCGCTCGTCTCGAGGTAGCGCCCGGTGAGCTCGCCCTTGTCGGAGAACGCGATGGCGTGGACCACGAAGTCCAGCCCGCCCCACTCGGCACGGACGTGGTCGAACACGGCGTCGACGGATGCGGTGTCGGTCACGTCGAGGTGGCCGGCCACGATGGCGTCGAGCGAGGCGGCGAGCGGCTCGACGCGCTTCTTCAGCGCCTCGCCCTGGTACGTCAGCGCAAGCTCGGCGCCCTGCTCACGGGCCGCCTGGGCGATCCCCCAGGCGATGGACATCTTGTTGGCAACCCCGAGGATCAGTCCGCGCTTGCCCGCGAGAATGCCGGAGCCGTTCATCAAGAAGCCTTCAGCGCGCGGGGTCGCGGGCGCGCCGCGAAGGATGTCCTACATAAAGGTGGCCCTGAACGAGAGCAAGCGGAGCCCGCCCGTGCCCGAAGCGCCGACCCTCGCCCAGCGGGGCACCATCGAGCGGTACCACGAGGCGATCGCGCGTGACCTCGGCGAGGGCGCGATCCTGTCCGACCGTGAGCTGATGGCGCCCTACCTCAAGGAGTGGCGCGACCTCTACCGAGGCGTGACACCGTTCGTGCTGCGGCCGCGCGACACCTCCGAGGTAGCGCGGATGGTCGTTCACGCGGCGGAACTTGGCGTCGCCCTGGTGCCCCAGGGCGGCAACACCGGGCTCGTGGGCGGGCAGATCCCGCACGAGCATGGCGCGGAGGTCGTCGTCTCGCTGACGAGGATGTCGCGCATCAGCCCGGTCGACCAGGAGGGTGCCTCGGTCACGGTGGAGGCGGGCGCGATCCTCTCCGACGTACACGAGGCGGCGGACGCCGCGGGGCTGCTGTTCCCCGTCTCGCTCGCCTCGAAGGGCTCGGCGCGCATCGGCGGCCTCATCGCCACCAACGCGGGAGGTGTCGGCGTCCTCGCCTACGGCAACATGCGCGATCAGGTCCTCGGGCTCGAGGTGGTGCTGCCGGACGGACGCGTCTGGAACGGACTGCGCGCGCTGCACAAGGACAACGTGGGCTACGACCTCAAGCACCTGTTCATCGGCGCCGAGGGCACGCTCGGCATCGTCACCCGCGCGGTGCTCAAGCTGCGGCCGAAGCCCCATGCCCTCGACGTCGCGATGGCCGCGGTGGCCGACCCTGACGCGGCGCTCGCCCTGCTGCGGCGCGTGCGCGGTGCGCTCGGCGACGCACTGACCGCCTACGAGCTCGTCCCACGCCTGGGCCTCGAGGTCGTCGCCAGGCACACCCCCGACACGCGACGCCCGTTCAGCCCTGTGCCGGAGTGGGCCGTCCTCGTGGAGGCGTCGACGATGCTGCCCGAGCGCTCCATGCGCGAGGCGCTCGAGGCGGTGCTGGCGCGGGCCTACGAGGACGGTCTGATCGCGGATGCGGTGATCTCACAGTCCCTCGCCGAGGCACGCGAGCTGTGGCGGCTGCGCGAGCTGATGTCGGAGGCCCAGTCCGTCGCCGGCGGCTCCATCAAGCACGACGTGTCGGTTCCGGTCGCGAAGGTGCCGGCGTTCCTCGCGGACGCCACCGCCGCGGCGCTCTCCGTGGTGCCTGGGGCGCGGCCGATCCCGTTCGGCCACCTCGGCGACGGCAACATCCACTTCAACGTCTCCCAGCCCGAGGGCGCGGACAAGGCCGAGTACCTGTCGCGCTGGGAGGCGATGAACGAGGCGGTCCACGCCGTGGTGAAGCGCTACGGCGGCTCCATCGCGGCCGAGCACGGCATCGGCCGGCTCAAGGCGCCGCTCGTCGCCGGCGTGCGCGACGCGGTCGAGCTCGACCTCATGCGCACTCTGAAGCGTGCCCTCGATCCCGCCGGCTTGATGAACCCGGGGCGCGTCCTGCCTGAGGGGTGAGCTCACAGGAGCGTCGGCTGCTTCTCCTCGGGCGAGGGCGCGGCCGGCTCGGGCCGGTCGTCGGCCGCCATCAGTCCGGCGCCCTCGAGCCGTGCGTTGCCGAGGCGCTCCGAAACAGGCCGCATCGCGTGGTCCACGCGCGCGGTCCAGCCGAGCGCCTCGATCGCATCGTCGTTGGCAGGGTCGAGCCAGCGGGCGAACGCTTCGGCTGGCACCGTCAACGGCATGCGCGTGTGGACCGTCGCCGCCAGGCCGCGCGCCTCGCCGGTGAGGATCGCGACGGTGTCGACCTCCTCACCGTTCGGCCCTTGCCAGGTCTCGGCGAGCCCGGCGAGCGCGAGGGGTCCGTCGGCGGTGAACAGCATGGGCACCTTGCGTGCGCCCTTGCCGCTCCCCTCGCGGGCCCACTCGTAGAACCCGGTAGCCGGCAGGAGCACGCGACGGCGTCGCAGTGCGTTGCGGAACGCCGGCTTGTCCGCCGCCGTCTCGGCGCGAGCGTTGATGAGCAGTGGGAAGTTCGTCGGATCCTTCACCCAGCTCGGCAGGAGGCCCCACCGCATCAGGGCGAGCTCGCGACCCTTCGGGCCCTCGCGCACGACGTGGACCGGCTGGGTCGGCGCGATGTTGTAGCGCGGCGGGAACGGCTCGACCTCGACCGCCACGGCGAACAGTCGCCGCACCGCGTCCGCGGGCATGGTGAGCTGGTAGCGACCGCACATGCGCAACCTCCTCGTCCGGGGCGGCCCGGCGCCGCCCCTCAGATGACGTTGAAGTACGTGACGGACAACCGGCCGAGGATGAGCGCCCCGAACGCCACGAGGATCGCTCCGGCGACGACGTTGACCTTGGCAAGCGCGCCCTCGTCGAGCCGGACGCGAAGGCGGGTGACGATGGCGGCGAGCCCGCACCACCAGCCGAGCGTGCCGATGGCGACCCCGAGCAGAAGCTGAGCGAGGCCGACGACATCCCCCTTCTGCGGCTTCCACTCGCCGAGCGCGCCGAAGTAGGCGAGGAAGCCAAAGATCGTCGCAGGGTTCGCGATGGTGAGGAAGAACGTGGTGACGGCCGTGCGAAGCGCCCCCTTGCGCGCCCCCTCCACTGGCAACGGCGCGCCGAAGCCGGGCTGGCGCCACAGGATGCGGGCGCCGAACAGGACCACCAGCACGCCGCCCGCGAGCTGGAGCAGCCGCGCGTGCCCCTCCACGAAGGCTGCGACGGTGGAGACCCCGAACACCGCCGCCGTGGCGAACAGCAGGTCGGCGAGCGACGCGCCGAGCCCAGCAGCGAGCCCGACCGGGAAGCCGTAGCGGAACGCGCGCTGCATGATCATGACGTTCACCGGGCCGACGGGCGCGGTGACGAACACGCCGCCCAGCATGCCGAGCGCGATGAAGGCGAGGGGCGTCACGCGGCAGGATCCCTCATCACGTGTGGGTTCGCTCTTGCGAAGGTGCTATTCGGTGCCTGGCATGGGATGGTCGCCAGGCGTGAGGAGAGGAGGCTCGCCCATGCACCCCACCGCATTTGGCCGGCATACGGCAAGGATGGCAACCGCGATCGTCGGCGCGATCGCCTCCGTGGTCGGCGCAGCGGCGTACGCGCCCCAGAAGGCGGAACCGGAGCGGGCACGCGCGGCCGAGGTCGGCGCCACCATGGGTCCCGTCCGGCCGACTGAGGGTGGCAAGTCCGACCTGCCGCCGGCCATCGAGCGCAGGCCGAGCCCGCCGTCGAACGGCGAGGCGGTGACGCCGGCGTCCGTCCCCGAGGGTGAGGCGGCGGAGCCACGACCTCCATCGGAACACCGGGCCATCGAGCCCGACCCCGGAGGCGTCGGCGACGAGGACCCCCATGCGGCCGACGAGGAGGTCCTTGCCACGCCTCCCCCCGCGCGCGCCCGCCTCGCCGACGTGAGCTGGGCGGCGGCGACGCTGCCCGAACCCGTCGCCGCGACCCGCGACGCCTTGCTCGGGGCGGCCCGAACCGGCGACGTCGAGGCGCTCAGGCCGTTGTTCGAGGGGCAGGCGCTGCCGCCGCTCGTCTCTGCCATGGGCGGCGTCGACGATCCGATCGCCTTCCTCAAGCGCCAGTCCGGCGACCGGGAAGGGCGCGAGATCCTCGCCATCCTCATCGAGCTCCTCGAAGCCGGCCACGTCCACCTCGAGAAGGACGGGACCTACGTCTGGCCGTACTTCGCGGAGGTGCCGCTCGCCGAGCTCGAGGCGCCGCACTACGTGGAGCTTTACCGGATCCTGACCTCCATCGACGTCGAGGAGATGGAGCGGCAGGGTCGCTACACGTTTTTCCGCGTCGGCATCGGGCGCGACGGTCGGGTGCGCTACTTCGCGGCCGGCGATCTGGAGTAGGGACGATGGGCATCCTCTCGGGCCGCAGCGTGGTGTCGGTGTCCGGCGCGGACCGCCTCGCCTTCCTGGACGGGCTGGTGTCGTGCCGCACCGCGACGCTGCGACCCGGCGACCTCGCCTACGGCGCCCTCCTCACTCCCCAGGGCAAGGTCGTGACCGACCTGTTCGCCCACGCACTGCCCGACCGCGTGGCGCTCGACGTCCCCTCCTCCATTGCCGACGACCTCCAACGCCGGCTGTCGCTCTACAAGCTGCGCGCTGCGGTCACGGTGGAACGCACGGACGAGCGCGTCGTCGTCGGCGAAGGCCCGGCCGACCCCCGGGCGGACGGGCTCGGCGGACGCGCCGTCGCCTCCGTCCACGGAGCCGACGACGACGAGGAGTACCACGCGGCCCGCATCGCGGCCGGCGTGCCCGACGCGGTGCTCGACTTCGAGCTCGGCGACGCCTTCCCGCACGACGCGAACATGGACCTCACCGGGGGCGTCGACTTCGCCAAGGGCTGCTTCGTCGGGCAGGAGGTCGTCTCGCGCATGCGACACCGCGGCACCGCGAGGCGCCGCACCGTGATCGCGGCAGCCGACGCGCCGCTGGAGTCCGGCGCGCCGGTCAGCGCGGGCGGCCGGGTCGTCGGACGGCTCGGCACGGTGGTCGGGCGGCGCGGCCTCGCGCTCGTGCGCATCGACCGCACCGGGTCCGAGGCGGACGTCGGCGGCACCCGCGTGCGCCTCTCCCCACCCCCCGGTGCGCCGTTCGCGCTCGCCGAGCCCACGGACGCCGGGACCGACGCTTGAGGGCTCGCGAGCGGGCGGAACCGGCCACGGCGCGCCGGGCGTGGCAGCGCATGCTGTCGGGCCGCAGGCTCAACCTCCTCGACCCCTCGCCCCTCGACATCGAGATCCGCGACATCGCGCACGGCCTCGCCCGGGTCGCGCGGTGGAACGGACAGACCGTGGGCGAGCACCCCTACTCGGTGGCGCAGCACTCCCTCCTGGTCGAAGCCATCCTCGGCGAGATCGTCCCGGCGAGCCCGGCCGACCGGCTCGCCGCGCTGCTCCATGACGCACCAGAGTACGTCATCGGCGACCTCATCTCCCCCTTCAAGGCGGTGATCGGCGAGGCGTACGTCAGCGTCGAGGCGCGCATCGCCGACGCGGTCGCGCTACGCTTCGCCCTCCCGCACGACGCGACCGGCGCCCGCCAGCGCGCCGTCAAGGCGGCCGACACCATCGCGGCCTACCACGAGGCGGTGACGCTCGCCGGCTTCGCCCCGAAGGAGGCGCGAGCAATCTTCGGCGCCCCCGTCCTCGAGCCCGACCGTCTGGTGACGCTCCTCGCGGCCCGGCCGACGCGGGAGGTCGAGCAGGCGTACCTTGCAAGGTTCGAGGCGTTGGAGGCGGCCCGTCAGCCCACCTGAGCGACGTCCGCGTCCGCGGTATGCCCGGCCGCCTGCTCCAGCTCAGCGAGCAGCGCGTGCAGCTTGGCGAGCCGCTCGGCACCGTAGCGTGTGACGAGCTCAGCCTCGGTCTCGCGCCACGAGCGCCGTGCGGCCGCGGCCGTGTCGCGCCCGTGCGCGGTGAGGCTGAGCCGCCGCTCGCGGCGGTCGTCGCCGGGCGCGGCGGCGACGAGCTCGACGAGCCGCATGCGCTCGACCGTCCTGGACAGCGTCGTGCGGTCCGTCCCCACTCGCTCCGCAAGCGCCGACAACGTCAGCGGCTCCTCCCGCGACAGCGCCGACAGGACGGCGTAGGTGACGATCGAGACCCCGTTCTGCGCCAACGCTCCGTCGTAAAGGTTCGTGACCTGCCGCGCGATGCGGCGCAGGCGCAGGCACGTGCACGGCAGCGACGTCGGCTCGTGCCGTGCATCTGCGGTCAAGGGATCGGAGGTCGGCTTGAGCGTCATGACAAGCATATAGTCGTGCGGCGGCTCGGGGACGACAAGTGAGGACACGGCAATGCAGGACATGAGACCCAGCGCCGATGCCGGCGCGGCGGGACCCCAAGGGCCGAGCGGGCTCGAGCGCCTGCGCCGATGGCTCGAGGAGGGCGCTGACCCCTCCATGGGACGGACGCTCGACTTCGCTCTGGTCGCCGTCGAGCCCGACCACGTCGTCTTTCGTGGTCAGCCGAACGAGCGCTTCCTCAACCCCATGGGCGGCGTGCACGGCGGATGGGCGGCCGCCGTGCTCGACAGCGCCCTCGGTTGCGCCACGGTCCTCAGCCTCGGTCGGGGCGAGTCGTTCACGACGCTGGAGCTGAAGGTGAACTTCACCCGCGCCATCGCGGCCGATGGACCGGCGCTGACCGCGGTGGGGACCATCGTCACCCGCGGTCGCCGGGTCGCGCTGACCGAGGCCCGACTGACCGACGACGACGGCAAGGTGTACGCGCACGCCACCTCCACCTGCCTGGTGCTGCCCGTGCCATGACGGCTGGCACCCGTGGCAGGAACGGCCCCTCGCTCAGGCCGGCGCGGCAGCGAGCCTCGGCGCCGGCGCGTCGCGGATCGGCAGGTGCACCAGCGCCGCGATGACGCCGAGCGCGACGCCGATCCACCACAGCATGTCGTAGGATCCCGTGCGCGCGTAGATCTCTCCGCCGAGCCAGACGCCGACGAACGATCCCACCTGGTGGGAGAAGAACACCACGCCGAACAGCGTCGCCATGTACCGCGGGCCGAACATCACGGCGACGAGGCCCGACGTCAGGGGCACCGTGGACAGCCACAGGAGCCCCATGGCGCAGGAGAAGAGGATGACGCTGGTCCCCGAGATCGGCGTCAGCACGAACCCCATGATGGCGGCGGAGCGCAGGAGGTAGAGCACCGACAGCGAGTAGGACTTGGAGTAGCGCTGTCCGACGGCGCCCGCGGCGAGCGAGCCGGCCACGTTGAACAGCCCGATGAGCGCGATCGCCGTCCCGCCGAGCGCTGTGCCGAGGCCGACGTCCTCGAGGTAGGCCGGCATGTGCGCGATGATGAAGGCGACGTGGAAGCCGCACACGAAGAAGCCGAACACGAGCAGGACGTAGCTCTTGTAGGCGAGCGCCTCCCTGAGCGCCTCGGACAGGGACTGCTGCGGCCCGGTGCCCTCGGGCGCCCGCCCCTGCAGCGGGATCGCGAGCGGCACGACGAGGAGCGAGATGACGGCGAAGATCAGCATCGCCTGGGCCCATCCGCCGTTGCTGATCAGGACCGCGCCGAGCGGACCGAACACGAACATGCCGAGCGAGCCCGCCGCGGTGCCGACGCCGAAGGCGAGCGAGCGCTTGGCCGGAGTGACCAGGCGCCCGAACGCGGACAGGACGATGGTGAACGAGCTCGCCGACATCGCGAGCCCGAGGAGCACGCCGAACATCACGTGCGTCGCGAGCGCGCCCTCCACGTGCACCGTCCCCACGAGGGCGAGCGCGTAGGCGAGGCCGCCGACGGCGAGGACGCGCGCCGAGCCGTAGCGGTCCGCGAGCGCCCCCGCGATGGGCTGACCGAGGCCCCACACGAGGTTCTGCAGCGCGAAGGCGAACGCGAACGTCTCTCGCCCCCATTCCCGGGACGCGACCAGGTCGTTCTGGAAGAGGCCGAACGAGGAGCGCTCGCCGAGGGAGATCAGGGCGATCCCCGAGCCGCAGGCGAGAATGAGCGGCAGGGAGTAGGAGCGGGCCATGGGGCCTCCATCGAGCGGGCGCTGAACGCCTAGTCCCCATTGCGTGCCGTGGCAAGCATGGCCTCATCGGCGGGTGCCCGGTCTTGAACCCCGCGGCACGAACATCCTGCTCCGGTTCAGCGAGGCGTCCTCAGCCCCTGACGGTGGCGACGGACCAAGGGTCGGCGTTGACCGCGCTCTCCGCCCCGGCGCGGCAGGCCGCCTCGTAGCGCGCGCGATCGGCGCCGTGCGCCCAGGCAGGCGAATGGGCGGCGAGCCACGACCCGGCGATCGCCGCGATGGGCCGGTCGAGGGCGAGCTCGGCCAACAACTCAGGGACGCCGTTGGTCCGGGAGAACCGCCCCCAGTTGGCGTAGTCGTGCCAAACGAAGATCCCGTTCGGTGCGAGGAGCGGCAGGAGGAGTTGGGTGTCCTCGCGCACCTTCTCGTAGGCGTGATCGGCGTCGACGAAGATGAGGTCGTAGCTGCGCGGGGCATCGTCCCTGAAGGCTGCGGTCTCTACCTGCGCCACCCGCCGCTCCACCTTGTCGGCGAACTCGGTGCCCCGGTAAGCCTCGCCGTGCCGCGGATCCCGGTCGACGGCGACGATCCTCGCGTCCGCGTCCGTGTGCCTGGCGAGCATCAGCGTCGTGTACCCGCGATAGCTGCCGACCTCGAGCAGACGCTTCGGACGCGCGCACACGGCGATCTTGGCGAGCGCGGCCACGTCGGCCAGCGGCGACGACCACGGGCCGAGCGGCATCTCGTAGAACGTGACCGGTCGGCTCGCGTAGTCCTTGTAGAGTGCGGCGAGGCTGAGGACCGGCAGCTTCAGCCGCCGCCGGTCGAGCGCCGACATCGCCGTCTCGAGGGACGGCCGCTTGGTGAGCAGGGTCGCAAGCATGGCAAGCTCGATCCGTGAAGGCGGGGACGGCCCGTTCGAGTTCAGCAACGCATGGTTGATATCACGTCAGCACGCGTCCGCTAGGCGCCTTTTGGCCGGCGAACGGCGCCTGCCGTTGAGCGGCGGGCTTCAGCTGCGACCCCTCGAGCGCACCACCGCACGCCACCTGCCGACGCAAGGCGCGGAACGCTCCATGGCAGCGGCGTCGATGGGCGTCGGGTCCGATGTTCGCGCATCACAGCTAAGCCACGATGCGGCGAAGCCGGAGGCGGATCGCGGAGCTTCACGAGGGTCAAGGAGTTCGCCGGATCCTCCTCGGTGCGGGTGGCGACGGCGCGCATGGGCGACGTGGTCGAGGAAGCGCACGACCCGGTTGCGATGGCGGTCGAGGAAGCGCCGAAGTCCGGTCGGCGCCTTCCTAACGATAAACCGCTCTCGCAAATCCTCCGGCGTAAGCACGCGGCCGTCCTGCGGAGCCCTCCCACGAGCGAGCCGGTCCACGGCGCCGCGCGCCCATCTCGTTCGCGCGGCGGGATCCCATCTGCGCAGGACACGGTGCCGGTGCCCCGCGAGCCCGGCGATCAATCGACGTCCGCGACCTCCTCCTCCGTGCCGTAGGCACGCTGAGCGAGCGCGGCCTCCATGAAGGGGGTCAGCTCGCCGTCCAGGACGTCGTCGGGCGCGGTGGACTCCATGCCGGTCCTGAGGTCCTTCACGAGCTGGTAGGGCTGCAGCACGTAGGAGCGGATCTGGTGGCCCCAGCCGATCTCGGTCTTGGAGTCCGCCTCTGCCTGCGCCGCCTCCTCGCGCTTCTTGAGCTCCGCCTCGTAGAGCCGCGCGCGCAGCATGTCCCACGCCGTCGCGCGGTTCTTGTGCTGCGAGCGCTCGTTCTGGCACGCGACCACGATCCCTGTGGGCAGGTGCGTCAGCCGCACCGCCGAGTCGGTGGTGTTGACGTGCTGCCCGCCAGCGCCCGACGCACGGTAGGTGTCGACGCGCACGTCGCCCTCGTTGATGTCCACCTCGATGCGGTCGTCGACGACCGGGTAGACCCACACCGAGGCGAACGAGGTGTGCCGCCGTGCCTGGCTGTCGTAGGGCGAGATGCGTACGAGGCGGTGGACGCCGGACTCGGTCTTCAGCCAGCCGTAGGCGTTCTCGCCCTTCACCTCGATGGTGGCCGACTTGATGCCCGCCTCCTCGCCGTCGTTGTACTCCAGCGTCGCGACCTTGAAGCCGGCTTGCTCGGCCCAGCGCACGTACATGCGCAGCAGCATCGCCGCCCAGTCCTGCGACTCGGTCCCACCGGCGCCCGAGTGGATCTCGACGTACCCGTCGTTGGCGTCGGCCTCGCCCGACAGGAGCGCGGCGACCTGCTTGCGTCCGAGCTCCGCCTTCAGCCGCACGAGCGAGGCCTCCGCCTCCTCGACGACGGCGCGGTCGTCCTCCGCCTCGCCGAGCTCGATGAGCTCGGTGGCGTCGGACAGCTCCCGCGCGATGGTGTTGATCACCGCGATCTGCGTCTCGAGCCGCTGGCGCTCCTGCATGAGGCCCTGGGCGCGGCCCGGATCGTCCCACAACGAGGGGTTCTCCGCGGCGGCGTTCAGCTCGGCGAGGCGTTTGTTGGACTCGTCCCAGTCAAAGATGCCTCCTCAGCAGGCTGAGTGCCTGCTCGATCTCATCTACGAGGGACTGGGTCTCGGCTCTCACGTCGCAGCTCCTGCTCGAAGAGGCCCGATGTACGCGGCCGCCACCGCGCTCGCAAGGACGGGCGAGCGCCCCCTTAAAAGGGCGAGCGCCCCTGACAAGGACGGGCGAGCGCCCCTTAAAGGTCAGCGGCGGTGGTGCGCTGCACGACGACGCCCTCGCGGCTGGCGACGTCGGACAGGAGCTCGATGCCGTGGCCAGGCGCCTCATGCAGCGTCAGCATCCCGTTCGCCACGGTCGGCAGCCCGGTGACGAGGTCGTTGTACCAACCCTTGTAGAACGCGCGAACGCTCTCCATCACCAGGGCGTTGGGCACGTGCATGGCAAGGTGAGACCCAGCCGCGTAGCCGACCGGCCCCGTGCAATCGTGCGGGGCAACCGGCACGCGCCAGGCCTCGGCGAGGGCTGCGATCTTGCGCGCGTCGGTGAAGCCGCCGCACCATCCGAGGTCGAACATCGCGACGCCCACCGCGCCAGTCGCCAGCGCCTCACGGAAGTGATGGATTGTGGACAGCGTCTCGGAGACGCAAACGTGTGCTTCGCTATGGGGAGCGTAGTCCGCGATGTCCGCGGGGTTGTCGAGGCGGAACGGGTCCTCATGCCAATAGGTGTCGTACTCCGTGAGGGCCCGGGCGAGGCGCTTGGCCATCGGCAGGGACCACAGGGAATGGAACTCGACCATGATGTCCATCCTGTCGCCGACGGCGACCCGGATCTTCTCGAACGGCTCGAGCGCCGTGACGAGCTCGTCGGCGCTGATGTCCCACCCCCCGGAGCGCTCGGCCGCGGCGTCGAAGGGCCAGATCTTCATCCCCGTAATGCCCTCCTCCAAGAGCGAGTGGGCAAGCTCGTCGGCACGGTGGAGGAAGCCGTCAAGGTCCTCGTAGGCGCCCTCGGCGCCGAGCGCGTAGTTCGCGGTGCGCTGGCCGAGCGCGCGGCGCATGTACCCCGCCCCGGCGCACGTGTTGTACGTGCGGATGGACGAGCGCGCGCGCCCGCCGAGCGCGTCGGCGACGGGCAGCGTCGTCGCCTTGCCGAGGATGTCCCACAGGGCGATGTCGACGGCGGAGACCGCCCGCGTCTCGACCCCTGCCGCGCCCCAGCCGAGGTAGGGAACGAGGCTCGCCCGTCGCGCCGGGATGGCGCGCGGGTCCTCGCCGATGAGCCGCGGTGCGCACCACTCGTGGAGGTAGGCTGCGACGCTCGCCGGCGCCTTGCTCGCCTCGCCGAGCCCGACGATGCCCTCGTCGGTCTCGATGCGCAGCCACAAAAGGTTCTCAAACGGTGGAACGCGCAGCGTTTCGAGGGCAGTCATCTTCATGGCGCGATCCGGCGTCAGTGTTGCTTCCTCGATTAGCTGGCGTCGCTTACCTTGCAAAGTCGCACCTCGCCGAACTGGACCGATCCCGTCCACCCCGACGCATCCAGCGCGCTCGCAGCATCGTCCGGTCCCTCGGGCGGGCGCCACGTGCTGCTGCTGCAAGGCCCGCCGACGACGTTCTTCAACGCGCTCGCCGCAGCGTTCCTGGAGGCTGGCGTCCCCGTGACGCGCGTGCTCCTCCACGCCGGCGACTGGCTGCGCGCGCGCGGCCAGGGCGACCCCTATCGCGGGCGGCTCGAGGCGTTCGACGACCACCTCGACGCGCTCATGTCGCGCGAGCGCATCACGGACGTGATCTACTTCGCCGACCGCCTACCCTACCACCGTGTCGCCGCGGAGGCCGCGGCGCGCCACGGGGCGACGCCCTACGTGGTGGAGAACGGCTACCTCAGGCCGGACTGGCTGACCCTGGAGCCCGGCGGCATGGGCGCCTACTCGAGGTTCCCCACCGACCGCGCGCACATCGAGCGCGTCGCCAGGGACGCGCCGCCCGTCGACAACGTCATCCGCTACCGCCACTCCTTCGTCCACGAGGCGACGTGCGACGTGACCTACACGCTGGCCCGGCTCCTGCTCGCCCCGGCGTACCCGCACTACGAGCGCGACCGGCCGAACCATCCGCTGAAGGAGTACGCGTCCTGGCTGCCGCAGCTTGTGCGGCGGCAGATCGCCCGCGCCCGCGCACCCAGCCAGCTCCGCCGCATCATCGCTGTCTCCAAGCCCTTCTTCCTGCTGCCGCTGCAGCTCGAGGAGGACTATCAGATCCGGCACAACTCGCCCTACCGGCGCATGCGCGAGGTGGTGGAGGAGGTGTTCGCTTCCTTCGCGGCGCACGCGCCCGCCGAGGCCTCGCTCCTCGTCAAGATCCACCCCCTCGACAATGGACTGGAGAACTGGCAGCGCACCCTGAAGCGGGTGAAGCGTCGGCACGGGCTGACCGGGCGGGTGCGGATGATCTCCGCCGGGCCGCTTCAGGAGATGCTCGACCACGCGAGCGGCGTCGTCCTCGTCAACTCCACCGTCGGGCTCTACGCGCTGCGCACGGGACGACCGGTCAAGGTGCTCGGCACCGCGATCTATGACCTGCCGGGGTTGACCGACGGCCAGCCGCTGGACGCCTTTTGGCGCGCTCCGAGCCCTCCTGATGCAGGCTACGTCGAGGACTTCGTGCGCGCGCTCGCCAAGGCGACGCAGCTCAAGGGCAGCTTCTACGATCCGGCCGGCGTCGCGGTCGCGGTGCACGAGATCGTTCGACGGGTGCTGAGCGACGTCGGCACGAGCGACATGTTCGTCGATCCCCCGCCGAGGCTGCCCAGCGCGCGCCTTGGTGGCGCGAGCGCGGATTGACGACCCCTCAGCTGGGGTAGGCCATCCCGTTCGTCGCAAGGTACGTCGCGTAAAGCGAGGACGTGCCGCATATGTAGAGCCGGTTGCGCGCCCGCATCCCCCAAGCGACGTTGGCCACGACCTCCGGCACGCGGACCTTGCCGACCAGCGCACCCTCGCCGTTGTAGCAGCGGACGCCGTCGCCGGCGCTCGTCCACAGGTAGCCCCGCTCGCAGAAGCGGAAGCCATCGAACACGCCGTGGTCGCATTCGACGAACACCTCGCCGCCCGAGAGCCGCGCACCGTCCACCCCGAAGCGGCGGATGTGTCGTGGCCCGCCCGACACGTGGCTGATGCCGGTGTCGGCGACGAACAGCCACCGGTAGTCCGGCGAGAAGGCGATGCCGTTGGGCCGCACGAAGTCGGTCGCGACGGCGCGAACCATCCCCGTGTGCGGGTCGATGCGGTACACGTCGCACGAGGGGAGCTCCTGGGCGGCGCGTGCCCCCTCGTAGTCCTTGTCGATGCCGTAGGTGGGGTCGGTGAACCAGACCGCGCCATCCGGCGCGACCACCACGTCGTTGGGCGAGTTGAGCCGCTTGCCGTCCACCCGGTCGGCGAGCACCGTGATCGTGCCGTCGTGCTCGGTGCGCGTGACGCGCCGGCCCGAGTGCTCGCACGTGACGAGCCGCCCTTCCCGGTCGCGCGTGTTGCCGTTGGCGTGCCGCGCCGGCTCGCGGAACACGCCGACCGTCCCCGTCGCCTCGTCGTAGCGCAGCATCCGGTCGTTCGGGATGTCGGAGAAGACCAGCGCACGGTGAGCCGCGAAGTACGCCGGGCCCTCGAGCCAGCGTCCGCCCGTCCACAGCTTGTCGAGGGCGCAGTTGTTGAGGATGAGCGCGCGATACTCGCGCTCGATCACCTCGAGGTGCGGGTGGTACACGCGGGCTTCCCTCGGCAGCGTGATGGCGCGGCGCGCTGGTGGGCGAGCCGCGCCGCGCAGGATCAGACGGTTTAAGTCGCCCGCCTCTGGAGCGGTTGAGCCGGGCGCCGGCTCACTGCGCGGCGATGGCCACGCCGCCGGCGTCGAGCCGTCGCTCCAGGCGGTCGATGAGGCGCGTCAGCTCCTCGTGGCCCGTGCGGTCCAGCGAGGGACCCGGCGCGCGGGTCGCGGCGGACGCGAGGACGCCGCGCCGGCGCAGGATCTCCTTGCGCACCGCGAGGCCGAAGCCAGGCTGCTGCTCGTGGCGCAGCACCGGCAGGTAGAGGTCGAAGAGGTCCTCCGCGCCGTCGCGATCGCCGGCATGGTGGCGCCGCACCACCTCGACCAGCATCTCAGGGTAGGCGAACCCCGTCATGGCGCCGTCCGCGCCGCGCGCGAGCTCCTGCGGCAGGTAGAGCCCGCCGTTGCCGACGAGGATCGACACGCGCCGTGCCCCACGCGCCTCGGCTGCGGCACGCACCGCCGTGAGCTTCGGCAACCCCGGCCAGTCCTCGTGCTTCAACATGACGACGGAGGGCACGGTCTCCACCAGCGACGTGAAGGCCGCGGCCGAGATCGGCATCTGCGTCGTCAGCGGAAAGTCCTGGTAGACGAGCGGCACGTCCGGCAGCCGCTCCGCGATCGCGGCGAACTGCGCGATGACGTTGGTCTCGGTCTTCGCAGCAGCGCTCGGCGCGACCATGACGCCCGCGGCGCCGTGGTCCATCGCGACGTGCGCAAGGTTCACGAGGTTGTCGAGCCCGGGGTTCGACACCCCCACCACGACCGGCACGCGCCCGTCCACGCGGCCGAGCACCTGGGCGATGATCTCGGCCGACTCGTCGGTGGTCAGCTTGGGCGCCTCGCCCATCACGCCGAGGATGGTGATGCCGTCGACGCCGCTCTCCAGGTAGAAGTCGGTCAGCCGGTCGAGGCTTGTGCGATCGACCGCCCCGTCGTCGCCGAACGGCGTGGCGGAGATGATGTAGACGCCCCGGGCGTCCTCGGTGAGCCGATGGGCCATGGCAACCCTCCCCGCGGTTCGATGATGCCGGACCGTACCATGGCCGCGGGCAAGCCGGCCAGGGCGTCGCGCGATGCGATGGGACGCGCCAGCGCCTAGAACACGAAGGAGGGTTCGGTGCGGAACCCCGGCAGGACGTGGGCCGCAGCGTTGAACGCGTAGCGCATGGACACGCCCTCCTCCCCGCGCACGTAGATCTGCGCCCGGCCGGCGAGCCCCTCGCCGTGGACCGCCACGAGCCGACCGCCCGCCTTGAGCTGATCGAGGAGGGCAGTCGGCTCGGTGAGGATCGCCCCGTCGACGAACACGACGTCGAACGGCGCCTCCGACGGGTAGCCCGCGTCGAGCGGCCCCGTCACGACGACGACGTTGGACACGTCCTCGAGAGCCGCCCCGGCGCGCTCGGCGAGCGCCCCGTCGCACTCGAGCGCGATGACCGAGCTTGCGAACTCGCCGATCACCGCGGCCGCGTAGCCGAGCCCGGCGCCGACGAGGAGCACCACGTCATCCTCGCCGATGCGGGCGAGCTGCAGCAGGCGGCCGAGGACGGCAGGGCGCGTCATCGTTCGCAGCGGCCGACCGATGGCATCGCGCACGATGGGGATCGCCTCGTCGGAGTAGGCGATGGCCCGCTGATCGCCCGGCACGAAGCGCTCTCGCTCCACCATCAGCATGGCGTCTTGGATGCGGTGGTCGGTGACGTCGAACGTGCGCAGCTGGTTGTTGACCATGCGCGTGCGCAGGACAGAGGCGTCGCCCATGGGGCCTCCGAGCTGGTGCCTAAGGGTCCGACCGCGTGGCGTGCCCGCCGGACCTGGAGGCGACGGCCGGAATCGAACCGGCGTGCACGGATTTGCAGTCCGCTGCGTAACCACTCCGCCACGTCGCCGCGGCCGGATCGTTACGCCAAAGCAGGCGGTGCGGCAAGCGCGGCTGCGCACGCCCGCCAAGAGCCCGCGCCACGTGGCTTTGTCCGCCCGACGGAAGCACGCTAGACGTGGACCGGCGGGCGAGCGCGTCCTACGGGAGGGACGACCCTATGGCGGACACGGCGGCGGAGGCCACCCTCGAGTCGAGCGTTCGCGAGCGCTGGGACGGCGGCGCGGTGATCGACGTCACGCTCACCGCCGCCGACCCCCTCGCCGGGTGGCGCGTGGAGCTCGACGCTGGGGGCGAGATCGTCGAGCTTTGGAACGCGATCGTGCTCGAGGCGACTGGCACGCGCTACGTCCTCGGACCCGCCCCCTACAACCAGCTGGTCGCAGCAGGGACCGCCGTTGCCTTCGGCCTCAAGGTCGACGGCAGCGGTCCCTTCGAGCTCCTGGGCTCCGACGTCGAGCTCGCCGCAGAGGCCGCGGCGCGGACGGCGCAAGAGCCCCCGAGCGCCGTCGCCGAGGCGCCCGATCCCGCAACGGAGCCTCAGGAAGAGGCCTCCGAGGCGCCGCACCTCCCGTCGATCACCGTCGGCCCTGTGACGGTGGCGGAGCCGACGGGCGCGTCCGATGCACGAGCTGATCCAGCACCGACCCCCTACTCCGTCCGCGGGGCTGCCATCGTCGACGCCACCGGCCGTCCGGTGACGATCCATGGGCTGAACTGGTTCGGCCTCGAGACCGACATCTTCGTCCCGCACGGACTGTGGGCGCGCAACTGGCGCGAGCTGATGGACGAGGTCGACGCCCTCGGCTTCACCACGCTGCGGCTGCCATTCTCCGGCGAGCTCGTCGCGTCGGGCGGTGGAACGCCGAGCGGCATCGACTTCGCGCTCAACCCGGACCTCGAGGGCCTCGACGGGCTCCAGATCCTTGATGCGATCGCGGACTACGCCGAGACCGTCGGGCTCAGGATCCTCTTCGACTACCACAGGGGAACGCCCGGCGGCGGTCCCAACGAGAACGGACTGTGGTACGGCGACGGGCGCACTGAGGCCGACGTCATCGCCGAGTGGCAGGCGATGGCCGAGCGCTACGGCGACCACCCGGCGGTGATCGGCGCTGACCTCATCAACGAGCCGCACCTTGCGACCTGGGGCGACGGCTCGGCCACCGACTGGGCTGCCGCCGCAGAGCGCATCGGCGAGGCGGTGCTCGACGTCGCGCCTCACTGGCTGATCGTCGTGGAGGGCGTCGCGGTCCATGACGGCGACGCCTACTGGTGGGGCGGCAACCTGCAGGGCGTTCGTGAGCGTCCCGTCCGCCTGTCGCACCCGGACAAGCTGGTCTACTCGGCCCACGACTACCCCCCGTCGGTCCACGAGCAGCCCTGGTTTGAGACCGGCCGGCCCCTCGAGGAGACCTGGCGCAAGAACTGGGGCTACCTCGTGGAGGGGGGCGTCGCGCCCGTCCTCCTCGGCGAGTGGGGCGGACGGCTCGCCACCCCCGCGGACCAGGCCTGGGCGGACGCGCTGTCATCCTACATGACCGAGCTCGACCTGCCTTGGATGTGGTGGTCGCTGAACCCCAACTCGCGCGACACCGGAGGTCTCTTCGAGGACGACTGGAGGACGCTGCGCGATCCCGTCGCCCAGCTCCTCGAGCCGTTCCTTGTAAGGACCCGTGAGGACGACCCCGCCGGGCCGGCGACGGTGGCAACCTTCACGGTGACGCTGGAGGCACCCGCCGACGCGGACTTGTACGTCAAGTACGCGACGGCCGACGGGACCGCGAAGGCCGGCGAGGACTACGTGGCGACGGCTGGGACGCTCGACTTCGCCGCGGGCGAGCGGGTCCGCGAGGTCGCCGTGCCGGTGCTACCCGACGCCGTCGCCGAGGGCGACGAGTACTTCTACCTCGTGGTGAGCGCGCAGGGTGCGCAGCGAGCCCTCGGGACGGCGGTCGTCGCCGAGGAGGAGCGGGACCGGCGACCGGCCGGACCGCCCACCGTCGACGTCGCCAACGCGCTGGTGCCGGACGGGGCGGGCGCGGCGCGCTTCCGCGTCGTCCTCTCTGAGCCCTCGACGCGCGACGTCACGGTGGACTACCGGCTCGCGACGAACGACGGCGCCGTGGAGGCGCTCGGCGGTACGCTCGTCGTCCCCAGCGGCGAGCGGGAGGCGACGCTGGAGGTCCCGGTGGAGGACGGGACGGGCCGACTGACGCTCGAGCTCACCGGAGCGGACGGCGCCACCATCCGCGGCGGGTCCGCGCAGGCGACGGTCGCGAGCGGCTCGGCCGGGACGGCGGGGGGCGCGGTGCCCTCACCGGACGCGACGCAGCTCGCCATCGACCTCATCCTCGAGAACGACTGGGGCGACGGCGCGCTGTTCAACGTCGTCCTCAGGAACACCTCCGAGGCGCCGGTCGCCGGCTGGACGCTGAGCCTCGAGCTGCCGTTCGACGTTGCCGAGGTGTGGAGCGCGCACCTTGCCGCCGATGAGGGCGCGCGCGTCACGTTTCAGAACACCGACTGGAACGGTGCCATCGCCCCCGGCGAAGCGGTGGGTTTCGGCTTCGTCGCGGACGCCGGCGGCATCGCGCTCGGAGCCCTCCTCGCCGGTGCGGACGTGGAACTTGCCATACAATGACGGGTTCGGTTTGAACGGTTGACCCTGGGGTCGCGTTACGGGGGCGTGGTCGTCGACGCGCGGCCCCCTTCCGATCCGTCGCTGGCCCCCCGGCGACGTTCCAACCCGCGGTCACGGCGTCGCCAGGACCGCATCTGTGGAGCGCTGCATGAACGTCACGAACCTCATCATCACGGTGATCATCATCGCCCTGATCGTTGCCGGAGGGGCCTACTACCTCGGCTACTTCGACGAGACGGTGGAGGATCCCGTCGTCACCACCACCGAGACGGAGGGCGCGGACGTCACCGTGGAGACCGCCGAGCCCGAGGTGAACGTCGAGACGGTGCCGGCGACCACCGAGGGCGATGCTGCGACGACCGAGACCACGCCGGTCGAGATCGAGACGACGGAGACCGCACCGGCGGCCACCGAGGCCCTGCCCGCCGAAGGCGACGCCACGACGACGGGCGCGGAGGAGCCGACCTCGCAGGACGCGGACCCCGCTCAGACCGACTCCATCGAGACCGAGCGCGAGCCCGCCACCGCCAACTGACGCCGCGCCTCGGCGGCACGTACGCAAGTGCGTGCCGCCAAGGCGCATGATAGCCTTGTCCGCCATGGGACTGACGAGCGTGTGCGTCTATTGCGGCTCGGCGACGGGACACGACCCGCGCTACGCCGCCGCCGCCGAGGAGCTTGGCGTCGCCCTCGCCAAGGCCGGTCTCGGCCTTGTCTACGGCGGTGGGTCGTTGGGCCTCATGGGTCGCATCGCACGAACCATGCTGGACCACGGCGGCAAGGTCGTCGGCATCATCCCAAGCTTCCTACACGAGCGAGAGGTGATGCTGACGGAGGTCACCGAACTCATCGTCACCGACGACATGCACGAGCGCAAGCGGCTGATGTTCGAGCGCTCCGACGGGTTCGTGGCGCTGCCTGGCGGCGTCGGCACGCTCGAGGAGGTCGTCGAGATGATGACCTGGTCGCAGCTCGGCCGGCACGAGAAGCCCATCGTCCTTGCCAACGTACGCGGCTTCTGGGACCCGTTGAACGCGCTCATCGTCCACATGAGGGAAGCGGGCTTCATACGGCCAGGCTGGGAGGTGAGCTACGAGGTGGTCGGCGAGGTCGCCGACGTGATCCCGAGGCTCATCTCAAGGCATACGACGCTCGCCGCCGAGCGCGAGCCGCGCGAGGCCACGCTGCGGCGGCTCTGACCCATCACGAACCTAGGGCGGTTTGGGGTTAGGTGGAACCACCTAACCCCAAGAAGACCGCTCCTAATCGAGGAGCTAGAGCCTCTTATCTGGGTCTGAGGAGACCCAGGATGCTCTAGTCGGCGAACGTCCACGTGGTCGTCGGGCGGCCCGCCTCGTCCTTGCCGTCCCTCAGCGCGATGCCCTCGGCAGCGAGGCGGTCGCGGATCGCATCGGCGTCGGCGAAGCGGCGTGCGACCCGCGCCTCGAGCCGCTGCGCAACGAGCGCGTCCACGTCGATCGAGATGGCCCGCGCGCGCCGCTCGGCCGCCGCCGCCTCGCCCTCCGCGACCCGTGCGAGGTCGAGGCCAAGGAGCCCGGCGCTCGCCCCGAGCGAGGCCGAGCGCTCGAGGGCCAGCTCACCGAGCCGCGCCACGGCGCGCGGCGTGTTGAGGTCGTCGTGCAGCGCAGCCACCACGGCGGCGTCCGCCGCGCCGTCGCCGCCCACATCGCCGCTCCACGACCGCAGCAGCTCCCGAGCGTCCGCGACGCGCCGCGCCGTCCAGCCGATGGGCTGGCGGTAGTGCGTCATCAGCATCGCGAGGCGTAGGACGTCACCCGAAGCCTCACCGAGCGCGTCGCGGATCGTGACGAAGTTGCCCTCGGACTTCGCCATCTTGCGCCCCTCCACCTGGAGGAAGCCGTTGTGCATCCACACGCTCGCCATCTCCTCCACCGCGAAGCCCGCGCAGGTCTGCGCCCGCTCGTTCTCGTGGTGGGGGAAGACGAGGTCGATGCCGCCGCCGTGGATATCGAACGTCTCACCGAGGAAGTGGTGCGCCATCGCGGAGCACTCGATGTGCCACCCCGGACGCCCCGGCTCGGCGATCCCCGCGGGACTGTCCCAGGCCGGCTCGCCCTCGCGCGAGGGCTTCCACAGCACGAAGTCCATCGGGTCGCGCTTGTACGGCGCGACCTCCACCCGCGCTCCGGCCACCATCTCGTCCAGCGAGCGGTGGGACAGCGTGCCGTAGGAGGCGAGGGAGCCGACGGCGAACAGGACGTGGCCCTGCGCCGTGTAGGCGTGCCCGCGGGCGACCAGCGCCTCGATCAGCGTACGCATGTCGCCGACGTGGTCGGTGGCGCGCGGCTCGTGGGTCGGTGGAAGGCAACCGAGCGCGCCTACGTCCTCATGGAAGTCGCGGATCGTCGCCGCAGTGAGCTCGCCGATGGAGACGCCCTCCTCCCTGGCGCGCACGTTGATCTTGTCCTCGACGTCGGTGATGTTGCGCACGTAGGTGACGCACGCCTCGCCGTAGGCGCGGCGCAGCACGCGGAACAGGACGTCGAAGACGATGAGCGGCCGCGCGTTGCCGATGTGGGCGCGCGCGTAGACCGTTGGGCCGCAGGCGTACATGCGCACGCTCGCCGGGTCGCGCGGCACCAGCTGCACCTTGGCGCGGGTCCGCGTGTCGTAGAGCGTCAGCGGATCCATGGCGGTCGATGGGTGACAGGGGCGCTCGCAGCGTTTGCCCGTGTGTTGCCACATGGTCCTGCGAGCGTCGACCTAAACAATTGTCCCGAGTTCGAAAAGCGTGCGGTAGGCATGTGACAAGGTTGCAACGTTCGCCGCTTCCCCTTCGCATGGAGTTGTGTTGATCCAAGGATCGACGCTTGGATGGCCCGCGGGAGATGGGGGGAGAGACATGATGCAGCAGACCGTAGGGGCCCTTGCGGCGCTGGCCATCTTGACGCTCCTGATCGTGGGACCCGTGTTCGTCGTGGTCAGCAACGCCGCCGACGGCGGGCACCCGACCCGGTGCGCGGACACGATCGGCTGCAACGCGCCGTCCACGGAGCCCTTCCCGAGTTAGGGTCTAGGTTTTGGGGGGTGGGTGGCCTCCGGGCCGCCCCCCAACCCATCGCTCAACGGCGCGCGATCACCCAGATCGCGTGGATGATGCCGGGGATGTACCCCAGCAGCGTCAGGATGATGTTGAGCCAGAACTGCAAGCCGATGCCGACCTGGAGGAACACGCCCAGCGGTGGCAGGAAGATGGCGCAGAGGATGCGAACGATGTCCATGGGAAGCTCCATAGTTTCCCACTCAACGATCGAGCGCGTCGAACGATCCGTGCCCCGACCGGCGCCACCTCGGGCGTGACCCGTGCGCTCCTGAGCGATCTGCCGTTCCGACCCGGGTCACCGGGCTGCTCGGCGACGGGACCATCCTCGAGCCTTTAGCGGACAGCCAAGGCGGTCATCGGCGCGACCGCCTTGGCGACGAGCGCACCCGTCCGGCCGGAGACGTCAGCGCGCCCCGCGCATCATCCTGACGTCGAGGTCGCGGATCTTCTTGCGCAGCGTGTTGCGGTTGACCCCGAGGAGCTCGGCCGCCTTGATCTGGTTGCCCCGCGTCGCCGCGAGTGCCGCAGACACCAGCGGGTACTCCACGTCCCGCATGATGCGGTGGTAGAGCCCGGGCGGTGGCAGCGTCGCGCCGAACTCGGCGAAGTAGTCGTTGAGGTGGCGCTCCACCGCCTCCTGGAGCGTCTCGGGCTGCGCCGGACCTTGGGACGTGGGCGCGGTGAGGACGGAGCTGTCGTCGAGCTCGTGCTCGATGTGCGCGCGGGTGATCGTGTCCTCGGGGTAGAGCGCGGCGAGGCGGCGTACGAGGTTCTCCAGCTCGCGCACGTTGCCAGACCAGCGATGCGCCTGCAGCACCGCCACGGCGTCCCCGTCGAGGCGCTTCGCCGGCAGTCCGTCCGCCTCGCATTCGGTGAAGAAGTGGCGCACGAGGTCGGCGATGTCCTCCTTGCGCTCGCGCAGCGGCGGCAGGCGCAGCGGGACCACGTTGAGCCGGAAGTAGAGGTCTTCACGGAACAGCCCTTGGTTGATCCACAGCCGCAGGTCGCGGTTGGTCGCAGCGACGATGCGCACGTTGGTGCGGATCGGGGCTCGGCCGCCGACGGTGGTGTACTCGCCCTCCTGCAGGACGCGCAGCAGCCGCGTCTGCGCCTCCATCGGCATGTCGCCGATCTCGTCGAGGAAGAGCGTGCCGCCCTCGGCCTGCTCGAAGCGTCCGGCGTGGCGGGACGTGGCGCCGGTGAAGGCCCCCTTCTCGTGGCCGAACAGCTCCGCCTCGATGAGGTCCTTGGGGATCGCCGCCATGTTGATCGCGACGAACGGGCCCTTGCGGCGCTTGCCGTAGTCGTGGAGGGCGCGCGCCACGAGCTCCTTGCCGGTGCCTGACTCGCCGTGGATGAGCACGGTGAGGTCGGTCTGCATCAGGCGGGCGAGGACCCGATAGATCTCCTGCATCGCCGGCGATCGGCCGACGAGCGGCATCGGTTCGCTGAGGTCCGGCGCGCGCTCGGGCGGCCGGCTCCGTGGCTCGGCGAGGGCCCGGCAGACGACGTTGATGAGCTCCTTGAGGTCGAAGGGCTTCGGCAGGTACTCGTAGGCGCCGCGCTCGGAGGCGCGGATCGCCGTCATGAAGGTGTTCTGCGCCGAGATCACCACGACGGGAAGGTCGGGTCGGCGCTTCTTGACGCGAGGCAAAAGCTCGAAGGCGTTCTCGTCCGGCATGATGACGTCGGTGATGACGAGGTCGCCGTCGCCCTGGTCGATCCAGTTCCAAAGCGTCGCGGCGTTGGAGGTGCAGCGCACATCGAAGCCCGCGCGTGACAGCGCCTGGTTGAGCACGGTGCGGATGGCGCCGTCGTCGTCCGCCACCAAGATCGTTCCTGTCATGGATCCTCCCTCGCGCTCCCCTCGTAGGCCGGCATGAGCACGCGCACGGTGGTGCCCACGCCGGCGCCGGTGTCCACCTCGATGACGCCGCCATGGTCGCCGATGATCTTGGCCACCAACGCGAGCCCGAGGCCCGTGCCGTTGGTCTTCGTCGTGACGAACGGCTCGAAGAGGTGCGGCACCAGGTCCTCCGGCACGCCGGGCCCATCGTCCTTCACGCAAAACTCGAGGGGCAGCGAGACCTTGTGCGGCGAGCCGGGCGCGGTGACGCGGATGCCCGGGCGGAAGGCGGTGGTGAGCGTCACCGTGCCCGGTCTGTCGCCGACCGCCTCCACCGCGTTCTTCACGAGGTTGAGGAAGACCTGGACGAGTTGGTCGCGGTTGGCGTGGACGGGCGGCAGCGACGGGTCGTAAGCCTTCCGCACCTCGACGCGGCGGGCGAAGCCGGAGCGGGCGAGCCGCTCGACGTGGTCGAGCACGTCGTGGATGTTGACCGGCGCGCGGCGGACGGGCCGAGCGTCGCCGAACACCTCCATGCGGTCGACGAGCTTGACGATGCGGTCCGTCTCCTCGGTGATGAGGCGGGCCAAGACGCGGTCCTCCTCGCCGAGCGCCGGCTCGATGAGCTGGGCGGCGCCGCGGATGCCGGACAGGGGGTTGCGGATCTCGTGGGCGAGCATCGCGGCGAGCCCGGTCACCGAGCGCGCGGCGGCGCGGGAGGTCAGCGCGCGGTCGATCTTCTCGGCCATGGACGGGCGGTCGAGGGTGAGGATGACGACCCCGGGAGCCTCGGGCAGCGGCACGGCGTGGATGTCCACGATCTGCCCCTGGCCGACGCGCGGCGAGGAGAGGTCGACGCGGTACTCGACGAGCCCGGCGTCCGCCTGACGCACCTTCGCCGGCAACGACAGCAGCGGACTGCCGAACGGCACGAACGCGGACAGCGGCCTGCGCCTGAGGTGCGCGAGCGAGGCGCCGAACAGGGCCTGCGCCGCGTCGTTCGCGGCCTCGATGTCGTCGCCCGGTCCGAGCACCAGCACCGCGTGCGGCAGCGCTCCAAGGATGGCGGCGGGGTCGACCCTGCGCGCCGCCGTCACGCCGCGAGCCGAGTGGCGTCGGCCGCCGCGAACAGTGCGGACGTCGCGGCCCGTGCCTCGCGTACGCCCTTCGCCGTCAGCGCGGCACGACGCAGCGCGCCCGGTGCCTCGACGCGATCGGCGTAGGCGGCGACGTGCTTGCGCGCCAGGAGGAGCCCGCGCTCCGGCCCGGCGTGTTCGACGAGCGCCTCCAGGTGCTCCAGCGCGAGGGCGCCGACCTCGGCCGCGGTGTGGGGAACGACGGGAGGTGCCGTCCCCGCCAGCGCGGCGCCGATGACGCCGGCGAGCCATGGCGCGCCGAGGCTCGCGCGGCCCACCATCACCGCGTCGGCGCCGCAGGCGGCGAGCGCGCGCCGGGCCGTCGCGACGCCGTCGATGTCGCCGTTGACCACGAGGGGTAGCGCCGTGGCCGCCCGCGTCCGCGCCACCTCATGCCAGTCCGCCATGCCCGTATAGCGCTGGCAGCGCGTGCGGCCGTGCACCGTGATGAGCGTCGCGCCAGCGTCCTCGCAGAGCCTGGCGAGCTCCGGCGCGTTGCGGGTCGCGCGGTCGTAGCCGAGCCGCATCTTGACGGTCACCGGAACTCGCACGGCAGCGACCGTGGCGGCGACGAGGGAGGCGGCGTGGGCAACGTCGCGCATCAGCGCCGACCCGGCCCAGCCGCCGACCACGCGCTTGGCCGGACAGCCCATGTTGATGTCCACGATGTGGGCGCCAGCGGCCTCCGCCATCCGCGCCGCCTCGGCAAGGTCGCCCGCACGGCAGCCGGCGAGCTGCACCGCGTGCACCCCGAGCCCCGCCCCGTCGGCCTTGAGCTGGGCCTCGACCTCGCGGGCGACGAGCCGGTCGCTCGCCACCATCTCGCTCACCACGAGACCGGCGCCAAAGCGCGCGGCGATCCGGCGGAACGGCAGGTCGCTGATGCCGGACATCGGCGCCAGCACCGTACGGTTCGCAAGGACCACGTCGCCGATCGCAAGACCCATCATCGTTGTGCAGCGGACCTTCCCGTCGAGGCGGCGCGAGCGCGGAGCGGGCGATCGCCAAGCCCAGCACGTCGCGCGTCTGCCTATGCTTTGACCATGACACGAAAGTTGGCAAGTGCGTCGACCGTCGGGACCGTGGCAGACCGCGTTCCGGTGTCTGTCCCCGTCGTCCGATCCGCGCTAGGTCAGCGCGATGGACCCCATGGTGACCGACGCGGTGGTGTTGGCCGCCGGACGAGGGCTACGGCTCGGCGGCGCCACGCCGAAGCAGTTCCTGCCTTTAGGAGGGCGCACGGTCGTGGCCCGCGCGCTCGATGCCTTCCTCGACCACGCCGAGGTGCGAAGGGTCGTCGCGGTCGTCGGCGCCGGAGAGCATGCTGCGTGTCGCGAGGCTGCCGGACCGCGCGCGGACGAGGTGCTGTTCGCGACCGGCGGCGCCACGCGGCAGGCCTCGGTGGCGGCGGCGCTCGACGTCCTCGCGGCGGACCCGCCGAGCCACGTCCTCGTGCACGACGCGGCGAGGCCGTTCGTGTCCGCGGCGCTGGTGGACAGGGTGATCCAACGGCTGCGGTCGGGCGCGGAGGCGGTGCTGCCGGCGATCCCCGTCGCCGACACGCTGAAGCGGCTGGTGGACGCTGCGGTCGTCGGCACCGTCCCGCGTGAGGGCCTCGCCCAGGCGCAGACACCCCAGGGGTTCGCCTACCCCCTCCTCGTCCGCGTGCACGCCATGGCCTCCTCGGCAGCGACGGACGACGCCGCGCTCGCCGAGGCAGCCGGCGCCAGGGTCGAGGTCGTCGACGGGGAGCGGGCGAACTTCAAGATCACCACCGTCGACGACCTCGCCTCTGCTCATGCTGCGTTGGCGCCGGTTCCCGCCATCGGCCAAGGGTTCGACGTCCACCGACTGGTGCCCGGTGGCCCGCTGATCCTCGGCGGGCTGACGCTCGACGAGCCGATGCAGCTCGAGGGCCACTCGGACGCGGACGTCGCGCTGCACGCACTGACGGACGCGCTGTTAGGGGCGATCGGCGACGGCGACATCGGCCAACACTTTCCCCCGAGCGACCCCGCGTGGCGCGGCGCGTCCTCGGACCGCTTCCTCGCCCACGCCGCGGAGCGGGTTCGCGCGGTGGGGGAGATCGCCCACCTCGACCTTACCATCATTTGCGAGCGGCCAAAGATCGGGCCCGTGCGCGACGCCATGCGGGCGCGCATCGCGACGGTTGTCGCCCTTCCCGTCGCACGGGTCTCGGTGAAGGCGACGACGACCGAGCGGCTCGGCTTCACAGGACGCGGCGAGGGGATCGCGGCCCAGGCCCTCGCGACCGTGCTGAGATGGACGTGATGTTCGACGATTACACGCTGTCCCGGGCGGCCGCCTGCCTCGAGGCCGCCCGGCGCATCGGCGCCACCATCACCACCGTCGAATCGTGCACCGGCGGCCTCGTCGCTGCGGCGTTGACCGCGGTCCCAGGCTCGTCGGACGTCGTGGATGGCGGCGTCGTGACCTACTCCAACGACGCCAAGGTGAGGCTCGGCGTCCCGCCCGCCCTGATCGCCGCCCACGGCGCGGTCAGCCGCGAGGTGGCGACGGCGATGGCCGAGGCAGGGTGCGCTGCGGCCGGCGATCGTGGGGTCGCCGTCGCGGTGACCGGGGTCGCCGGACCCTCCGGCGGCTCGCCTCTGAAGCCGGTCGGACTCGTCCACTTCGCCGCCGCAGGGCGCGGCGCCGTCCTCCACCACGAGCACCGGTTCGGCGACGTTGGCCGCGACGGCGTTCGCCACGTCAGCGTCGGCGCCGCGCTCACGCTCCTCACTGAGCTCCTGATGCGTTGAGCAGCCCACCGCAGGTTCGCCAGCTCGCCCCGGGTGCGATCAGCAGACCCAGCGCCACCCTGCGTCCCTAAAATACTTCAACGTAATCAACGGCAAGAACGGTTCCGGCGGGTGACGCGGGGGTCAATATGGAACCTGCAGTTATTGGACAGGGTTTCCTTCGCACGTGAAGAACAACGGCTTGCGGCCAAATGCCCTGCGGCAGGCGGCTGCAATGCAGAACGACGGGGCGAGGGGATGGGCATCGACGCGGTTGTCTTGTTCGAGATCGTTCTCATCATTGGCAGCGTACTGACGTTCGCCCTGTGGGAGCTGCGCGAGCGCCGCTCGGTGCGGCGGAACAGGCGCTACTGACGCCGGCGGCACGCCGCGGCGCTGTCTCGCGTTGACAGGCTCGGCCCGCCGGCCGAGGCTGATCCACCAGGGACGGTGCCGGGCGGGCTGCAGATGGATGTGACGAGGCGGGTGGAACGGGCGCTCGAGCGGCACCTCGCCGGGCGGGACGCTCCGCCGAGGCTGGGCGCTGCGCTGCGACACGCGATCTTTCCCGGCGGCGCGAGGGTCCGACCCAAGCTGGCCATCGGCGTCGCTCTCGCCTGCGGCGACGACCGGCCGGCGGTGGCGGATGCGCTGGCCGTCGCGGTCGAGTGCCTGCACTGTGCCTCGCTGGTCCACGACGACCTGCCTTGCTTCGACGACGCCGCGGTGCGCCGCGGTCGCCCCTCGGTCCACGCCGCGTACGGCGAGCCGCTTGCGGTCCTTACCGGCGACGCGCTCATCGTGTTGGCGTTCCAGGCGCTGGCGGACGTCGGCGTCGCAGCTGGCGAGCGCCTGCCGCCGCTCGTCGACATCCTCGCTCGTTCTGCCGGCACGCCGTCCGGCCTCGTCGGGGGCCAGGCGATGGAGAGCGAGGAGGCGTGCGACCTCGGCGCATACCATGCGGCCAAGACCGGCGTGCTGTTCGCCGCCGCGGCAGCCGGCGGGGCGGCGGCCGCCGGTGGCGACGTGGCGCTGTGGCGCCGCATCGGCGACGGCCTCGGGGCCGCCTACCAGATCGCCGACGACGTGCACGACCACGTCGCGCGCCCGGCCGACCACGGCAAACCCACCGGACAGGACGCGGCGCACGGACGGCCGAGCGCCGTCGCGGCTCACGGGCTAAGCGGAGCCATCGCCGCTTTGAAGCGGCAGATCGAGGAGACCGTGGGGGCGATCCCAGAGGGTCCTTCCGCGGCCTTCCTGCGCGAGCTGATGCGCGAGCAGGTCATGCGCTTCGTGCCCTCGGAGCAGCTCGCCATCCCGGCGTGACGCCGCCGGACGTATCATGCCGTGAAAGCGTGCCGTGGGCGCCACAACACGCTGATTTGTTTGACGTTGAAGGGCTAGAACCCGTCTTACGGCTGGTCGTCGCCGTGGAATAAGTTAAGCTGATCGCGAGAATGGTTCGCGTCGCCTCAGGGGCGGCGTTCGTACAGGATGCGTCGGTTCCCATGGCCCCTTGTCCCCAGAGCAGTCCGATGACCGCCGAGCCGGCAGCGGACGAGCCCGCTTGCGGGACGCTGACGCGCCGCGCCGTCGTCCTCGGAGCCGCGGCTCTACCGCTTGCCGCGTGCCAGCTCCCGGAGCAGCCGGTCGCGCCCATGCGTCCGGTGATCGACGCGCGGTACGCCGCGATGTACGGCCCGATCTTCACCGAGCCGTACCCGATCCCTGCGGTCGACATCACCAAGTTCGAGCCGCAGTTCCTTCGCCGGGAGGTCCGCAACCCCACCGGCCAGGCTCCGGGGACCATCGTCGTCGATACGACGGCGAAGTTCCTCTACTTCACGCTGCCGAACGGGCTTGCCATGCGCTACGGCGTCGGCCTCGGCCGCGCGGGCTTCGGCTGGGACGGCACCGCCACCATCCCACTCAAGCGCAAGTGGCCCACCTGGACCCCGCCGCCGGAGATGATCGTCCGCGAGCCGGACCTCGAGCAGTGGCGCGAGGGGATGCCGCCGGGCCTTGCCAACCCGCTCGGCGCCCGCGCACTCTACCTGTTCCAGGGCGGCGCCGACACGCTCTACCGCCTCCACGGCACGCAGGAGGCCTTCTCCATCGGTCGCAACGTGTCGTCCGGCTGCGTGCGGCTGCTCAACCACGACATCATCGACCTCTACAACCGCACGCCGCTCGGCGCGAAGGTCATCGTCCGGCCCGCCGCCATCTACTGAGGCGATTGACCTGTCCGTCCCGCCACGCCACCCTCGCGCCGCTCGGGCGAGGGTTCGGGTGAGCGGGAGGGCGCGATGCCGGGGCTGTACTACGAGGAGTTCGAGGTCGGCGCCGTCTACCGTCACGAACTGTCGCGCACGGTGACGGAGACCGACAACATCTGGTTCTCGAACCTGACGCTGAACCCACAGAAGCTCCACATCGACCGGCACTTCGCCGAGCGGCACACCGAGTGGGGCCGGCCCATCGTCAACTCGCTGTTCACGCTCGGCCTGCTCATCGGCATCTCGGTGAACGACCTCACCATCGGCACGACGGTGGGCAACCTCGGCATGAAGGAGACCCGCTTCCCTCACCCGGTGTTCCACGGCGACACGATCTACGCGGCGACGAAGATCCTCGACAAGCGCGAGTCGCGCTCGCGGCCGGACGTCGGCATCGTCGAGTTCGAGCACACCGCGACCAACCAGGACGACGTCGTGGTCGCCGTCACCTCGCGCACCGGCATGATGAGGAAGCGCCAGCCGACCATCACCGCCTGATGCGCTCGCTGCTGTTCGTCCCAGGGGACTCGGAGAGGAAGCTCGCCAAGGCGTTCGACGCGGCGGCCGACGTCGTCATCTTCGACCTCGAGGATGCCGTCGCCGCTGAGCGCAAGGAGACCGCCCGCAAGCTCACCCGCGAGGCCGCCACGGACGCGCCTGGCCGCGTCGCCGTGCGCGTCAACGCGCTGGACACGGGGATGACGGACGCCGACCTCGCCGCGGTGATGCCGGCGCGTCCCCACTTCATCGTCCTGCCGAAGAGCGAGACCGGGGCGGACGTCGCGCACCTTGCCGCCATGCTCGCCGTCCACGAGGCGGAGGCCGGCATCGAGGACGGCGCGACCAAGGTCATCGCCATCGCCACCGAAACGGCGCGGGCGCTCTTCGGCCTCGGCACGTACGATGCGGCCGGTCGCCGGCTCGCGGGCCTCTCCTGGGGCCTCGAGGACCTGTCGGCCGCGCTCGGCGTGGCCCGGACGCGGCGCGCCGACGGGCGCGTGACGGAGGTGTTCGCCATGGCGCGCACGCTGTGCCTCGCCGGAGCGCGGGCCGCAGGCGCGCTCCCCCTCGACACCGTCTACACGGACTTCCGCGACGAGGACGGCCTGGCCCGCGAGGCGCGCGAGGCGGCCGCGGACGGCTTCCTCGGCAAGCTCGCGATCCACCCCTCGCAGGTGGCCGTGATCAACGAGGCGTTCACCCCCACCGGCGGGGAGGTCGCCGAGGCGGAGCGGATCGTGGCCGCCTTCGCCGCCGAGCCGGGCGCCGGCGTCGTGGCGCTGGACGGACGCATGCTCGACCGACCGCACCTCAAGAACGCTGAGATGCTGCTCGCCCGTGCGAGGTCGACGGGCTGATCAACCCCCTGCCGGCAGGAGCTCAGGAGAAGGTGGGGTAGGTGTCGGCGAACTCGGGCAGCGCCATGGCCCGCTCGGCAAGGGCGGCGAGCTTCGGGTAACGGTCCTCGATGAGGAACGGGTTGGTGACGCCCGCCATCTGGTAGGCGCACACGATGGCGATGTCGGATCCGTCGGGGTTCCCGCCGCCGTGGAAGCCGTCCTTCGCCGCCGCCTCCATCGCCTCGAACCCACCGCGGATCTGCATGACGATGCGCTCCTGCCAGTCGGCCCAATGCAGCGCCTCCGGCCTGCGGTTGCGCTCGTAGACCAGCGCGACGATCTTCTCGGTGGTCGCGTGCGCCAAGGCGATGCGCTGCAGGCAGTCCCGACGGACGGCGCCATGCTCGGGGACGAGCCGGGCGCCGTCCGCGGTCTCGTCGAGCCAGTCGCAGATGGCGAAGGTGTCGATGAGCGTCGTGCCGTCGGCGAGGCGCAGGGCCGGGACGCGCATGCCGGGATGGAAGCTTCGGAGCGTCGCCGCGTCCGCCGGGTCCATTGCGGCGACGGCGGCGCGCTCCAGCGGCCGACCCTGCAAGGCGCACCAGATGGCGACGCGCCGGGCGTATGGCGACAGGTTGCGGCCCGCCAGCGTCATCGCCCCCGCGGTCGCCTCAGTCGATGCTGCCTCGCTGGTCGCCATGGGTCCCTCCCTGCCGTGCACCGCCGTCTACTAGCATGGGCAGCGAGGCTGCGAAGCCTCAGCCGACGATCTCGTGGCCGGCGAACCAGAACGCGATCTCCTCGGCCGCGGTCTCCGCCGCGTCCGAGCCGTGCACGGCGTTCTCGCCGATCGACTGGGCGTAGTCGGCGCGGATCGTGCCGGGCGCCGCGTCCGCGGGGTTCGTGGCGCCCATGACCTCGCGGTTCTTGGCGATGGCGTCCTCCCCCTCCAACACCTGGACGACGGTCGGGCCGGACGCCATGAAGGTGGTGAGTTCGCCGTAGAACGGCCGGTCCTTGTGCACGGCGTAGAACGCCTCGGCCTGCGCCTTCGACATCAGGATGCGCTTTGAGGCGACGACGCGCAGGCCGCTCTCCTCGAGGCGCGCGATGATCTTGCCCATGAGGTTGCGCCGCGTCGCGTCGGGCTTGATCATCGAGAAGGTGCGTTCGGTCGCCATCATCGCCGTCCTGTGGTCCGCGGGCAGGTGTCGCGACCCGCTATAGGCTGGCGGTCGCGCACGCCGCAACAGGAGGGCGCCGGTGAACCCGTTCGCGATGCTCGCCCGCTACAACGCGTGGGCCAACGCCCGCGCCTACGACGCCGCCGACGCGCTGCCGGAGGCGGACTACAGGGCCGACTGCGGCGCGGCCTTCGGCTCCGTGCACGGCACGTTCAACCACCTCGTCGTCGGCGACCTCATCTGGATGAGCCGCATCACCGGCGAGGGCGAGGCCCCGACGCGGCTCGATGCCATCGTGGCGGACGACCGTCGTGAGCTGCGCCGAACGCGCGAGGCGCTCGACGCGCGCATCCGCACCTTCGCGGAGGGCCTGTCGGATGCGGCCATCGCCGGCACCTTCAGCTATACGCCGATCACCCGGCCCGAGCCGGTGACGCAGCCCCTCGGACCGGTGCTGCTGCACGTCTTCAACCATCAGACGCACCATCGCGGGCAGGTCCACGCGATGCTGACCCGCCTCGCCGGCGAGGCGCCCGCGCTCGACCTCATCTACTACCAGCGCGAGACCGGCGACGGCGTCGGGTGAGCCGTCAGGCGGCGACGCCGGACGCCTGGCTGCCGTAGTCGCCGCTCGCCTCCTCGCTGGGGTCCATGGGCGGCCCCTCGCGCAGCGACATGGCGATGTCGCGCAGGTCCGGCCGGTCGACGTAGGGCGTGCCGTGCAACGGCAGGATCGAGGACATCAGGCGTTGGGACTTCAGCACCATCCACTGCTCCTTGAAGTCCTCCTCCAGCGCCTCGTCCACCTTCGGGCGCGCGAGCCGCGGCGGCTCTGGGTCCTGCTTCGGGCCCGGCGCGACGGCCGAGTCGCCGGCGAACACCACACCACGGTTGCGGTTGGTGTGCAGCATGATCGAGCCCGGCGTGTGGAACGGCATCTCGATGACGTCGAAGCGGGCGTCGACGATGGCGCGGTCCTCCCGCGGGTCCATGAACGCGACGCCGGCCTTCGCCGCCCGAGGGCCGTGGTCGGCGGGGTGCAGCAAAATCGGGCAGCCGTACTGGGAGCGGATCTCCTCGAACGCGTCGCCCTGCTCGGCGACGTCCACGTGGGTGAGGACGAACGCGGACGGCGGCATCCCCGCGTCGGCGATCTTGCGGATGCCATCGAGCGTCCACGAGTAGACGGCATCGATGAGGATCGAGGAGCCCTGCAGGAGGATGGCGTAGGAGTTCGGCGGCCGTCCGGTGGGCCCGGCCTTCGCGCCGGCCTGGGGCAGCCACAGGATGTCGTCGAACAGGGTCTGCGTGGTCGGGGAGTAGAACTGCGCCATCTCGGGTCTCCTTTCAGCATCGAACCGGCCCGGGCAACTCTCCGTTCCCCGCACGCGTCACCCTTGCGGAGGCCGGGTTCGCAGCGCCATAAGCCCGGCGATGCTGACGATCCGCAACCTCACCTACCGCATCGAAGGGCGCACGCTCTTCGAGGGGGCGGACGCCACCGTCCCCGCCGGAGCAAAGGTCGGCCTCGTCGGGCGCAACGGTTGCGGCAAGACCACGCTGTTCAACCTCATCACCGGCGAACTCTCGCCCGAGGCCGGCGACATCGCCCTCGCCGAGGGGCAGCGCATCGGCCGCGTCACCCAGGAGGCGCCGGGGACGGAGGCGAGCCTCATCGACACGGTGCTCGCCGCCGACACGGAGCGTGCCGCGCTCCTTGCGGAGGCCGAGCGCGCGACGGACGCGGACCGCATCGGCGCGATCCACGCGCGGCTCGGCGACATCGACGCCTACTCGGCCGAGGCCCGCGCCGCCTCGATCCTCGCCGGCCTCGGCTTCGACGATGCGGCGCAGCAGCGTCCCTGCGCGTCGTTCTCCGGCGGCTGGCGCATGCGTGTCGCCCTCGCCGCGGTGCTGTTCCTTGAGCCGGACCTGCTGCTCCTCGACGAGCCCACCAACTACCTCGACCTCGAGGGCACGGTGTGGCTGGAGACCTACCTCGCGCGCTACCCGCACACCGTCGTCGTCATCAGCCACGACCGCGACCTCCTCGATGCCGTGGCCCGGCAGATCCTCCACGTCGACCAGGGCCGCCTCGTCGCCTACCGCGGCAACTTCGCCGAGTTCGAGCGCCAGCGCCGCGAGCGGGCCGAGGCGGTGGCCCGGCGCGCCGCACGACAGGCGGAGGAGCGCGCGCGGCTGCAGGCGTTCGTCGACCGCTTCCGGGCCAAGGCCTCGAAGGCGCGACAGGCGCAGAGCCGCGTCAAGCGCCTTGAGAGGATGGGGGCGCCCGAGCCGGTGCTCGACGAGGCGATGCCGCCCATCGTCATCCCCTCCCCGCGCCGCGCCCTGTCGCCGCCGATCGTCGCCGCCGAGCGCGTCGTCCTTGGCTACGACGGCGCGCCGGTGCTGCGGCGCATCAACTTAAGGGTCGACGACGACGACCGGATCGCCCTCCTCGGCGCCAACGGCAACGGCAAGTCGACGCTCGCCAAGATGCTCGCCGGCCGCCTCGCGCCCATGGACGGCACGGTGACCCGGGCCGACCGGCTGGCGGTCGCCTACTTCGCGCAGCACCAGCTCGACGAGCTGACGCCCAGCGAGACCGCCGTCGCCCACGTCGCCGCACGCCAGCGCACCGACGGCGAGGCGGACGTGCGCGCAAGGGTCGCGCGGATGGGCCTCTCCGGCGAGCGCATGGACACCCCTGCGAAGGACCTGTCGGGCGGCGAGCGGGCCAAGCTCCTCCTTGGGCTCGCCACCATGGGCGGCGCGAACCTCCTCATCCTCGACGAGCCGACCAACCACCTCGACATCGACTCGCGCGCTGCCCTCGTCGACGCGATCAACGCCTACGAGGGCGCCGTCATCCTGATCAGCCACGACCGCCACCTCGTAGAGACGTGCGCGGATCGGCTGTGGCTCGTCGCCGACGGCACGGTGCGACCCTTCGAGGAGGACATGGACGCCTACCGTGCGCTGGTCCTTGGCGCGGCGAGGAAGGGCAAGGCGGACGCCGAGCGCGTCGCGGCGAAGCCGAGCGCGGCGGACCGCCGGCGTGAGGCCGCGGAGGCCCGCGCGCAGCTCGCGCCGCTGAGGAAGGCGATCCAGGCCGCCGAGCGGGACGTCGCGCGGGCCGAGGCGGAGATCGCCCGCCGCGATGCCGCGCTCGCCGACCCCTCGCTCTACATCGGCGACCCGGACCTCGCCGCCGGCCTCGCGAGGGAGCGCGCGCGGTGGATCGAGGCCCGCGAGCGCGCCGAGGAGGCCTGGCTCGCGGCGTCCGAGGCCTACGAAGCCGCGGAGGCGGACATCGCCCTCGCAGGCTGATCGGCGTCGTCAACGATGCTGGCGGCGGTCAACGTGCCGCCCTCATCGCACGTGCGGGTCGGCGATCCGAAGCCTCTTTCGTTGTCGTTGACCGCGGTCACGCGGAGCGCCGAAATGAGCGGTGATCCGGTTCCTGCGCTTGTTGTCCGACGCCTCGCCGTCGGCGCCGAACGGCAAGTTCGCTGGACGGGACGAAGAGGGCCGAGGCCCTCTTCGCAACGGTCGCGCTGTTACCCTTACTGCTGCATCGCCGAGGTCATGGCATCCATCGCCATCATCTCGTCGTTGCCCTGGCACTCTTCCATCATGGCCGCCATCGTCTCTTCTTCCGACATTTCCGTGCCGGTCGTCGCTGTCGCAGCCATCTCTACGTTCATCGCCTCCATGGCTTCCATCTGACCCTCGGAGTCCATGCCGGCGAAGTCCGCGCACGTCATGGTGCTTACGTCCATCGCGGTCTGCGCGAAGGTCGGCACCACGAACGCCACGAGGAGCGCAACTGTTGCAAGCAAACGGTTCATCTTTGTTTCCTTCCTACTGATGCCGGATTAGCCGGCAAAAGAGATAGATAGGAAGCCCGATGAATGGACAAGGACCTTCGAAGACACGGTTGTTTGATGGCGGCTGTAGAAACCAGCGTCAGCTCGACGGGTAGTTGCACAACCTTCGGATCGTCCTCATCGTCGAGTCCGAAGAGGATCGAAGCCCCTCGCGGACGACCTCCGTGCCATTGACGCAACGGTGCTTGGTGAGGACGAGCGTCTCGGTCACGACCGTCACCGTGCACCGTCGAGCGCGGGATCCAGCTGCCGACGAACGACGAGATGCGGGTCGTTGCCTCGCGGAGCGACGATCGAGGTGCGGGGGCAGGTGGGCTGCCGCTGCGGCGGCTCTGGTCGCAGGCCCTACCGCTGAGCCCTCGCCGAGCTGCCCCAGGGCCGCTATGACTTGTCCCGTTAAGGAGGGCTGGGATGGCGAACGACGAGTTCGAGGCGCGGCGGGACCGGCTGCAGCGAACGCTGAGCGAGCGCGAGGCGGCGGAGCGGGCCGAGGCGGAACGCGCCAACACGAGCGCGCTGGCGGGCTACGCAGCGGCCTTCCGCTTGTCTACGGAGTTCATCAGCGCCATCGCTGTGGGCGTCGTCATCGGCTTCGCGCTCGACTGGTGGCTCGGCACGACGCCATGGCTCGCCATCGCTTTCCTCATGCTCGGCTTCGTCGCCGGCGTGCTGAACGTTTTGCGGTCCGCGGGCTTGATTCAGTCGCCCCAGCCGGGCAAGAGACCCCCGGCTCGCTAGGGCGGCCATCGAACCACCCCGCCGACGGGCGGAGGCAGAGGGATCCCAGCAACCGTGGCGACGACCGAGGGCGGCGGGCTCGACCCGATCCACCAGTTCGAGGTGAACCCGCTGTTCGACGTCCGCTTCGGCGGCGTGGACCTGTCGTTCACCAACGTCTCGCTGTTCATGGTCGCGACGACGGCGGTCGTCGTGGCGTTCATGCTGATCCCGACCGGCCGCCGTGCGCTCGTGCCGGGGCGCTGGCAAAACGTTGCCGAGATGGCCTACGAGTTCTCCGGCAACATGCTGAGATCGTCGACCGGGGCGCAGGGCATGCGGTTCTTCCCGCTGGTGTTCTCGCTGTTCACGTTCATCCTGGTGGCGAACCTCATCGGCATGTTCCCGTACTTCTACACGGTGACGAGCCAGCTGGTGGTGACCTTCGCGCTTGCCATGGTGGTCATCCTCACCGTGGTGATCGCCGGGCTCCGGATGCACGGGCTGCGCTTCTTCCGCCTGTTCGTGCCCGAAGGTGTGCCCGTGGCGATCCTGCCGCTGGTGAGCGCCATCGAGGTGATCTCGTTCCTGTCGCGGCCGGTGAGCCTTGGGGTACGGCTGTTCGCCAACATGCTGGCCGGACACATCACCCTCAAGGTGTTCGCGGCGTTCGTGGTCTCGCTGAGCGCGCTCGGCACGATCGGCGTCATCGGTGCGATCGTGCCGCTCGCCATGACCCTCGCGATCACGGCGCTGGAGTTCTTGGTGGCGGCGCTGCAGGCGTACGTGTTCGCGGTGCTCACGTGCCTCTACCTCAACGACGCGATCCATCCGGGGCACTGAGTCCCTGCTGCCGATCGTCGCGACGCCTCCATCGTCCACTGCCCCTCGGGGGCACCAATCTTCAAGGAGCACGTCCATGGAACCCCAAGCTGCCGCCTACATCGGCGCTGGTCTCGCCTGCCTCGGCCTCGGTGGGGCCGCGATCGGCCTCGGTCAGATCTTCGGTCAGTACCTTGCCGGTGCGCTGCGCAACCCGTCGGCAGCCGACGGCCAGTTCGGCCGCCTGATCTTCGGCTTCGCGGTCACCGAGGCGCTCGGCATCTTCTCGCTTCTCGTCGCGCTCCTCCTCCTCTTCGCGGTGGGCTGACCGACGCCATGGCGAGCACCCGGCTGGCACAGGTCGAGGTCGGCCCGGCGGAGGACGTGGGCGCCGACGACGTGCTCAACATGGGCACGACCGGCGAGGAGGTCGTGGTCCCCGGTGACCAGGAGACCGCTGACGTCGACGCGCCCTCGCACGGCGCGAGCGAAGACGTCTTCCCGCCGTTTGACTTCGA